>NZ_JAVRHK010000015.1:0-88778 GCF_031846585.1 Autumnicola musiva
AGTATATGAAAAGTAGGCGATTTTGAAGCACGAAACTTTCGGTCAAGTACAAAGTTTTATTTAAGCCAAAAGCCTTAATTTTACTACTATTTCGCCTATTTTTTATATACATTGTTAGCCACTGGCTTTTTGATTCAATTCTCAAATTCCCAATGTAATCTGTTCCTTTACATTGTGATAAATCAAAGATGCTTTTATGCATTCTTTTAGTTCCAATTCAGGGATTTTTTGAGTTAACTGAAAAACGATTGCTCGTTTTCCCTCGTATTGAAATTTGTGGTCAAAAACGAACCTGAAAGTATCAACCAACCTGCTTGTGCATTGGAAATACATTGCATATTGGTCAGGTGTTTTTTCTTTCCAATCCATTCGTAAAGTGCTTCCGTTTTTGGTAACAAAACTGGGTTCTCCCCATTTCAAAGTTTCTTCCAAAACAGTTACACCTTCGGTTTCTTCTGCTGTTTCTATTACCAATTCCCGAAGTTTTTGCGAATTATCCCGAACAAAGTCGGGATAATTCGCAAAAACTTCACTTACTCTTGGGTCTGTCTTTAAGGTTAGTTTACCCATTCATTTCTTGTTTTATACCTACATAGAAATCTACTTCCGCATCAGAAGGATTTTGTGCTTTTTCCCCGAAAATCTCAAAATCGGCATCATAGGTTCTGTCTAATTCCATTTCAAATATTTTAGACCATTGGTTAACGACCAATCCTTGCATTAAATCTCCTTTTGCAGTTGTCTTGGTGTATGTTCCTCCACTAAATGATTTACCAACCATTCCGTTGGGAATGTTGTCCAAATTTTCAACTTTGCAACCAAGTATTGCCGTATAAGGTTTTGTATGGTCGTCTTCATAGTCCGTATAAAGTGAATAAATTTCATTATCAACTTTGTTAGGGATTTTTGCTAAAATATTCTCGGACATTAAATTTCCCCAAAGTTAGGCTATCTCTTTGCTTGCCTGTCCGTTCTCGTTTGTCGTTCTAATCGAGATTTCAATAATGTTAAATGGTTCAATTTTTACTGTTTGCATTCTTTTAAATTTTATGATTTAATGCAAATTTAGATTGACCTTGTGCCAAAGGTATGTCAGGGGTGTTTTTATATTTTTCACTACATTTTTCGAGGTATTCTTGCAAAGTCATTTTATGAGGTTCAAAATGATTCCCAAGATTTCCATTTTTTGAATGAAATCAAGACGGAACGCTCTAAAATCATTTCTTAATTTGCAAAAGGCGATAAGTACCCAATTGTCCTGTGTAGTGTAAAGTGCAAACGGTTCGATTTCTCTTTGACTTTGCTTATTTTCCAATGACAGGTAATCAATTTTTATCGTTTGATAATTTGATATAGCCGATTGAAGTTGTATCAGATAATTGCTTGTTGTTTCATTCTCACGGTTATTGTGCACCTGTATTCTGTTTGTTAGAAATTCCGCTTTTTCCTTTTGGTCATACTTTAAGACCGATTTGATTTTTGTTATTGCACTTTCGTATTGTTCAGTTAAAGATTGGTCTTTATTTTTTATGATTAGTTGTTCCGCTGTTATCAAGGCGTTAGCTTCTTCTTGGGTAAACATTACTGGTGGAAGTTTATAACCTTCTAAAACGGAATAACCTTTTCCTTCTTCCGTCACGATTGGAATTCCCGACTTCTCAAGAGTTCGGATGTCCCGATAAACCGTTCTGATACTTACATTATGCTTTTCGGCAATATCCTTTGCGGTTACAATCCTTCTCGATTGTAATTGGGTTAGGATTGCTGTCAATCTTGCAAGTCTGGGTTTTTCTTTGTCCATTCGTTTTTTCAGCTTGTGGCTAACGGTCCCGGCTATCGCAAGTTGCGGGATTAAGAACGCGGATTAGTCGGATTAGTTTTTTTAATAATTGGTCTCTAAAATAACAATTTTCAACTAACTACCCGTTATTTGCGATGAGCCGTTGTTATGTGCTGGCGGTTTTTACTCGATTTACTTTAACAAAAAACCAAGGGACTGGTTCAAATCCATTTTCAGATTTGTTCATGTAATTTACCATTTCTTTCCAATTCTTATTTTCCTGAATCAATCCATTATTGTTAATCTCGATTTTAAATTTTGAAATCAGATCATTTTTTAAATCATGACAATGGAATGAGTGAAAATCTCCACCTGGTTCTATTCCAATAAGATCAAACCCAAGTCGTTCTTCTTTAGTATTCTCTTTAATTTCTTTTTTTAAATTTTGATAAATTCCAATTTCACCAGATTTTTCATTAGTCGGTGATAAAATATTTAAAGCTTTATTTTTTTCTGTTTCTGGAAAATTAATACTCAATATTTGTAAATCTTTTTCTTCACTGAAAAATGATTTTTTATAATCTAAAACTGTTTTTAGATCAGAAAATGTATTTATCCAACCAATTTTATTTTTCTCTAATTTATTATCTGTCCAATTGTGAATTTCATTTATCAGCTGTTCTGAAAGTTTAAATTCCTTTCTAATATTATCATTAATATTCTTTCCATCTTCTGCCCACGATATTGACCATGAATCTAAATAAGATCTATTTATACAGTTACTGCATGTAAAAATTTTAGAACCTTTAATTGTTCCATAATTAGCAGGTTCTATTTTATACAAATAATATGATCCTAAGTAGTACTTCATAATGTTGAAATCCGCTTGCACATAACGGTCCCGGTTACCGCAAGTTGCGGGAGTTGGGACGAGTATTTGTCAGATTAATTGTTTTAATAATTGGTCTCTAAAATAACAATTTTCAGCTAACTACCCGTTATTTGCGGTGAACCGTTGTTACCTCCTGTTACGACACGTTTGAGTAAGCTCTAAAACCGACCATTGCTGCGCTACAACATCAAAAATTATGAATGCTAGCAGAATTAAAAGAAAATTTATTCTTTCCTGGGATACTTTTTTGCAGTTTTACCGATTGAGAAAAAGTCGGAGTTAAAATTATGAATAGCAGGTTTTTGTAATTATCTACTTTCTTGATTTTTTCATTTTTTTGAGTGCTCAGATTTTAAATTTAGTTGGAGCAGCGTTTTGTTTTAAATTTTTAAGCTGAATTTTGTTTTGCAGGAAAGTCGGTTAATTCAAATGTTGAATAGAACTTTTTGTTTAAAGTTTTTTGAGTTCAAATTTCGTTTTTTTAGTCGGAGTAATTGGAGGTAACGGTTACGGTTATCGCCAGTTGGCGGAGTAAGGGACGCGTATTTGTCGGCTTAGAATTAGTTTGTTGGTCAAGATAATTATTTTCTTTCTAGCGCTACCGTCTATTGGCGATTAAACGTTGTTCTATGCCGTTTTTTTACTTAGTCAATTGGTAATTAGTTACTAATACAGAAGCAGAAATATGTAATATTCTCTCAAGCTCTCTAATCATATCTACCGTTAATCTTTTCTTTTTATTTAAAATTTCTGAAACTCTACTTTTCCCTCCAATGACACCAACTAAATCCTTTTGTTTTAGATTCATTTCTTCCATCCTAATTTTTATAGCTTCTATTGGATCTGGAGCCTCAATTGGATAGTGCTCATTTTCATAATTATCAATCATCATAGAAAGAATCTCCGCTTCGTCGCCCTCTTTAGAATTAATTGGAGCGTCAAATATCACTTCTAGTCTTTCTAAAGTTTTCTCGTAATCTTTTTCGCTTTTTATAGGTTTAATTTTCATAGCTCTAATTTTCAAATTGTGTTAGCATCTATTTTATCATAATCAGGGTGCGTTCCTACAAATCTTATAAAGGCCCATTGTCTATCGTAGTTAAATTTTACTACTAATCTGTATGAGTTTCCTTTAATGTTGAAAACAACTCTGCTATCTTTTAGAATGCTAGCATTTACATACGTTTTCTTTATATTATTTGGAGAAATCCAATTCGAACTTTTTGCTGTTTCGTACCAGGTTTTCAAATGCTGTTCTGAATCAGAATGTTTTTGCCAGAATTCTCGTAATGTACTTTTTGCAACTATTCTCTTCATTTAATATGAATCTAAAACAAAGATAAGTAAAGTTCTCATAAGTAGAACTTTTTAGTAGAAATCTTTCTGAAAAAATTGCATAGAACGGTCTCGGTTATCGCCAGTTGGCGGAGTAGGGGACGCGGATTTGTCGGCTTAGTATTAGTTTGTTGGTCAAGATAATTATTTTCTTTCTAACGGTGCCGCTTATTGGCGATGAACCGTTGTTAGCCCTAGTATGAGCCTGGTTTTCTAATTTTAAGAATCGAATCTTTATTTACTTCTATTAATATTCCGGTTCTATATTTGACAGGTTCTTTTAAATCTAAAAAATAATATTTTTCACAGGTTTCAATTTTATTGGTAATTTCTACAGCTATTTCTTCAAAATCAGATCTAGGCTTTTGACTTACATTTTTAAACTTATTCATACCGAAAATAGTATCAATTATTTCAAAATTCCTTTTACTTCTCGGGGCCAAATTTGCTCTTTCTAATCTCCCGTTTTCATCAACATCTACTGTTATAAAAGCAAAATTAGACGGATCAAATTTATATTTTTCATATAATTTTTCGAGAGAATCGATATTTGTAATAGGATCACCAGAATGGTTATATCGATAATTTGTAAGGTCTAAATTATTTCCATTATTCAACACTTTTTGTTCTGTTGAAGAAATTTTTAATCTACCTAATGGTTTACTGTTTGAACAATAAAAATTGAATTTTAATTCACCATCTATTTCCTTTGCATAAACTAACCACTTTTCTCCTTTATTTGCAGTCCAGTAACATGAAGAGTATAGCCCAGTTACTTCTGCTTTTGAGTTTAGTTGGAATTTTATCTGTTTTGCATTGTCTCCATTTTTATAATGTCTGCTTATTTCAAATGTTATTGTATTAGTCAATGAATCTGATGCATATACTTTATCAATGACTTCTCCTTCAAAAACGTATTTTGATTCGTAAAATTCAATGGCGGGTTTTGGAGTATCGCAACTACATGCTATACTTTTAATAGTTACTACTAAAAATGATATTAAAATTATTGTTGTTCTCATATTAGGGCTAACGGTTTCGGTTATCGCCAGTTGGCGGAGTAAGGGACGCGGATTTGTCGGCTTAGTATTAGTTTGTTGGTCAAGTTAATTATTTTCTTTTTAACGCCACCGCTTATTGGCGATGAACCGTTGTTGTTGCCAGTGCGGCTACCTACCAATTTTTAAAATTCTTATAGCACCTTGGATTACAATAATGAATACAATTGTTCCAATAATTAGATCAGGCGTACTTGAATTTAACCAGTTGACTAGTAAGGCTGCGATTATTACTCCCGTATTAATTATAATGTCATTTGACGTGAAGATCATACTTGCTTTCATATGAGCTTCTTTTTTACTTTTTGATTTTTGAAGTAGGTATAAACATATACCATTTGCAATCAATGCTAAAATTGAAACAATTATCATTGTTGAAAAATCCGGAAGTTTTTCATTTCCAAAAAATCTTCTTAGAACTTCTGCAAATCCAATTAGCGCTAATAAAATTTGGAAGTAACCAGCTAAATTGGCTATTTTTTTCTTTTTTACTATTGAACCTCCTACAGCGAAAAGACTAATTCCATATACAAAAGAATCTGCCAGCATATCTAAACTATCTGCAACTAATCCCATAGATTTTGAGATTAAGCCACTTGTCATTTCTATGATAAAAAATGCAAAATTTATTATTAGTACAGACCAGAGTAATTTTTTTTGTTGAGAATTTTCTTCGAATTCAGTTTGGTCCGTTTGTTCCGTTTTAATTTTTTTAGTTCCTAATTTTAGTCCGCTTAATGATTCTTCTATAGATTGAATTCCACCCTCATGAAATACCGTTAATTTTCTATTTGGAATATCGAAATCGAGATTTTTAATGTTAGAGATTTCATCTAATTTCATCCTAATCAGATTTTCTTCTGAAGGACAATCCATTTTTGAAATTTCGAAAACTGATTTATTCATTGAATTTAAACTTATCTAGCTGTTGCAAGATAAATTATGAATTTGAACTTGAGAACTTTCTTTTTAAGAAATTTGGTTTTTAACCTGAATGCTCAATGTCCGCATTGGCTACAACGGTTACGGTTATCGCCAGTTGGCGGAGTAAGGGACGCGTATTTGTCGGCTTAGAATTAGTTTGTTGGTCAAGATAATTATTTTCTTTCTAGCGCTACCGTCTATTGGCGATTAAACGTTGTTCTATGCCGTTTTTTTACTTAGTCAATTGGTAATTAGTTACTAATACAGAAGCAGAAATATGTAATATTCTCTCAAGCTCTCTAATCATATCTACCGTTAATCTTTTCTTTTTATTTAAAATTTCTGAAACTCTACTTTTCCCTCCAATGACACCAACTAAATCCTTTTGTTTTAGATTCATTTCTTCCATCCTAATTTTTATAGCTTCTATTGGATCTGGAGCCTCAATTGGATAGTGCTCATTTTCATAATTATCAATCATCATAGAAAGAATCTCCGCTTCGTCGCCCTCTTTAGAATTAATTGGAGCGTCAAATATCACTTCTAGTCTTTCTAAAGTTTTCTCGTAATCTTTTTCGCTTTTTATAGGTTTAATTTTCATAGCTCTAATTTTCAAATTGTGTTAGCATCTATTTTATCATAATCAGGGTGCGTTCCTACAAATCTTATAAAGGCCCATTGTCTATCGTAGTTAAATTTTACTACTAATCTGTATGAGTTTCCTTTAATGTTGAAAACAACTCTGCTATCTTTTAGAATGCTAGCATTTACATACGTTTTCTTTATATTATTTGGAGAAATCCAATTCGAACTTTTTGCTGTTTCGTACCAGGTTTTCAAATGCTGTTCTGAATCAGAATGTTTTTGCCAGAATTCTCGTAATGTACTTTTTGCAACTATTCTCTTCATTTAATATGAATCTAAAACAAAGATAAGTAAAGTTCTCATAAGTAGAACTTTTTAGTAGAAATCTTTCTGAAAAAATTGCATAGAACTCGTTATATCATATCAAATATACACGTTTAGCAGATTTATTTTCGGGATAAACGCAGGTTTTCTTCTTCTTTACCAGATTTTAATAATTGTGATACCGCTGTGTCTAACGGACTGGTGATTTGAAGTAGGTCTTGCTGAGTGACATGGGTATAGATCATAGTAGTTTCCGGTTTGGAATGTCCCAGCAATTCTTGTATATGCCTTAATCCTACTCCATGCTCCAGCATATGAGTTGCATACGAATGACGCAGGGTGTGAGGTGTCACCCGCTTAACAATTCCCGCCCTGCGGCAGGATTCTTTCAGGAAAAATCTTACTGATGAAGCACTGTAAGGCTCTCCTGCCTTACCTTCTACCAAACGTTGTACCGGTTGATAGGTCTTCAGGTAATTAAGAAGAATGGGAATAAAAGTTTCAGCCATTCCCACGTATCGGTCTTTTCTTCCCTTCGCCTGTGAGATAAAAATCTGTCTTCGGTCTATATCTATATCATGTAATCGTAATTTAAGCAGTTCTCCAATTCGCAATCCTGAAGAATAGATAATTGCCAAAACCATGCGATGTTTAAGGTTTCTGGTGGCAATAAGAAGATTAATTACTTCTTTTTGAGAAAGCACACGTGGCAAAATTCTGCTTTTCTTAGGTCGGGAAATCTTTTCGAGGCATATCTCTGTAAAACCAAATAGTTCAACAAAATGTTTAAAAGCGCTTACACATTGCCTGTGGGTGCTGATTGAATAATTTTTTCTGGCAATTACCTGTTCCATGAACATTTCAATATTCCGGTTATTTAATTGCGCAAGGGGAGCATTATGAAACTTCAGGAACTTTAGTAAAAAACTATAATAGGTTTTCACCGTACTTTCACTATATCTTTTTCCCCGCAGATAAGAATCGAATTTTTCTAAAATTGCCTGGTGTTCTGCCTTTAGGTTAGGATGCTTTAAGGTTCTCTTATTGAATTCGTTTTCATCTATAGCCGAGAAATCCACATACCATCCGGTGCCGCGTAAATGTTTCCTTAAAATTGTTATGGCATCTTCACTGTAAGGAAAATAAAAAACTTTCTTTGTGGAACTCCATTTTATTCCCGGAAGAGCCATAAGATGATTTTTCATTTCCAGGTCATAAATGAAAGAAACACCTATTTGAAGGGCAGAACGGTGCTCCAGCGGAAAAAGTTTTATGATTTTCATTTCTGGTATAATTTCATTGAATTTACTAAAAATCAGCTTACTGCAAACGGATGATTGAATTAAAATTTATTCGCAGAAAGACTTATTTCTCCAATGAATTATTTGAAAATAGTATTTTATGCTGTGCTGAAGTTTTTTATTCAGAAACCATGGGAACCTTATCTATGTACATTCTCTGGTAATTTGGTTTTTTGGCCCCAGATTCACTAATCTCCCTTAAGCCTTGATGAATTTCAGCTTTAGTATAAAACCTTCTCATTCCGCTTATTACATCCAAAGCAGCTGAAAGCAATGGTTCTGATGGTTCTCCTAAAACGCCAAGATTAGAAATGTCTTCTTCAATAGCCACATCAGGAATAATACCATTAAAAGGCACGGAAACATCTTCAGCATTAACCGATTCCAGGACAAGTGGTTGAATGGCATAGGTATGGCCCGGGTTGGCGCCGGGTCTGTTATAATTTGGACTATCGTATAGAGTAACAGAGGCCTGTGATTTACCTGTGGTGGTATCGCCTACCTGTACTACATCAATATAAGGTTTAAGCCCGTTTAGTACCAGTTCACTGGCTGAAGCCGAGGAAGAAGAGGTAATTATATAAAGGTCATTTAGATTAAGGCTACTTATGGCTTCTCCATCATTTATTTCATCAGTAAACCTGTTGTATAGGGATTCAGAATCTTCGGTCTCAAAATAAGCCTGATAAGTATCATTCCACTGTTCCTTAGAAAAAATTTCACCATTATACTGGCCGGTAATCATACTGGCCAGCCGTGTAGCTGTTCTTACGCTGCCGCCCCCGTTGTATCTTAGATCAAGAATAAGTTTTGAAATTCCTTCTGCCTTTAGTTGTGAAAAAGCAGCATTCATCTGGCTGTCAAAATCGGCAATAAAGCTATTGTACATTATATAACCTATCATCATTCCGCCTACATCTAAAGTTTTAGAAATAAGAATAGGATTTTCAGTTAGTGTTTCGGTATTAATAGTTACCGTTTCTGAAGTTTCCGAAATGTTATTATTATTTAAGGTAGCAAGGTGAAACGTAATTTCATCGCTGTTTAGCAAAGAAATATAATTATCTCTTGTTAGATCTTCCCCGTTAATTTTTGTAAAAAGATCACCTCTTCGAATATCTTTTCCCTCAGCATTGCTATTGGGAATCACATATCGTACTATCCCGAAAAGTTCGTTAGAATTAGAAAAACTGTAAAGCCGGTAATCTACACCTGTGGTTTTGATTATTCCGCTAAAACTGTTTTCCAGGGCAATATAATCTGAAGTGATATAGCTGAAGCGATCTTCATCTGCCACTAATCCATCATAGAATAGATCTTCAGGACTGCTGTAGTTGTTAAGAAATTCCTCAAAATCACTATTATTGCTGAAGTAAATATCTGCCAGTTGAGGGATTTGATCTTTATATAAATAAATCTCGTTCATACCCCTGTAGACAAATTTCTTGATTTCCAGGACGCTTGCATTTTGGATTTCATCGTCTTGATCTTTGGAGCAGGAAGTAAGCAAGAATCCGCCAAGAATGAAAATCATTAAAAAGTTATATATTCTCATAAAAAGATTTGGTTTGAAGTTGCTAAAAGTAAACAGATTAACGGTATTTAAAAATTTCCTGTAACAAATATAGTTGATAATCGTCGTAAAGATGTAAGAGTGTTTACCACCGACCAAAATTAGTATGACACATCAGGAATTCTTACAGATAATTAATCCTGTGAAGGATAAAATGTATAGGATGGCCCTTAGGATGCTCACCTCAAAGGAAGCAGCCGAGGATGCCACACAGGAAGTAATTCTCAAATTGTGGAACCGCAGGAAAAAGATCAGGCAGTATTCCAATCCTGAAGCTTATACGATGACGGTAACTAAAAATTATTGTCTGGACCAGCTGAAGCTGAAGTATAATAACAATTTGCGAATTGTTCATCAAAATTATGAGAGTGGATCTGTTTCTGTACATAAAGAAACAGAAATAAGGGATGAACTAACCTGGGTTGAAAAAATCATCAGGCAGTTGCCAGAACAACAACAGATGGTCTTTCAGTTAAGAGACGTGGAACAATACGAATTTGAAGAAATTTCTGAAATAATGAATATGGAGCAAACCGCTATAAGAGTAGCATTGTCCCGGGCCAGAAAAAAGATAAGAGAGAGTTTAACTAAGAAGCATGAATATGGAATTAGGAAAAGTTGAAAAATTAATTAAAAAATATGAAGAGGGGAAAACTTCTCTTGCTGAAGAGCAGCAAATAAAGAATTATTTTAGCCATCATGATGTGCCTGCCCACCTGGAGCCTTATGGCTGGATGTTCAACTATACCGCTGCAGCTAAAACCGAAACTTTTCATAGAGAGATACCACCTGTTGGGAAATCCCAAAAGAAAAATTATCTCTGGATGTCTATTGCGGCAACTATAGTTCTTGCCATAGGTATTTTTATTTACCAGGAAAAAGATAATAATTCCGGTCTAAACAAAATGGGAATGACCAGTGAACAGGAAATGGCCTACAATCAGGCGAAACAAACCTTGCTTATGGTTTCCGGTTACATGAATGAAGGAAAAGAAGAGCTTGTATATATAAAAGAATTTAATAAAACCGCAAATAAATACATCAATCTTAAATAAATAAATTATGAAAACAATTGCCTTATTAATAATAATGGCTTTCAGCCCAATGATATTGCCTGCGCAGTCCTTTGATAAATATGACGGGATGAAAGGTGTTGACGGAGTGGTAATGACCAGCAAAATGTTTAAAATGCTTGCAGATCTTGATCTAAGTGATAATGATCCTGAAGCACAGCAATATCTTCGCCTTATAGAAAACCTTAAGGAGATTAGAATGTTCACTACTAAGGATAAAATGGTGCAGACTCAAATGGGCAAAGATGTAAATGCTTATTTGCAGAAAGGTTCTCTGGAGCAGTTAATGAGGGTAACCGAGGATGGGAAAAATATCAAATTTTATTCCAGGCCGGGGAAAAATGATACTTCAGTAAGTGAACTTTTTATGTTTATGGAGGGCATGAATGACGGAGATCCAATTTCGGTTATTCTAAAAATTACCGGGGAAATAGACTTGTCCCAGCTTTCAAAGTTAGCTTCAGACCTTAAAGTTCCGGGAGCAGAGGAATTAAAAAATGTAAATAATAAATAATAGAATATGAAAGCTTTAAAAATAATCTTCGGTTTTGCTGTGTTTTCTTTCATCTTTGCCTGTAATAACGAAACTTCGCTTCAGGAATATTATGTGGAAAATCAGCAAAACAAAGAATTTCTTGCTTTAGATGTACCGGCAAATATGTTCACCAATAGTGGGTCCTTAGATGAAGAACAACGGGCGACTTTACAAACGGTAAAAAAAATAAACCTCTTGGCTTATCCAGTTAAAAAGGGCAACGCTGACATTGAAACTGAAATGGCCAAATTGGAGGAGATTCTCAAGGATGAAAAATACCAGTTATTGATAAAGTACGGATCAGGGGACCGCAAGGCTGAAGTTTACTTCACAGGAGACGAAGATGCTATAGATGAATTGATTGTATATGGCTACGATACTTCTAAAGGAGTGGGTGTGGCCAGGCTTTTAGGAGAAAATATGAATCCCGGCGAACTTCTTAAGCTGATGAAAAGTATGAAAGAAGGAGATTTAAATGTGGAAGGCCTTAGCGCTATTGGAGATGTTTTTATGGACAGTCATCAAAATACGGAACCTGTAGAAATCCCTGCTGATACTATGGAAGTTGCCAGATAATGTTGGGAGAATAATAAAACAAAAAAGGTCCGGCATTTGCCGGACCTTTCTTTTTAGATGCCTGTATAATTCTGCGGAGTGATTTTCCTCATTTCATCTTTAACATTTTCATGTACTTCCAGGGTTTCGATAAAATCTGAGATACTCTTTTTATTAATTCTTTCGTTTGTGCGGGTAAGGCCTTTTAAAGCTTCATATGGGTTTTTATATCCTTCCCTTCTTAAGATAGTTTGAATGGCTTCTGCCACTACGGCCCAATTATTTTCAAGATCGGCATTTAATTTTTCTTCATTCAGCAGTAATTTTTTTAAGCCTTTTAAAGTAGATTTAAATGCAATTAGGCTATGGCCAATTGGTACGCCAACATTTCTTAATACCGTACTGTCG
The DNA here is from genome assembly GCF_031846585.1 of Autumnicola musiva. Taxonomy (NCBI): domain Bacteria; kingdom Pseudomonadati; phylum Bacteroidota; class Flavobacteriia; order Flavobacteriales; family Flavobacteriaceae; genus Autumnicola; species Autumnicola musiva. The sequence continues at coordinate 12,344 of NZ_JAVRHK010000015.1, forward strand.
GTAAGGTCCCTCTGTAACCGGCTTACGGGCAATTTGGATGCCAGATGTTCAAAAATGGCATTGGCAATTCCAAGATTTCCCTCACTATTTTCAAAATCTATCGGGTTAACCTTATGGGGCATGGCTGAAGACCCTATTTCTCCCTTTTTGATTTTCTGCTTAAAATAATCCATAGATATATAGGTCCAAATATCTCTGTCTAAATCAATTAGAATGGTATTGATTCTTTTAAGTGCATCAAAAAGTGCCGCCAAATGATCATAATGTTCAATCTGGGTGGTAGGGAAAGAATGGTGGAGGCCCAGCTTTTCCTTTACAAATAGAGAACCGAAGTCCTTCCAGTCAACTTCAGGGTAAGCTACTTTGTGCGCATTAAAATTCCCGGTAGCACCACCAAATTTTGCAGCATGAGGCACACTGTTCAGCATATCCAGCTGGGCTTCCAGTCTTGTAATAAAAACATCAATTTCTTTTCCTAAACGGGTAGGGGAGGCAGGTTGCCCATGTGTTCTTGCCAGCATGGGAATAGCAGACCAGTCCTGTGACAACTGCGTTAGTTTTTGCTGAAGTTCTCTAATGGAAGGTATGTATGCAGCATTAATGGCATCTTTTATGCTCAACGGGATCGCTGTATTATTTATATCCTGGGAAGTAAGACCAAAATGAATAAATTCTTTGGAGTTTTCAAGCCCCAGTTCATCAAATTTCTTTTTCAGAAAATATTCAACCGCCTTTACATCGTGATTGGTGGTTTTTTCAATTTCTTTAATCGCTTCGGCATCTTTTGTGCTGAAGTTTTCATAAAGGCCCCTTAGTTTCGGAAAAATGTCGGAATCAACAGCAGTTAATTGCTCGAGTGGAAGTTCGCATAACGCAATAAAATATTCTACTTCTACCTTTACACGATACTTAATTAAGGCTTCTTCACTAAAAAAAGCCGAAAGTTCTCTGGTTTTGGAATGGTATCGGCCGTCGATTGGGGAAATTGCGGTTAACGCTGTCATTTTTTATATCTTAAAATTATAATACATTTCTGTAAAGCCATCTCATAAATTAATTGTTTGAGTTGCCACCTATGGCGGATTCGAGCTGCTTTTACTAACTCTACAGCTCCGTTCAGGGGCAAAAACAATAATTAGTGTCCAAACAGATTAATTCAAGAGGTAAAGATACAGCTTCCTCTAAAAAAGGAAAGTGGCAGCGCTTTATTTTTCCAATAATTCCGCAACAAGAAAAGGAACTTCCTTCACCGCTTTCTCAGGAATAATTTCCAAATTTCCCGATTCCCGGATATTTGGACTTGGATCAATAAAATACACCGGAATACCTTCAGGAGCTAAACTCACCAGGCCGGCCGCAGGATATATCTGCATAGATGTACCTATTACAATAAGCATCGTTGCCTGGCTTGTAATTTGTACAGCTTTTTCAAACATAGGTACGGCTTCTCCAAACCATACTACGTGTGGTCTTAACTGGTGGTTATATTCACAAAAATCACCTACACAAATATCCTTTTTCCAGTCCATCACCAGGTCTTCATCAAATGTACTTCTGGCTTTAAGCAGCTCCCCGTGCAAATGAGTAACTTTTGTACTTCCGGCCCTTTCATGCAGGTCATCAACATTTTGGGTGATAATCTCCACATCAAACTTTTGCTCAAGTTCCGCCAGGGCAAAATGGGCTTTATTAGGTTGCACTTCCAGCAGTTGTTTTCGGCGCTGATTGTAAAAGTCCAGTACAAGTTCCTGGTTTTTTTGCCAACCTACAGGAGAAGCCACTTCCATAACATCATGTCCTTCCCATAGGCCATCTGCATCCCTAAAAGTTTTAATACCGCTTTCTGCACTTATGCCCGCACCGGTCAATACCACAATTTTTTTCATAAAGAAAGTCCTGAAATTTTCTTCTGAAAATAAGCATTTTTTTAGAAGCCGAAAACATATTCCAAATTCAGCAGATATTCAATGTATAATTTTAGGTAATGTTTAAGATTGATTTTTTACATTTACATGCCATGACCAACCAAAACCTGCTAGATTATTTTTTAGATTTTCTCACCCCAAGAAGGAGAATGCTCTTTGAAAAAGTGATTTCGGAGAGGACAAATTATTTTACCGTAGCAACACAAGATGTCTACCAGCTGCATAATACCAGTGCGGTTCTTCGTAGTTGTGATGTTTTCGGGATCCAGAATATTCATGTAATAGAAGAAAGAAATCCGCGCCGCATTGACAAGGAAATTGCCATGGGAGCACAAAAATGGGTAGATGTTAACCGATATACTTCTACCGCGACCTGTGTGGATAAACTAAAGCAAAATGGTTACAGGATTGTAGCCACCAGTCCGCATGGCAATGCACAGCTGCTTCAGGAATTTGATATTTCCAGTCCTGCCGCTATTTTCTTCGGAACAGAAAAAAATGGATTATCAGAGGATTTTGTGAATAATGCAGATGCTGTCCTGAAAATACCAATGTATGGTTTTACCGAAAGTCTCAATATATCGGTTTCCGCAGCAATTATTCTTCAATCACTTATGCTAAGGCTTAGGGAAAGCAATTACAGTTGGCGGCTAAAAGATGCAGAGAGAGAAGAACTGCACCTGGCCTGGGCAAGAAAAAGTGTTAAAAATTCTGATGACTTAATTAAAAGCTTCCGGAAAATCTAAAATATTGCAATGACTTTATTCTTTTATACTATAATCGCCATAATCACCTTTTTTGCCTTTTTACATGCCTGGGCAAAAAAAGAATACGATTTAAGCAGAACTGTGGTCATAAACAGGCCCAGGGAAGAAGTGTACAGTTTTGTTAGGCAGTTGCGCAGACAGCCTTACTGGATGCCATGGTTTAAAAGAGATACTGATGCCAGCCTGAAGTATAAAGAAACAGACGGTAAAATTGGTAGTTCCTTCTATTGGCGGGGTAATGGAAAAGTAGGGGAAGGGATACAGAAAATTGTAAAAATAAAGCAGGGAAAGGTAATGGAAACCAAGCTTCTCTTTATAAAACCGTTTAAATTAAACGCTCTTACTTATATTGGGGTAAAGGATGTTGAGCCTGAAAAAACCAAGATGGTATGGGGGGTACGGGGACATATCCCTTTTCCGCTTACTATTATTAGCATTTTTTACAGCGTGGATAAGTTACTGGGCAAAGATTTTGAAGAAGGGCTTAAAAACCTGAAAGCAGTTCTTGAAAAATAATCAATTCTTCTGAAGCACTTTATATTCTTCATAACAACCGCTAATGGCGTCTAATATCTGCAGGTCATTTGCAGAGTTCATAAAGTCTTCGGAATAGTTACAGCGGGAAAGAATTTCATTAATTTCTTCTTTATTTACCTGAAGCAAAGCGGTGAGTGTTTCGCGGTCATATTTATTTTGAAGAAGCTGTCTAATTTCCTGTTCTTCTTTCACTTTTCTTAGTTTCCGCATTTGCTGTGGTCTTTTCCCGAAAATATTATGAAGTACATCAGCCGGGTTAAAGATAGAACCTAATACCTTTGTAACAGCGTTGGGTGAATTGTCACCGCCTTCATAACCAGTATTGAGACCGGAGATACTGTAACGGCGATTTTCATATATAGGAATATTTTTGGCATCTATTTCAAGGTAACCGGTAAGAGTTACCGGACTTAGGGTAACTTCTTCAAGAGCAATTCCCACCTCCGTCATTTTTACCTTTACATTGCCGTATTTAAGCCAGTCATTCGTAACCCTTACTTTAATTGACCTAAAGCCAAGGTAAGAAAAGTACAGCGTATCATTAACGGTGGCCTGTAGTTCAAAATTCCCTTCCTCATCTGTAGTAGTTCCTTTTACCTGGTTAAGATTAAGGATATTCACCCTTTCAATTGGGCGGTCATCAGCGGCGTTTAAAACTACGCCGCTAACCACGTCCTGTGTGAATCCACAATATCCTGTAAGTAATATTATTAAAAGTAGTAGGTGCTTCTTCATAATAATTTGAGCCTGAAAATATATAATACGCCTAAAAAATAGTGCCAGAATTTAAATTTTAAAGCTATACAGGTAACATTAGCGCTTAGAACGCCTTCTTTTTAAGGAATTTTCTATATTCTTGCTCCGGCTGCCAGATTTTTTTCCGCCTTTTTTTCCAGCTGAATCAGATCTGCGACGTCTTCCTGAACCTCCGTCAGAATCGGATTTAAAAGAGCGTTTCTTTTTATCTGAAAAATTTCTTTTTCCGCTCCGTCGCTTCCCTTTATTACTACCCGAATCTTTGGTTACTTCAACATTTACAAAACGGCCATCATGTTTAAAATCTGTAAAGGTTTGTAAAACCTTATCGGTTTGGGAGGCATCAGTATTAAAGAATGAAAAACTGTCTTTTACATCAACTTTATATACATCATCTCTTCCTAAATCTAAAGTGGCTTTAAGGAAATCCTTAAGGCTCATCCAGTCAAAATCGTCTTTTGCGCCAACGTTTATAAAGTAACGTGTAGTGTTGGCATCTGAAGCAGGCCTGTCTCCCGCACCTTTAGAAGTTAAATCTGGCGCGTTTTTATAGTAGTTAAAGAACCTTGTAAATTCAACCGAGAACATTTTTTTAATAAGTTCTTCCTTTGAAAAATCCTGTAAAACTTCATTGAGAGAGGGAAGATAAGGATCTATGTCGTGATTGATTTTGGTATTTTTAATATCATTGGCTAAATGAAAAAGCTGAACCCGGCAAATTTCCATTCCGTCAGGAATATCTTTTTCTTCAAAAGACTGCTGAATAATTCTTTCAATACTCTTAATTTTCCGAAGCTCGCTTTTGGAAACAATCACCATTGAGACCCCACTTTTTCCGGCTCTTCCCGTTCTGCCGCTACGGTGGGTGTAGGTTTCAATTTCATCGGGAAGCTGATAATTGATAACATGCGTAATATCATCAACATCAATTCCACGGGCTGCAACATCAGTTGCCACCAACATCTGTATCTGACGGCTTCTAAAGCTTTTCATTACCAGATCCCGCTGGTTCTGGCTTAAATCTCCATGTAACGCTGCAGCACTGTAGCCATCTTCAATCAATTTTTCAGCAACTTTTTGTGTATCTCTTTTGGTACGACAAAAGATCACAGAAAAAATATCAGGATTCGCATCGGCCAGCCTTTTTAATGCATCATATCGCTGGCGCGAATTCACCAGGTAATATTCGTGGGAAACATTGGTTGCCCCCATATTTTTTGATCCAACCGTGATTTCTACCGGAGAACGCATAAATTTTTTAGCAATGGTGGCCACTTCTTTTGGCATGGTAGCCGAAAATAACCAGGTACTTTTCTCCTTTGGAGTATGGGAAAGAATGGCCGTTATATCTTCATAAAAGCCCATATTGAGCATTTCATCTGCCTCATCCAGCACGCAATATTCAATTTTGGAAATATCAACCAGTTTCCTGTTGATCATATCCTGCATCCTTCCGGGTGTGGCTACAATAATCTGGGCACCACGCTCAATTTGCCTTGCCTGGTCAGTAATACTGGCACCGCCATATATAGCTACAGGGTGTAATGATTTTTCGTATTTGGAATAATTTTTAATCTCATTGGTGATCTGAAGGCATAACTCACGGGTTGGTGATAAAATTAGAGCCTGGGTATGTCTTTGATCTGCATTTATCTTTTGGATAAGAGGAAACCCAAATGCAGCTGTTTTACCTGTGCCTGTTTGGGCCAGCGCCACCATATCGGTCTCGTCTTGTAGTAAAATGGGGATAGCTTTTTCCTGTACTTCACTGGGGCTCTCAAAGCCCATATCTTCAACTGCTTTTAAAATAGAGGAATTTAAACCTAATTGTTCGAATTTATTCATGTATTATTTTAATAAGCTGCAAAGGTACGTAAATGTTTGCAGCTTTGAATATTATAAATTTTCCCTCTGGCTTATTTGATCTCAAAGGTTAACAGCGCAGGAAAAATTACTAGAGAGGCTAAACCTGATGAAATCCCGGGTTATTCTGCCAGGTAGGAAATGAGTTGTCTAAAAGCATTTCCTCTGTGGCTTATTTCTGTTTTTTCGCTCATATTCATTTCTGCAAAACTTTTATCTTTTCCTTCAGGTTTAAAAACCGGATCATAACCAAAGCCTTTTTCCCCCTGCTTTTCCTCCAGTATCTCGCCTTTACAAATGCCGGTGAAAAGATTTTCGTTTTCCTTCAGGTTTAATGCAATTACTGTTTTAAACTGTGCCTTCCGGTTATCTTTTCCTTTCAGGTGCTTCAGTAGTTTTTCAATATTTGCTTCATCATTTTTATCATCTCCGGCGAAGCGTGCGGAATATACTCCGGGTGCACCTGCAAGGGCTTCTACTTCCAGTCCGGTATCATCAGCAAAACAATCATATCCATAACGTCTACGCACATATTCGGCTTTTAAAATAGCATTGCCGTCTATAGTATCGGCTGTTTCGGCAATATCTTCTGTACAGCCAATATCATCAAGCGAGAGGAGGTTAATGTGTTTTGGGAGTAACGCCTTTACTTCGGCAAGTTTATTTTTATTATGTGTTGCAAAAACCAGGTTCATAATTATCTGTGGTGGTAAGGTTCGTTTTTTAAAATTGTAAATGCACGGTAAAGCTGTTCAGTAAAAAACAGGCGTACCATCTGGTGCGAAAATGTCATTTTTGAAAGGGAGATTTTAGAATTTGCCCTTTTATAAACTTCTTCTGAAAAACCGTAAGGTCCGCCAATAATAAAAACAAGTTGCTTTAACCCGCTGTTCAGGCGTTTTTGAAGGTATTCTGAAAAGCTTTCCGAAGAAAATTGCTTTCCGTTTTCATCTAGTAATACTACAAAGTCAGAATTTTGGAGTTTAGCCAGTATGGTTTCCCCTTCTTTCGTTTTTTGCTGATTTTCATCCAGATTTTTCACTTTTTTTAGATCGGGGATAACTTCTGTTTCAAATTTGTTATAAAACTGAAGGCGTTTGTTATAAATTTCGGTTAACTGTTGAAGCTGACTTTTATCTGTTTTTCCTATACAAAGTAATTTAATAGTCATTTCTTAGATTTAAAGCAGACTTTGCTACATTTACAAAAATAAGTATTGAAAATGATCTCACCCGCACAATTTGAAAAAGAAATTGAAATGATAATTTCCAATGCCATTAGAGAAGATGTTGGAGATGGTGATCATAGTTCCATGGCCTGCATTCCGGATACCGCAACAGGCAAAGCAAAGCTTTTGGTAAAAGACAATGGGATTATAGCAGGGGTGGCGTTTGCCCAACGTGTTTTTAAGGCTGTAGATGCCAGTCTCCGAATTGAAATAAAAATAAAGGACGGTCAAAAAGTGCAAAAAGGAGATGTTGTTTTTCTGGTTGAAGGTAAATCCCGCTCAATACTTAAAGCGGAAAGACTGGTTTTAAACGCTATGCAACGTATGAGTGCAATTGCCACAAAAACTTCAGAATTTGTAAGACAACTTAAAGGCACAAAAACTAAAATTTTAGATACCCGGAAAACCACTCCCGGCATACGTGCGCTGGAAAAATGGGCAGTAAAAATTGGTGGTGGTGAAAACCACAGGTTTGCCCTTTATGATATGATAATGCTCAAGGATAACCATATTGATTTTGCCGGCGGAATAACAAAAGCTATAGATAAAACGCATAATTATTTAAAGGAGAATCACCTTGACCTGAAGATAATTGTGGAGGCAAGAAATATGGATGAAATTAAGGAGATTTTACAATCTCAAGGAGTTTATCGCATTTTAATAGATAATTTTAATTATGAAGATACCCGCAAGGCAGTAAAATTAATAGGTGATAAGTGCCTTACAGAATCCAGTGGGGGAATTACTCTGGAAACCGTTGCTAAATTTGCCGAATGTGGAGTAGATTATATTTCCAGCGGAGCACTTACACATTCTGTCCACAACATGGATCTTAGTTTAAAAGCCGTATAAAATGGCTCCAAAAAAAGCCCTGAAATCTAACCTGAAAGACTTTTCCAATTGGTGGAAGAGAAAATCAAAAAAGATTATTCTTCCGGGCCTGGAGGGGCTAACGTTATATAACCTATGGGTGATTTTTTGGGGTGGAATTGTAAAAGGAACATTTTCCACCCGTGCCAGTGCTATTGCTTTTAGCTTTTTTATGGCTCTTTTTCCGTTCCTGTTGTTTATTTTAAACCTTATTCCCTACATTAATTTTATAGATGATTTCCAGTTACAGTTCCTTAGTTTTATGCAGGACCTGCTTCCTCCCAACACTGTAGAATTTTTTGATAGTATTTTTTACGATATTGCTGATAATCAACGTGGAGGATTATTGTCCCTGTCTTTTATACTTTCAATTTTTTTAATGACTAATGGTATAAATGCCGTTTTTACCGGATTTGAATTCTCTTATCACACGCGCAGAAACCGATCGATTGTACGCCAGTATATGGTTGCCATACCAGTTTCTCTTATTATGGCATCTTTATTGTTTCTAACTGTTATACTGGCTGTTTATCTCACTTACGCCGTAGACGATTTAAATGCACTTGGGCTGGTGGAGAAAGGTGGATTAGGAGCAAGTTTGGTAAAGTATGCTGCATTTGTATTGCTGAATTATACCGGGGTTGCTACTTTGTATTACTTTGGAACAAAGGAAGCCCGAAAAGCAAGGTTTTTTTCAGTGGGAGCTACATTTACAACGCTTCTCATAATGTTGAATACTTATTTTTTTGGAGTATATATTGAAAATTTTTCTTCATATAATGAACTCTACGGCTCTATTGGGGCTTTGTTAATATTAATGATATATATCTGGCTAAATGCTAATATTTTATTACTTGGATTTGAATTAAATGCATCTTTGTTAAAAATGAAGAGGAAAATTGAATAACTTTAGTAAACCTAAAAATAATCTGCATGAAAAATTTCTTGTTACTGGTGCTTACGGTTTTCAGTTTAAATCTTACCTCGGCACAAACAAAAGTCGGCGGTGTAACTTTGCCTAATTCATTAAATTATCAGAATAAAAAGCTCATTCTGAACGGAGCCGGAGTGCGTGAAAAACTTTGGATAGATCTTTATGCCGGCGGGCTTTATTTAGAAGGTAAAACTTCTGATGCCAATTCCATACTTGTATCTAATAAGCCAATGGCTATTAAACTGCATATTATATCAAAACTTATTACCAGTAACAAAATGCTGGATGCGGTTAATGAAGGCTTTGAGAATTCCACCAGGGGAAACACCGCTCCTATTTCTGCTGAAATAAATCAATTCAAAAGTCTCTTTAAGGAAGAAATTGCTCAAAATGATGTTTTTGACCTGATCTACAGTCCTGGAAAAGGACTGGTTATATTAAAAAATGGAGAAGAAAAAGGAGTGATTAAGGGAGAAGAATTTAAAAAAGCATTATTTGGAATTTGGCTCGCCAACAGGCCTGCCGATGATAGCTTAAAAGAAGCCATGCTGGGGAAATCATAAAACCAGAAAACTTATGAAAATACATATTATTTTAATCTTTTCTGTTTTCACAGGAGCTTTTGGTTTTGCCCAAACTGCACCAACGGTATTAGGACAATGGGAGAATGTAAATGATGAAGGGAAAGTGAATTCCATTATAGAGGTTTATGAAAATAAAGGGGAAGTATTTGGTAAAATAAATCGGATTATGAAAGAGGAAAACCGTGACCGAAAATGTACGGAATGTCCCGGTTCCCTTAAGAATAAGCCTTTGGAAGGCCTTGTGATTATGAGGGGTATGGAAGAAACCAATGAAGGCTATGAAGGTGGAGTAATAATTAATCCGGAATCGGGAAAGGAATATAAATGCAAAATGTGGTTAGATGAGAACAATCCCGATAAGTTACATGTAAGGGGCTATGTGGCATTTTTTTATAAAACAAAAACCTGGACCCGCCGACGGTAGTTTTTTAAAATGAAAAATACCAAAAAACCATTCTTTAACAGGAATGGTTTTTTATTTTTACTATCGCTGCAGTCATAAACAGAAAGCTTTGTATGTCATATTTCATAGATGTTATTTTGCCTCTTCCCCTGGATAAGCGTTTTACTTATTCTGTAGAGAAACAGGAGGCAGAATATCTTAAAAGAGGGATGAGGGTCGCGGTACCATTTGGGAAATCAAAAACCTATACGGGAGTAGTGGCCGATATTCATCAAAATCCACCAGATGTTTACGAAGCCAAACCAATAAGCCAGATTCTGGATGATAATCCTTTAATAACTAACTATCAGTTAAAATTCTGGAAATGGATTGCAGATTATTATATGTGTACTGAGGGTGAGGTACTAAGGGCTGCTTTGCCGGGAGCTTTCCTTTTGGAAAGCGAGAATATTGTACAATTACTGAAGAAATCTGGTCCGGAGGAATATGAACTTACAGATGAGGAATATATGGTGGTGGAAGCGTTGCAACGGCAATCTTCTCTTAAAATTAAGGAAGTAAATCAGGTACTGGAAAAGAAAAAGGTGCTTCCGGTGTTAAATTCACTGGTAGAAAAGAATATTGTTGCGCTCAATCAGGAAATCTATGAACAATACAAACCAAAGAAGATAAGATTTGTTCGTCTTTCTTCTGAATTTTCAGGAGAAGCAGCAATGCATAAGCTGTTGGACGAACTTGAAAAAGCACCCAAACAAAGGGAAATCATCCTTTCATTTTTCAGCTTAAAGGCACAAAGTACTAAACCTGTTAAAGTAAAAACGCTGCTCAAAAAAAGCAATTCTTCGGCATCGGTTTTAAAAAGCCTGCTTGATAAAGGTTTTTTGGAAGAGTATTATCTTGAAACCGACCGCATGTCCTATAGTGGTAATACTGCTGAAGCTTCGTTGAGTTTTAGTGATCACCAGGAACATGCATTAACAGAGATAAGATCACATTTTCAAAAAAATGAGGTTTGCCTGCTCCATGGAATAACTTCTTCCGGTAAAACTGAAATTTACATCAGGCTTATACAGGATGTTCTTGAAAAAGGAAAACAGGCATTGTACCTGCTGCCCGAAATTGCGTTGACCACACAACTTATTCAGCGGCTTCAGAATTATTTTGGAGAACAGGTGCTGATTTATCACAGCAAATATTCCATGAACGAGAGGGTCGAGGTTTACAGGCATGTGCTGAAAGAGGATAAAAAGGGCAGGGTGGTAATTGGTGCAAGATCGGCAATTTTTCTTCCTTTTTCCAGGCTGGGGCTTATAGTTGTTGATGAAGAGCATGAAGGTACTTTTAAGCAGTTTGATCCCGCACCAAGATATCACGCCAGAGATGCGGCTGTGGTCCTGGCCAATTTCTTTAAATCCAATATTATCCTGGGTTCGGCTACTCCTTCTTTAGAATCTTATTTTAATGCAAAACATAATAAATATGCACTTGTTGAACTAAACAGGCGGTATGGAAATGTGCTGCTACCCGAAATAGAAATTGTTGATATTAAGGTAAAGCATAAAAAGAAGCTGATGAAAGGCCATTTCTCAGATAGACTTCTTGAGGAAATAAAAGCCGCTTTGAAAGAAGAGGAGCAGGTAATTCTTTTTCAGAACAGGCGCGGATTTTCACCCATTCTGGAATGTAATACCTGCGGGCATTCACCACAATGTCCTAATTGTGATGTAAGCCTTACCTTTCATCATCATAACAACCAGTTACGTTGCCATTACTGTGGGTATCATATTGCCATGCAGCAAAAGTGTATGGCTTGCGGCAGCCCTGATATTACTACAAAAGGCTTTGGAACAGAACAGATTGAAACAGAACTTAAGTCTCTTTTTCCCGATCATAAAACAGGAAGAATGGACCAGGATACCACCCGTGGCAAATATGGTTATGAAAAAATAATTAATGCTTTTGAACAACAGGAGATCGACATTATGGTAGGAACTCAAATGCTTACGAAGGGATTGGACTTCAGGCATGTAAGTCTTGTAGGAATTATGAATGCCGACAATCTTTTAAATTTTCCCGATTTCAGAGCACATGAACGAAGTTTCCAGTTAATGCTGCAGGTAGCCGGGAGAGCTGGGAGAACAAAAAAACGTGGCAAGGTGCTTATCCAGAGTTATAATCCTTATCACCAGATTATTCAGCAGGTTTCCACCAATGATTATTCAGGGATGTATAAAGATCAGTTGGAAGAAAGGCATAATTATAAATATCCTCCTTATTATCGTCTTATTCGGTTTACACTAAAAAGTCGTGATTTTTCTAAAACAAATGATGCTTCAGAGTGGTTGGCTAAATCCCTTGGCAACATTTTTAAAGAAAATATACTGGGGCCGGAATTCCCTCCAGTAGCGAGGATAAGAAATGAATATTATAAAAATATCCTGCTAAAGATTCCACAGCAACAGTCGCTGGGAAAGACCAAAACGGTTGTGCATAAAATCATGAGCAGCTTTAGGGCAATTGGTACCTTCAGAAGCGTAAAAGTGGTTATAAATGTAGATCCGGTTTAAGCTACTGGTGATTAAACAGAGTAGTAAGGGCATGTCCTGAAATAAGTTCAGGATCTTGAAATTATCGAGATTTTCACAGGAAAAAATCTGAAAATTGTTCAGCTTGATAAAATTAAAAATTCTAAAGCTTTCTTAATTACTGAATAGCGCTTAAGGCTTCCACAAGATCGTTTTTCTTGTGCCGGCTAAGCGGAAGTTTTTCTTTATCTATTTCTATATTCTTACTGTTGTACCGCTCTATCTTATCCAGGTTGACAATATAAGATTTATGAATGCGAAGAAACCGGTCGCTGGGCAGTTGTTTTTCAAAAGATTTCATGGTAGCAAGAACCACAAAATTATCCTTTTCAGTAATAAACTTTACATAATCGCCAAGGGCCTGAATGTATTTGAGTTTGCTCAAAAATACCTTCCGGTTTTTGAGGTTGCTTTTCACAAAAATAAAATCTTCATCTTCGGGAGCTGAAGATTGCTGTTTAAGTTTATAAAGATTAATAGCTTTGTTTACGGCATTATTAAAACGCTCTTTATTCACAGGTTTGTGAATATAATCCACTGCATCATAATCAAAAGCCTTAAAGGCATACTTGGTTTTTCCGGTAACAAATATAATCTGTGGTTTGTTGGGAAGATCATCAAGAAGCTCAAATCCTGACAGTATTGGCATTTCAATGTCTAGAAATATTAAATCGGTTTCGTTATCCAGCAGACCATTCTTGGTTTCGATGGCGTTGTTGTACTCTGCCACCAACTTTAAATTTGGATGATCTTTAATTAGTTTAACGATAGATAATCGCTGCAAACTCGAATCATCTACAACAGCACATTTGAGTAGTATTTCTTCCACGTTAGATTAGATAGGATAGGTTAAGCATAACAATATTAAACAATATTAAACAATATATTTGTGACTTACAAGATAAACTTAACTTTCACCGATTAAAGAAGAATCTTGTCCTTCAGCTTCAGGCTTTGAAAATATAAAAATTAATTCTATTTTTGCAGCCAATTTAATTTAAACGAATTTTTATGAATCATTATGAAACTGTTTTCATCTTGAATCCCGTTTTATCTGATGAACAGATAAAGGAAACAGTTAAGAAATACGAAGAATTTCTTGTTTCTAAAGGTGCCAAGATGATATCCAAGGAAGATTGGGGGCTTAAAAAGCTGGCTTACCCAATTCAACACAAAAAAAGTGGATTTTACCACTTGTTTGAATACACAGCTCCGGGTGAGACTATTGAGCCTTTGGAACTGGCATTTAGAAGAGACGAGCGAATGATGCGTTATTTAACTGTGAGGTTAGATAAGCATGCTATTGCTTGGGCTGAGAAAAGAAGAAAAAGAATCCAGGAAAAAGCGTAAGTATGGCTACATCTATTGAACAACAAGCAAAAGGAAAAAAAGACGGAGAGATTAGATATCTTACTCCTCTTAATATAGAGACTACCAAGGCAAAGAAATACTGCCGTTTCAAAAGATCAGGTATAAAATATATTGATTATAAGGATCCTGATTTTCTTATGGGACTGGTAAACGACCAGGGAAAATTATTGCCTCGTCGATTAACAGGTACCTCTCTAAAATATCAGAGAAAAGTGGCTGTTGCGGTAAAACGTGCCCGTCATTTAGCGTTAATGCCATATGTTGGTGATTTATTAAAATAAAATTTAGGCAATTATGGAATTGATACTAAAGAAGGACGTAGATAATTTAGGTTTTAAAGATGATGTGGTAAACGTTAAAAATGGTTACGGCAGAAATTTCCTGATTCCTCAGGGTTATGCTGAACTGGCCACTTCGTCAACTAAAAAAGTGTTGGCTGAAACTTTGAAGCAACGTGCCTATAAAGAGCAAAAGAATATAGACGAAGCCAAAAAACAGGCTGCAAAATTAAATGATATAGAGATTAAGCTTACTGCAAAATCAGGAGCCGGAGATAAATTATTCGGTTCTAAGACAGATGCAGATTTAGCTGAAGCACTTTCCAAAGAAGGTGTTCAAATAGATAAAAAATATATCAGTATCGCCGGTGGAAACATTAAACGTTTAGGGCAGTATGATGCAACTTTACGTTTTCATCGTGAAGTAGTTTCAAATTTTACCTTTGAGGTGGTAGGCGAAGCTTAATTTATTCCTATTTTTATAATAAAGCCTGCTCATAACTGAGTAGGCTTTTCTATTTAAGAATTTTACTTTATGAAGTATAGCAGATTAACTAAAGAGCAATTTGAGGAAATGCACCAGGAATTTATAAATTTTCTTGCAACGCAATCTATTACTGCCGAAGAGTGGAAAGAAATAAAACAAACCAAACCTGAAGTTGCCGAAAAGGAACTGGATGTTTTTAGTGATCTTATTTGGGAAGGGGTGCTTAATAAAGTTGAATACCTGGAGCATTTTTCACCAAACCAAATGTTCCTGTTTCACATTACCGCCGCTACCATAAATCTTATAGCTGTAAAGGTAGAAAGCCAGGACATTGATATTACTTCCAAAGCAGGTTATAACTGGTTGCGCAATAATCTTATGGACGACGCTGTTACCATATTTACTTCAACAAAAGCTATGAGTGATGACAGGAATAAAGATATTTTTGCTCTAATCCGGCAGGGGGCAAATATTACAAAAGGAGAATTATATCAATATTTTCAGGAAGTGGTGCAGGAGTAGGTAATTTGGAAATTTTATTAATATATTAATGTACCAATACATTAATATTACAATGAACTATTGAAGAGTTTATTCTCCCATTGTCACATTTACATTCCCAAATTTCAAATTGATTCCTTTTCAAATTAATTATTCGTAGCGTAGCGATTCAATAGGATCCTGTTTAGCGGCTTTAAATGCGGGAAAACTTCCTGCAAGAATAGCTACAACAATGGTAATGGCAGTTGCCCATAAAATAGCCACCCAGGGAGTGGTAAAATCAAAATCGGCAAATTTGGCAACTCCATAGCCAATTAATATTCCAAGCAAAATGCCCAATACACCTCCCAATTGACCAATAAGTAGGGTTTCAATAAAAAACTGTCCTGCTATTGTTCCTTTTTTCGCACCCAGTGCTTTGCGAACCCCAATTTCCCGAGTTCTTTCGGTAACACTTACCAGCATAATGTTCATCAGGGCGATAGAAGAACCAAAAATGGTGATAATTGAAATAATCCATGCTGCGATATTTAAATATTCAGTAATGGATAAGATGCGGTTAATAAGGTCATCGCTGCGTTGAATTCCAAAATTGTTTTCTTCCACAGGATTCAAACCCCGTATATTTCTGAAGGTAATAATGGCTTCATCCTGTGCGCCTTCAAGATAATTTTTGTCATCAACTTTTACGCTTAAATTATAATTTATCCTGGGTTGTGTAAAAATAGACCGTGCCTGTTGTATGGGAATAATTACACGTAAATCCTGATTATTTCCAAAGGTAGATCCTTCAGATTCCAGTACCCCAATAACTTTAAATTTGGCACCGCGGATACTTATGGTTCTGTCCACTGGGTTTTGTCCGCGAAATAAACCTTCAGCATCAGCAAAGTCGGAGCCCAGGATAGCAACGTTGTTATTATTCTGAATATCGAAAATATTAAAATCCCTGCCTTCTTCAATTTCCAGTCCCGAATTAGATAGATAATTTTGATTCGCGCCAATTACGGCAACTTCAGGGTCAGTTTTTTCATTTTCGAACTTAACTTCCGCACTGCTCGTTCCGGTAAAAGAAATTGCAGTTTGTGTATATGGAAAGCTATAATTTTGTTCAAATTCTTTTACTTCCCTGAAAGATATAACCGGATTTATTTTCTCTCTTTCTCCGCCACCGCTCCGTTGGAATGTGAGATCGTACTGTTGTATATTAAAAGTATTCGCGCCCATGGAGGCAAAATTATTGCCAATGGTATTCTCAAGTGCCGCCACGGCGCTTAAAATTCCAACTAATGCCGTAATACCAATTGCTATAATTAGCACAGTTAAGATGGTTCTAAGAGACTGACTTCTAATAGATGTCAGTGCAATTCTAAGGTTTTCTTTTAGCAATGAAAACATAAAAAGTATTTACAGGCTCATAAATTAGACTCACAAATGAACGTTATGTTACTTAAAAAGTAAAATTTGTTTATGTTCGGTCAAAATTAAGATATTTGCACTTCCAAAGAAGAACAGCATTTAAATATATAAAAATTCCGGCACTGGCCGTTACGTTTAACTATGGCACAAAAACCTTCTATTCCTAAAGGAACGAGAGATTTTTCACCGGCAGAGGTGGCAAAAAGAAATTTCATTTTCGGCAAAATCCAGGAACAATTTAAAATTTTTGGTTTTCAACCCATAGAAACCCCCAGTTTTGAAAATTCTGATACCCTGATGGGAAAATATGGGGAAGAAGGAGACCGCCTTATCTTTAAGATTTTAAATTCTGGCGATTTTTTACGAAAGGCAGATGCGAAAGCTTATGAGGAAAAGGATAGTTTAAAAATTACTTCTTCCATAAGTGAAAAAGCTTTGCGTTATGATCTAACAGTACCTTTTGCCAGATATGTGGTTCAACACCAAAATGAAACGGAATTCCCATTTAAAAGATACCAGATTCAACCGGTGTGGCGTGCAGACCGGCCACAAAAAGGAAGGTTCAGGGAATTTTATCAGTGTGATGCAGATGTGGTTGGGAGTGACAGCCTTTGGCAGGAAGTGGAATTTGTGCAGCTTTATGATGCAGTGTTCACTGCTTTAAAACTGGACGGGGTAACTATTAAAATCAATAACAGGAAAATCCTTTCCGGTTTTGCTGAAGTTATTGGTGAACAGGATAAAATAATAGATTTTACGGTTGCTCTTGATAAGCTGGATAAAATAGGAGAGGAGGGAGTTAAAAAAGAAATGCTTGAAAAAGGTATTTCTGAAGAAGCGATTGAAAAAATCAAGCCTATTTTTAACCTACAGGGGAGTTTTATGGAAAAAATAAAAAGCCTGAAGCAAATTCTTCAAAATTCTGAAACTGGTCAAAAAGGTATTCAGGAGCTGGAATTTATCCAGAATGTTATTGCTGAAATGCCTCTTCAAACCGCTAAATTAGATTTAGATGTCACGCTTGCCAGAGGTTTAAATTATTATACCGGAGCTATTTTTGAAGTTTCGGCTCCCGAAAATATTAAAATGGGTTCTATAGGCGGCGGTGGCCGGTACGATGATCTTACTGGCATCTTCGGTTTAAAGAATATGAGCGGAGTAGGTATTTCTTTCGGTTTGGACAGAATTTTTCTTGTACTGGAAGAATTGAAATTATTCCCCACAACGGTTACGGAAAATACGAAGGTACTTTTTATCAACTTTGGTGAAAAAGAAGCCTTATATGCCCTTAAGGCGATACAAAAACTCCGCGGTAATAAGATCACCGCAGAGTTATATCCTGAAAGTGCCAAGATGAAGAAACAAATGAATCACGCCAATAAGCGGGAAATTCCATTTGTTGTTCTTGCAGGTGAAGAAGAGATAAAGCAGCAGCAATTCACTTTAAAAAACATGAAGTCTGGTGAACAGCTACAGGTAAGTTCAAATGAGTTACTGCAAAATCTCAGTTAAACCTTAGGCTTTACTGTTACAATAAATCTTCTCTCCAGGCACTCGCTTCATTAAGACGCTTCATTTGCTCTGTGGTAAGGTCAATGTCTATGGCCTCAAAAAATGATTTCAAATGAGAGATTTTTGTAGCGCTGGCAATAGGAGCGGTAATCCCCGGGCGCTGCATGATCCACGCTAGAGAAACAGCCGCTTCAGAAACCATATGCTCATTGGAAACTTCCCAAATGGCGTCTAAGACCCTTTTGCCGCCTTCATTAAAATAATCTTTAAGGAACATTTCCCTGCTGGAGCCTTCAACATCTTCAATTTTTTGATATTTTCCGGTTAAGAAACCACTGGCCAGAGAGAAATAACTTAAAACAGATAAATGGTTTTTATCACAGATCTCCCTTATATTTTCTTCAAATTTTCTCCTTGCCATCAAACTGTACTCAGGTTGAAATACTTCATATTTTGGCAAATTTTCTTTTTTGGCGGCATCAAGGGAAGCCTGTAATCTTTCGGGAGACAAATTTGATGCTCCGATGTATCTTACTTTACCGGCATCAATTAATTTTTGATAAGTTGAAAGTGTTTCTTCCACAGGAGTTTTATCATCGTCCCAATGCGTATAATAGAGGTCTATGTAATCTGTTTGCAGCCGCTTTAAAGAATCTTCTGAGGCTTTTATAATATGCTTACGGGAAATATCTTTATCACCGCCCTGCTGCATACTCGAACCTACTTTTGTGGCCAGGTTAATTTTATCACGTACTCCACGATCTTTCATCCATTTACCAATAATTTTTTCCGATTCCCCTCCATTATTTCCCGGTGCCCATCGGGAATAAACATCTGCCGTGTCTATTGTGGTAAAGCCTTTTTCCAGCAGCTCATCCAGAATTTTAAATGATTTTTTTTCATCAAGAGTCCATCCAAAAACATTACCTCCAAATACGATAGGGGCAGTTTCGAGAGAAGTATTTCCTAATTTTATAGATTTCATAAAGCTAACTTTTTACTGAAAATACGGATAGTCCTGTCCACAACAAATCTCTGAATTGAAATTAGGATTTATTTAACCTGCTGCAGGGGATTTCATTCGATTCTTGACATTCCTTTGTAATATTTCTTTTCGCTTTTTCTTATCTTGAAATAAACAAAAACCCTAAACTATGAGAACTGATGTAATTGCCATATTACTCCTGGCTTTGCCTTTAGGAATGATGGCACAAGTTACCAATACTGCTGAAAAATTTAAAGTTACCCCCGATGGTTTCACGCAATCTGTTATAAGAGATTATCCTGAAAAACCTGATGATGACTTGTATCAATCGGTTATTATGTGGGCCAAATTTACCATAGATAATTATGAATCGGCTATTACACGGGATATTGCTAATCAATATCTGGAATTCCGCATGTTTGTTCCGCAGGGAATCGTACTAAAGGATGATGGCGATGTATATGAGTGGGATGTAATGATGGACGTAAGTTTTAGATTTAAAGATGAAAAGATAAGATTTGATGTGGGCCTGGTTGAAGTAAGCAGTCCTGAGGCTCCTACTTTTGCTTTTGTAGGACCGCCGAATAAATGGTCCTTCTTTGATGACGATGGGGAAACCCGGGAGTTTAACAGAAAAAGTCAGGAACAAATTAATAGCATTGCCAATAATGTTATCAGGTCTGTTTCGGCTTATGTAAATCGAGATGCAGAGATTCCGGAAGAGGAGAATGCCAATTAACTTTTATTACAAACGGGATCAATATTCTTCCATTTTCTCTGATTCCCAACTCACAACATTTCAATTAAAAAAATCCCTGAACTTCTTATTAGAAAGAGAAAGTCCAGGGATTTTAATATGTTATAGTTTTATTCTATTTAACTGCATTCACTCCAAATGAAGCGACCTCATGATCTTGTTCTACCTGTCCTCCGGAGACTCCTATAGCTCCAATAATTTTTCCTTCAACATCTTTGATCGGGATGCCCCCGGGAAAAGTAATCAGGCCGTCGTTTGAATGTTCAATACCATAAAGTGCATTTCCCGGTTGAGAAAGCTTTCCTATTTCCCCGGTCTCCATATCAAAATAACGTGCAGTTTCGGCTTTTTTTATAGCAATATCCACAGAGCCCAGCCAGGCGCCATCCATTCTGGCAAAAGCTTTCAAATTGGCTCCTGAATCTACAATTGCAATATTCATGGGAACATTTATTTCCCGTGCTTTTTGTTCTGCAGCTTTAATTGCTGCCTGTGCCTGTTCTAAAGTAATATCCATAAATTCATTATTTTTATTATAATTTACTAAAAACAGGAGAAAGGGCAGACCGGTTTAAGACTATTATAACGTTGTACACCAGTAAATTCTATTCATTCCATTCACCCATTTTTCCTGCCTGGAAATCACTGTACGCCTGGTCAATTTCATCTAAGCTGTTCATTACAAATGGACCACGGGCTATAACCGGTTCATCAAAAGGTTGGGCATGTCCAAATAATAATGTGCTACCGGCTTTTGCATTAATCTGGAGTTGTTCATCATCATTATTAAATTCTACAAGATTAAGTGCTTTAACCTGGTTTTCATTAACATCAAATTCTCCATTAATTACATAGAAAAATATATTATGCTCTATTGGGACAGAAAGTTCTAATTTTGCTTCTTTCTCAAATTTTAGAGTAGCAAGGTTTATATTGGTAAAAGTGTCAAAAGCCCCGGCTACCTCTTTAAGTTTTCCTGAAACTACCTGCCCTGTTATCTTTCCGTCATCCAAAGAAATAGTAGGAATCTGATCTTTTTGAAAGCCAAGGTACTGCGGCTTTGTCATTTTGTACTTTGCCGGAAGGTTCAGCCATAATTGTAAAATTTCAAGATCGCCGCCTTCTTTTTTAAATTCCTCAGAAGAGACTTCCGCATGAATAAGCCCGCTACCGGCGGTCATCCATTGAACGCCTCCACTTTCAATTACGCTTTTATGTCCACCTGAGTCTTTATGAGCTATGTCCCCCTCAAGAATAAATGTAACAGTTTCCATTCCCCTATGCGGGTGCGGACCAAATGGTAAACCATTATTATTGGGCGGATACTTTTGAGGCCCATGATGATTGAGAAATAAGAATGGATCAATCATTTGAATACTGCCGGTAGGCATGGGAGAATATGTAATTAAATCGGCAATTGGCCTATATTCTGCTTTATGAACTTTTTTAATACTTCTCATCTTTAATTCTGTTTGTTCCTAACGTAAATAAGTTTAAACCTGGAATTTTGATTTTCCCGGGATTCTACTTCAAATTTATTTATGGAGCCTATCATGGGAGTGAGTTTTTGGAACCCATAATTCCTGGAATCAAAATTTGGCTGTTTTTTTTGAAGCAAACTTCCAACATCACCAAGAAACGCCCACCCGTCTTCATCGGCAATATCAGAAATGGTAGTGGAAAGCAGGCGTATAACTTTTGGAGTAATTTTATCAACACTGCTCTTTTTACCAGATTTTTCTTTGCTCGTTTCCTGTTCGCTTTCTTTGTCTTTATTCTTCAGGATTTCAATATATATAAAACGATCACAAGCAACTATAAAAGGCTCGGGAGTTTTCTTTTCTCCTATTCCAATAACTTTTTTTCCCGCTTCACGCAATCTTGTGGCCAGCCTCGTAAAATCACTATCACTGGATACCAGGCAAAAGCCGTCTACTTTATTGGAATATAAAATATCCATGGCATCTATAATCATAGCCGAATCTGTAGCGTTTTTGCCCTGCGTGTAGCCATATTGCTGAATGGGATTAATAGCGTTTTCAAGAAGAACGGCTTTCCATTTTGCAAGATGTGGTTTTGTCCAGTCCCCGTAAATTCTTTTAATGGTTGGATTCCCAAATTTGGCAATTTCCTCCATCATTTCCTTAATGTATGCTGAAGGAATATTGTCCCCGTCTATTAATACAGCAAGATTTATTTCCATTTAATTTATTAATTTTCCCTGTAAAGATAACCTTTTGACTACAAAAGGCGGCCGGAGCCGCCTTCTTTCATGATATAATATTAGGAGCAATTAGCTGTACCTGTAAATTGCGTTAAGCTTAGATTCCTTTTCAGGCATAAATGCGCTTTCAATAAGAAATACCGATCCGCCGTTTTCAATAACCTTGGCCGCAGTCAGGTTCATGAGAGAATAGGTATTATCTGACTGCTCGGTGGAAGTCTCCACCTTTCTGTTTTTTTCATCATATTTACCCCATACTTCAGCCCTGTTTTCAAGAAAAAGTGTATCAATTTTTCCCTCATAGGCCGCGGGAATAATATCATGAATTTCAGTCGAGGTTTTTTCCGGATTAAGCTCTTTAAAATTATTTAGTTTATCTCTTTTTTCTTTCTCCAGATGAGGTTCCATTACCTTTAATGCTTTATCGTGTAGCCCGAACATATCAGTATCGGAAGGATTTCCGGGAACCACCTGATCAAACAGGTTATTATAGGAGTTTGCTTCTTTATATATTGGAAAAAGATAATCCTGGCAGGCTACCACTAACGGTACATTTTCATCATTTAATACTTGATGCAATCCTTTATCTACGGCTCTGAAAAAACGTAAAATCTCGTTTTTTTCATCCCTGTTAGCGGCATCATAACCGTGGGTGGTGGATTGTCCCGAAAGATTATGCTGCGTTTTGTGTTTACTGTGTTTTTCTTCATAATCATAACCAACCCGATCTTCAAGCTGTTCAGGAGTAAGATCTTCAATATAAACAGATCCAATACTATGCTTAGTAGCTTCATAAAATTTGACATTGTCCTGCTGAATGGCAAGCAAATAAAATCTTCCTTCATCTTTTAAAACAGGAACTAAAGGCCTCACATAAAATTCGCCTGAAATATAAGTATAAGCCTCAAAATTTACGGGCAGAGTGAATTTGCTGAAAAAACCATCGGCAGCAAAAATTGCAAGTCCGTCAGATTGGTGCCTCCAGAATTCCGGATCTTCCAGTAAATCTACAATAGGCTTCCCTATACTTTTAATTTTTTCTTCAGAAATACCTTTTTTTTCCAGTTTTCGTTTGGCTTCATCCCAGGAGGATTTCAGGTGTTTTTTATCTTTTTGTTCAAGTACTTCTTTCCCTGCTCTTTGAGTGGGAATAAAAATAGAAACGCAAACGTCTCCTTTATGTTCTGCTATTTTTTGAAATTCTTCCTGACTTATCAATGACATATGTTTAGTTTTTTGGTTAAAAAAGAGCCTGAAAAATACAATTTTCACGCCCTCCTTTTATTAAATTTCTGGTTATTTCAAGATAAGCCGATTTGCAGCAATTTCAAAGGTTGTAAGCCTGATGTAGTGCTAAATCTTTCTTAATTATTGTTTATTTTTTGATAAGGATTAAACATAACTAAAATTAATTGTCTGTGGTTACCACCAAACTACAAAGAAACGTTCATATTCCTCTTTATTTTTTTTCATCCAGATAAGAGGAGCCCTTTTTTTCTTCAGAAAAAAATTAATTTGAGTTCTGATTTCAGAAAAAGAAAACCAGATGTTATTGTACCGTGGATTTAAAGGCCAGTTTTGTTTTTTCGGACTATAGAAAAGAGCATGTTTATATTCTTCAGCCTGAAAATCCTCATTAGAAATCCAGTATCCACAAATACACTCTTTATTAACTAAAGAAATACTTTGGCGGCTCCATTTCTTCGGAAGAAAAAGATTCGCCCTGAAACATGCTTCCTGTTCTACGTAATTGGGATCAAGGGGTATGGATTGGAGAAAATCTTTTGTTTCATTCTTAAAGAGGAGGGGGAATTGTTTCTTCCTTAGCTTTTCAATTTTTTGTAGGAGGGAATCTTTTCTGTTCGGGCCTATCCAGCGCTGTAGCTCTTCTTTAAAAGAAGGGTCATAAACATAAAATTTGTACACAAGTTCAACGTGAAGCAATTTTTTATTGCTTAACTGCTTCAGTAAAAAATCTATTTCTCCAATTGTCAGCTTTTCCCGGTTAATCTGGATGTTTGATGCAAGTAGGTCATAATCCCTAGTTTGATTAATAAAATGTTCAAAAAAGCTTTCCATTCTTTTGCCCAATATGGAATGGGGAGAATAGAGATTTTGCAATGCTTCCGGGAGAAGATAGCCTTCCGGAAGTTTAAACTGTTTTATCCCAAAAAGTTCATCTTTTTTCCAAAGTGGGGGAGTAGAAAGAAAACCTTTGAATTGCTGTTGAATATATTCACCCATAAAAAGAAAAACTTAATTTTCAACTTCACAAATGCATCTGAAACCAGTGTAATCATTTTGGGTTTCGTTGCTTATTTTGTTTCTCCAGTTTGCTCCATAAATTTTATTGTTCAAGGTGTATTCTGAAATATTAAATAAAACCATTGAGTCGAATTCTCTTAGCTCTTCTCGTAAATCATTATCATGATTCATTTTTGAATTCATTACTTCTATTCTAGGGGGATGAAGCGTTTCAACGGCTTTTTTTAGTTCACTTATTGCAGGCAGCCTGTAGTTTACCTTAGAAGGAAATTTTTTTCGCTCAGTTGGATTTTTAGCCTTATAAGCATAACTTAGCATTACCATATCTGTTCTCCACAAACAAAAAAATTGAGCCTGGGCTTTTGTAATTTGTATAACAGGGTGATAGTCATAAAAGGGATCATTTATGTAATCCTCGAAATTGAGATCCTCTCCTATTGTAAGCAAAGAATCATTTTTTATTCCTACCCGTTCTTGGACATTTTTTGATAAAAAATTCTTTATCTCACTCCCGTCAAAACCATATTTTGCCATCTTTTGTATAGAATCATGTTTTTCCAAATTCCAATAACGATCTAAACTTTTTAAGAATTCCATAAACATCAAATTTGTTACCGGAGTCTTATCAATATAAAGATTGTCTTCTAATTGGATAGTGCCAGGTGGTGTATTGTGGTTCAGAGATAAATTTGAAGTAGAATCTTTAGTAGTATTTCCCTGTTTAATTGTATTACAGGAAGAAAGTAAAATTGTAATGCAAATAATTTGTAAAATGTCAGTTTTCTTGCTTAGTGGACAACTCATATATTGGTAAAAGTTTAAATTTTAAAACGCTTTATTACATTTTTTTTCATAACAGACTGGCTTAGTTTTTTGTGTTATTAATAGATACTGATATTTAGAATATGTTGCTGATATTAAACCTGTTTGTGAGTGATTATAAGATCATAGCTTTAAATACATTTTACGCATTATGATGAGAAACATTAAATTTTATTCTGAAGATCTGCCATATTATCAAGATAAACCTTAAGCTCAACTATAATCTGATGCGGGGCTTTTTTAAATTTGGAAATTATCTTCTTTATAGCTTGTGAGCCTGGGCCGATGTTTCTAATTATTATCTGCTTTTTATAAAGTAAAATGGAATTTCTGTATCACCGGCGGAAATTGTAGCTGTTAAACGTCCTTCTTTAAAGCTATAAAATATTTTCTTCGGAAATTCATTTAATTTATTTTCAGCAGTAAAGCTATGGGAATTGAAGTTGATAATGGGAAAGACTACAGGGATTTCATTTTCTCCTGAAACTTCGAGGTTCCATTTATCGTTTTTCTGAACAATTCTAAGGTTCTCCTTAAAAATTGTGTCTCCACTATTTAGAGTATAGCCCACACCGGAATATTCCATAGCAGAATTCTTTTTCCAGCTTTCAAATGTTTGGTTTAAGCCTTCATCATTAGTTCTCTGCCAGTTGCCGGATAGCCAATCAAATGATACTGTAGAGATTTCTTGCCCCCTACCTTCTTCCTGTATTCCAAAAGAAAATACCATAAAAATAACGAAATGAAGTAGAGCTCTCAATTTTCCTTTAGTTTAAGGCCACTGGGTACCTTAATTTCCTTAGGTGCTGGTTCATACATATTTAAATAGAGAATGATTGGTTTTTCCAGCCCCTCGTATTTAATTTCATATTTATCCAACATACCACCACCCATTATACCTTTAGGGGTTGCGAACTCGCAACAGCTGCCAAGGCGGGTGTAGCTGATTACTTCACCATTTGGGCCACTAAGGTTGTTAAGGTAATTCTGTTCATATTCAGGGCCATACCTTAAATCGTTACTGCCCACTAAAATGGGATGGGAAGGATTGTAACCTAATTCTTCATTAGTAATTTCGTTTGCTTCAAGCTGCCGGGAAGAACCGCAGGACATTAATAAGCCCAGGCCAAATAACAGGAAAATCTTTTTCATATTTAATATTTAATTTCTGAGCCGGTACAGGGATTCTCCAAGCACATGTTCAGGGTTAAAAATTTTTGTGTAGGGAATTGCTAATCTATAAAATAAATATGATTTTAAACATTAGTGAAACCGGAGCTTTAACAAGATAATTTCTTCTTCTGAAAATATATGGAGGTTCTTATCCTATGCATTAATTTTTCTTTGCCTGTGGAATATCTTATTATATTTGAGAAAAACACTTCAGTTTGCAGCCAAAACGCTATTACTATATAATCAAAATCCAATTTTTGGGCTATCGGCTGCATGGTTGGCAGAAACAGCCAAATTTGAAAACGGTGGAGGGTTTAATTACAAAAACTCTTCGTTGGGCTATGCCCGACAGGAAATTTAAAATTTTAGGCAGCAGCCGTACCGATGCCATGGTTTCTGCGGAAGAATCGGCTTTTGAGTTGTTTCTTGATCATGAGCCATTGGAAGACCTGGATGAATTTTTAAATGTTTTTAATCTGAATTTGCCGCAGGATATCAGGGCTAGTGGAATACAGCAGGTGGATGCAGCATTCAATATTATTCAGCATCCGAAAATAAAAGAATACGCTTACCTGTTTTCATTCGGGGAGAAAAATCATCCCTTTTGTGCACCCATGATGGCTAACTTTGTAACAGATCTGGACATTAAATCCATGAAAACTGCAGCAAAAATGTTTGAAGGGATGCATAATTTCAGGAACTATTGTGTAAGGGTTTCAGAAAAAAGCAAATTTGAAAGAGAAATAATAAAAGCTGAAATTACTGAAAATAACCTTTTTACCGCGAGTTTTTTCCCGGAGCAGAATTACGTATTCCACGTACATGGGGAAGGTTTCCTTCGGCACCAGGTGCGTCTCATGATGGGGGCTTTGGTACAGGTGGGAAAAGGGGAACTAAGTTTGGACCAGATACAGCAAAGTCTTAGCGGTGATCCTGCGTTGCAGATGGACTACATTGCCCCGGCTTCAGGATTAATTTTAAATAAAGTTGGGTTTAAAGATCTTGAAGATAGAGTTTAGAAACCGGAGGTTTAAGCAATGAATGGTTGACCATGGGAAATGGATTGGAGGTTAAAAAGAAGTTAGAAATAAAATTGCCATTTTTTTCAAGGAGAGGGTTTTAAAGTAGGCTTATTTCCATGATTAAATAGGCTTAAGATCTAATTTTCGCCGGCAGAATATTTCCGGTTACTTATTGCTTACCCTATGCTTCTTTCTCCAAAACCTTAAGTGCTATTTTAATATGCTCGTAATTTATTGCTTCCTGAAAATGTTCAAAATAGGCTTTAAGGGAATTGGGGTTTTCAAGTTCTTTTTTTGCTTTTTTTACCGCTTCAAAATCTGAGTTTGGAATCATCTGTAGCAAATCTATGTCTTCACCATCATCATAAAGCTTAATGAGGTGAGAGTAAATAGTGGTAGCGGCAAGTTTCCTTTTCCCGGCGATTTCTTCCACATTAAGACCTTCTTTGTAGAGATCTCCGGTAAGTTGATATGTCTGCCCTTTTTTAGCCGATTTTCGTTCTTTTTTATCTTTATTAAAAGCAATGATCTCTTTAATAAAGCGATATCCGTAATCCTGCATTTTTCGTCTTCCCACTCCATTTATCTGCATAAACTCCTCATCGCTCATCGGGCGTTCTTTTTCCATTTCTTTTAAAGAGGCATCATTGAAAATTAAATACGCTGGAATTTCTTCTTCTTTGGCAATTTCCAGGCGCAGCTGCCGTAATTTTTCAAATAATGAGTTATCATGCTTTCCATAAGTTTCAGTAGATTCTTTCCGAATAGCTTTCCTGTCTGGAACTTCAGCCAAACGTACTTTTTCGCCTTCAAAAAGAACATTTTTAGCAGCTTTTGTTAGCTGAAGGTGATTGTTTTTATGAAAAGCAACTTCAGCATAGCCAATATTGATTAACTGAATGATATACTGTTGCCAGTGGTGCCATGAAATTTCGCCTCCCGCTCCGTATGTGGGCAGGCTCTGGTAGTTTTTGGAAAGTACGGCCTCATTTTGCGAACCTCTTAAAACATCAATAACAGTGGTGACAGGTTCATTTCCTTTTAACCTGAATATACAGGAAAGTGCTTTTTGGGCAATAATGGTACCGTCGAAAAATTTCGGCGGATTTTTACAAATATCACAGTTGCCGCAATCTTCATGTTTTAGCTCTCCAAAATAATTTAGAAGGATTTTCCTGCGGCAGGTTAGTGCTTCAGAATATTGCTTCATACGCTCCAGCTTTGCCAGCTGCACTTCTTCATTGGCTGCATTTGATGCAAATTTCTGCAGTTGTACCACATCTGCATAGCTATGGAACAGCAGCGTATCTGAGGGCAAACCATCCCTTCCCGCACGACCAATTTCCTGGTAATAGCCTTCCATATTTTTTGGCATATTATAATGTATCACCCACCGGATATTGCTTTTATCTATCCCCATTCCAAAGGCGATGGTGGCACAAATAATTTGTTTTTCATCATTAATGAACGCATCCTGAATGGCTGAACGTTCCTCATGGTTAATCCCCGCATGATAAGCTTCAGCTTTAAAACCTTTAGCCTGTAGTTTTGCGGCCAGTTCTTCAGTAGTTTTTCTGCTTAAACAGTAAATAATTCCGCTTTCTTTACGTCGTTTTTGTACAAAACCGGCAATCTGCTCAAAACGTTTTAATCCAGGGCGAACCTCCAGGCTCAGGTTTTTCCGGTCAAATGAGGCTACATGTTTTTTTGCATCCGGAATATTTAGCTGATTGCAAATATCATTTCGTGTAGCTTTATCTGCAGTTGCTGTAAGGGCGATAACAGGAGTGGAAGGGAAGCGGTTTTTAAGATATCCCAGCTGCGTATATGCCGGTCGGAAATCGTGGCCCCAACTGGAAATACAATGCGCTTCATCTATGGCAATAAGGCTTACTTTTCCGGCTGTTAATATCCGGTCTACAAACTGAAGGCTTTCCGGGGCAACGTAAAGCAGTTTTAATTCATTGTTGTCAATTTTTTGAAAAATTGCCTGCTGATCGGCTTCCTGTTGGCTGCTGTTGAGATATGCTGCTGAAACTCCGTTTGCTATAAGTCCGTCAACCTGGTCCTTCATCAATGCGATTAACGGAGAAATTACTAAAGTTATCTGCGGAAGAAGAATTGCAGGAAGCTGATAGCAAATGGATTTTCCCCCTCCTGTTGGCATAATAACCAGATTGTCCTTTCCATTGAAAACAGCATCGATTATTTTCTTCTGAAGAGGACGAAAACTGTCGTACCCAAAATACTCTTTTAATGTACCTAAAAGCTGTGTTTCATCCATAGCCGCAAAGGTAAAATTTGCTGTTGAATCTTTAAGTTTCCGATGATAAAATAGTTCTTACAATACATTTATTTTTATAGTTTTCTAAGGGTTCACGCCTTCTGCAGCGATAATTTATTATTACTTTTATAAAAATCTTCTGATTGAAATGGCAAAATTCAAAAAATACTCATTGAAACGGCCCCGGACTACCAAATCTTTGAACCAGGTTCCCGGAACAGTCACTTATATAGGACACAAAGAGATGAGTGAGGTTCATCTTGAAGTAATAGATTATAACAAGCAGCATTATAACTGGTACGCATCCAAATCTCCCGAAGATGCTTTTAAATTTGAAGAGCCACTTAATATTACCTGGTTCAACATTAACGGGCTTAACAATACGAAAGAAATTGAAAAAATGGGGGAGTATTATGATTTACACCCGCTTATTCTCGAAGATATCGTAAATACAGGCCAGCGCCCTAAAATTGATGAATACCCTGATTATATATTTATTGTTGCCAAAATGCTCTATTATAATGGTGACGGAACTTTGCGCAATGAGCATATAAGCCTGGTGGTGGGAAAAGATTATGTTCTTACTTTTCAGGAAGCTGATGGGGATGTTTTTGATGGAGTTAGAGAGCGGATTTCCAAAGATAAAGGCCGTATAAGAAACAACGGTGCCGATTACCTGATGTTTGCACTTCTGGATGCTATTATTGATAATTATTTTGCAGTGATAGATGATATTAGTGATAAAATTGAAACTTTTGAATCACAACTTTTTATAGATAATTCAGCAGACGATCTGGTACAGGAAATTCAGGAGCTAAAGAGAACTATTTTAAGAATTAGAAGAGCAGTTTTCCCGCTGAGAGAAGTAGTTGGCCGACTTCAAAAAATGGATAATGATATTATTGAAGAACAGACTGTTAATTATATACGCGATCTTTATGACCATATTATCCAAATTTCAGAAAATATTGATATTTACCGGGAAATGATCTGGAGTCTCATGGATATGTACATGACAACCATAAGCAATAAGATGAATGAAGTAATGAAGGTGTTAACAATTATGGCTTCTATTTTTATTCCTCTTACTTTTATTGCAGGTGTCTATGGGATGAATTTTGAGTATATGCCTGAGCTGGAATGGAAGTATGGCTATTTTGCAATTTGGGGGATTATGATAATTGTATTTCTCGGGATGCTTTACTACTTTAAAAGAAAGAAGTGGCTTTAGTTCCCCTTCATATTTAATAAAAAAATTGTAAAAGTTACTATGAGAAAAATATTAATGGGATCGTTAGTAATAAGTATGGTTTTTACATCCTGTAAAGATGAAAAAGAAGGCAAAAATAATAAACTTGATGATATGAAAGCAGCCTATGTTGGTACTTATACAAGAATAGAAGAACATGTTGAAGGCAAAGCCGAAGGGATATATACAATTTATCAGGAGCCGGAAAGCGGTAGTCTCAGATTTGGAAAAGTTGTAGCCAAAATAACTAATCCTTCCTTTGTTAAAGTTTCAGATGATGGTAAAAATCTTTATGCTGTTAGCGAAACAGGAAGCCGGGAAGGAGAAACCGGTAAGGTTTATGCCTACAGTATTAAAAATAATTTTGAAGTTGAAGAATTAAACAGTTTGTCTACTGAAAGTGCGGCGCCATGCCAGATTGCCATAGACCAGAGCGGAAATTTTGTATTTGTAGCTAATTACATGGGAGGAGTAGTGATGATGTATAAAAGGGAAGAAGACGGCAGCCTCAGGAATCATAAAAAAATTACTCTTGAGAATCCTGAACAATCCCATGCCCATTCGGTAAATATTGATGAAAGTAATGATTATGTTTATATTGCCGATTTGGGGAACGATAAAATCTGGATTTTTAATCTTGACGCCTCTGCGGGAGAAATGATACCAAACGAACAGGCTTTTGTTGAACTGGAAAAAGGAGCGGGCCCAAGACACTTTGCTTTTTCTGAAAATCAGAAGTATGGCTATTCTATAAATGAACTTAACAACACTATTACCGTTTTTGAAAGGAAAGATAACGGAGGACTGAAAATAATACAAACCGTTTCCACTTTACCCCAAAATTTTGAAGGAGATAATTCCGCAGCCGATATTCATCTGCATCCGTCTGGCAATTTTATTTATGGCTCCAACAGGGGGAATAACAGTATTTGCGCTTTTAGGATAGAAGAAGACGGGAGATTATCTAAAATAGGAATCTATCCTACTAATGGGAAGACACCCAGAAATTTTGCTATTGCTCCCGAAGGTGATTTTCTTTACGCTGCCAATCAGGATAGCGGCGGAATTGCGGTATTCAGAATAAATACTGAAACAGGAGAATTAGATCCTGAACTCACTAATGTTGATGCGAAAACACCAGTTTGTATTGATTTTGTGCAGGAATAGAGTCAAAAATTTATAGACATAAAAAGGAGTGATTTTAACCACTCCTTTTTTCATTGCTTATATTCTACAATTTATACTTCCTGGACTACAAAAAATCCGTCATTTCCCTGTGACTGGTACAATGGCATAAAAATATAAGCGTCCCATTCACTTTTTAATTCTTTACCATTTTGTTTTGCCAGAAACTCACCTTTTTCAATTTTCTGAAAATTTTCGTAGCCCGGCTGCATCTCGAAAATATCGTCATCCTCCAATCCGTGGCGGTGAATAATTTCAAAAGTTTTCTGAGTCGGAGCATTTTTTTTAGCAAACCTGTTCACACATTCAGGATAAGTTGAGATCTTTTCCAGATCAAGTTTACAGGCTTCTTTTAAGGCCAGCCATATTACACCTTCGTGATTCTCTACAGAGCGAATATCGGTATGTTGCCCGGCTTCAAAAACAAAACCGGTCATCCCGGTACGGCTTAAATAATGATCAATATCACCAGTAATAATATCGCTAAAACCTCTAATGATGTACGTGGGAAACTTATGGGCCCATTCATCATTATCGTTCACTTCCTGTACAGACACATATGGCAGGCTGGCAGAGGAGGTGGTGTGGCAGTCAAGGAAGTATCTTTTTGAAAAATCCTTTTCCGGATATTTTTCAAGCAGCTCGATAATTTCAAACATCTCTTTTTTCTCATGAGTGTCCTTCTTACCGCTCTTCACATTTTCCTCTGTCCAGGTACGGTTAAGGTCTTCTTCTATATACCTTTTATTCTGGTTGAGGGCCATATGGTTTCCGGAAACACCTATTAAAGTACCTTCAATCTCAGGCTGTGTTTTCTCCAATTCTTTAAATACCCTTTCCAATGCTCTAACGCCACTGGGTTCGTTCCCGTGAATACCACCGGTAACGAAAAGCAATGGCCCTTTATTACCGGAAGTGTATTTTCCAATTATCCTTGGTATTTCTTCATTTAATTCCTCGTTCATAAATCTTAATTTTGAAATTAGTCCATAGTGGCCAGTGTACGATTGGCTAGTGTTCCTTTATAAACATCTTTGTAAGCCACTTTTCGTTCAATTGCTTCAATTACCACATCGGTAAAACTTGGAAGCCCTATATCTTTAAAATGCTCCATGCCTCCCGGGCTCAAAACATTTATTTCAATAAGCTTATCTTTAACAATATCCAGCCCAACGAAGAATAATCCGTCCCTAATTAATTTAGGAGCGGTAAGTTCAATAATACGTTTCATGTCATCGGTTAAATCACTGCTATCTGCCGATGCGCCTAATGCGAAATTACTACGGAATTCACCTTCTCCGGAAACTCTTCTAATAATTGCCTTTTTACCGTCCTGTTCCATTACCCGGCCGTTCATAAGCAATACCCTTACATCTCCGTCTTTTACCGCCGGAAGAAACTCCTGAGCAATTACATATCCCTGGGAACTAATGGTTTCAATTATCTGGTTTACATTTTTTTCATTTTCATCTATAAGAAAAACATCTTTCCCTCCGGAACCTTCCAGGGGTTTTAGCACCATCTTTTTATTCTGTTTTTCCCAAAATTCAAGAAGGTCGTCCTTACTTCGGGTAATTATAGAATCGGGTTTTATAGATTGCGGGAGTTCCTCAAAATAGAGTTTATCAATAAAGGCATGAGAAAGGGCATAGGCATCATTTAATACCAGAACGCCTTCCTGCTGAATCATTCTACCAAAAGCAACACCGGCCTGTTCAGCCCAATCACGTGAATCTTCTTCAGTTGGATTATTCCGAATAAAAAGTACATCCAGGTCTGTAGAAGTAATTCTTTTATTTTTCGCTTTTGATCCCTGAAGTGCTTCCAGGAATTTAGCGGGAGATTTAGTTTTAGTACCCTTTGGCACCTGAGTACTATGAATACTTATAGGCCCGTCATGGTGAAAATTAAAATCACCCACACCCATTGCGTAAACTTCGTGTCCTCTGGAATGGGCCTCTGTCATTAATGCTGTTGATGTTCCATTTTTTTCTGTGGCAACATCGTTTAATACGAAACATATTCTCATTTGGTTATCATTTTTGAGAGAGGGAGTCCCTCTCGGATTAAATTTAATTTTTTTTCTACGTCTTTAGTTAGTAAATAGCTTGGTTTTAAAACTGAAGGTTTTAAAACCTGTCTATCGGTTAATTCTTTAATTACTCTAGTATGTTTTAAGCCGAATTTCCCAGCCAGCAAAGGTTCATATTCGCCGCCGTTTTGTAAATAGGCTCTCAATTCTACAAGACCTTTCAGATAGATAATATCTTTTAAGAATCCGCCTCCCTGCATAATTCTGGAGGTGATATTAAAAGATCTTTCCGGTGAAAACCCATATTCATTTGTGAGTAATCTGAATATTTCCTGAAAATTTCCGCCATTCATCACG
This sequence comes from Autumnicola musiva, assembly GCF_031846585.1. NCBI lineage: Bacteria > Pseudomonadati > Bacteroidota > Flavobacteriia > Flavobacteriales > Flavobacteriaceae > Autumnicola > Autumnicola musiva. Next base: position 46,719 of record NZ_JAVRHK010000015.1, read on the forward strand.
GCATTTCCAGCAACAACTCGTCCTGCCAGTGTACGTAATCTGTTTGGTGTTAGTCCATCCACCAGATATTCCGCCATTACGGCAAGACCTTCCTGTAAAGGATCGTAATCTGCCAGTCCTATACTTAATTGCTGAAGGGGCTGGCTTTTACCATTATAATAGGTAAGCACGTGTGTTCCAACCTCATGCTGAATAAGTGCACTCGCTTCCTTTTTATTCATTTTATAATCCTGTGGAATATAAAGCTCGCCATGGGAGACCATCATTACATTTACATCCTTTCTAATATGCACCTTACATTTAAAACTTTCATCCTGTTCTTTGAAATAATCAAATTCGTGCCTGGCCATGCTGCTGAATCCCTTAGAATCAATCAGATCTACTTGTGAAGGTTCCTGTTCAGGAACTTCGTTAAGAAGGGATACAGCTTCCTCATACAATTCATGTTCCACCCCTTTATGAAGTCGCATACTATTGTAAAAGAAATTTCTTGTACCTCTTTCCCCCAACATAGTAATTTGCTGATCTAATTCTTCCCTTTTCTCCCTGAAAATATAAGACATAGCAGGGTCGTCTATATCCTCAATTTTGAGGTTGTAGAGTTTTCTTTTTAGCACATCGGGATCTACCGGGAGCAACCGATAATGATAATCAAGCACCTTTTCAAAATTGCTTTCAAAAAAAGTTTCTTTTATACTGTGAATATTGGCCGGTGATACCAGCCATAGAAATTGATAAGACCTTTCTATAGCAGATAATTTCCGGTCCACCTCAAAAACCTTATCTTTTATTGCCTGCCTTCCCAGGGCATTGTAGCTGGGTACGCCACTGGAGGTTTGTACCCGAAGAAAATCAAACAATGCTATATGCAGGGATTTAATAATATAATCTCTGAAGTTCCGGAAGAAAACAGGATATACTTTTCCAGCTTCATTACGATAAAATGGAGGAATTTCCATTCCTAACAAAACAGCCCCACTTTTTTTGGCATCTTCTACACTAAGTAATGCTTCGTCTCCTTCTTTTTGCCGCTGTTTAGTATCTTTGATTTCTGCCTTCAGGTAAAGGCCGGAATATATTTGATTAATGTTATTTAATTCATCCCTGAGTACCTCTAAGCTGGTAGGCAATTTTTTTGCAGGGCCTCTTAATACAAATGTGTGGCTATCTTCCTCTCCTGCATAAATTTCGAAGAGCATGTAAGATTTAAATTTGCCGGAAAAATGTTCTGCGAGTGCATAGATAAAACGTTGATAATTTTCAAACTCCTTATCTCCAATTATTAGATAAGAAGCTTCACTTATTACCATTCTTTTTGTTCCCGCATCTTTGGACCTGTTACGATATATTACTAGGTATGGTAAATCTTTTTCTATATGAAGTAATCCGCCGCCTGGAAGCTTGCAATTTGTTTCAGACTCTTCTTCCAGGTTTGTTAAAATTTTTTTAATCAATTTTTCAGATAATTCCGATATCTCCAGCATTATTTGAAGTTTCTTTTAATTTTTTTAGGTATCAATAAATTTTTTCAGCCATTAACCCTTTAAAAACGGCGTTTGAAAAGCATTGGCTTTTTCTAAATTAGGAATAAAATCGGGCGTAAATTCCACGTTAAGTTATTTTGGCTTTTATTTAAGATAAGTCCCGTGATCTTCCAAATATCTTAAGGTTTTAGACAAATTTAAATAGAGAAAAAAATTTAAGATATATTACCTTAATTGGATTTGAAGAAAATGAAGTTCTACTAAATTATTAATTCATTTATAATAGCAAATTATAACTTCAATTCCTTATTTGATCACTCCTGTTAAGTTTCTGTTAAAGACTATTTTAACTGCCTTAGGAATACACTTAATATTCTATTTTCGTAGGACTCTCCCCAAGGTTTACAGGAATAATTATCAGCGGAAAAATTTTGCCTCTATTTTGCTGAAATTCCTTTAAACATTTTGACCCAAATCCACTTTTAACCTACAGAAATGGCATTTAAATCATTGTTTAATCCTGCTGTTGACCATAAATATTTTATTATGACATTTCTGCTATTAGTCTACCATTTTTTAACAAGTTTCTGTATTGTTGTTGCTTCCGTTTTTTTGTACAAGACATTAAAGAAAAATAAGACAGAACAAAAATTTATTTCCGAACAGCTACACCAAATAATGCTGCTGCGTAAAAAGAATATGCCTGAAAGTAAAGGTGGGCAGTGATTATTGCCTGTTTTAGGAATAATGGAGTTGTTTTTTCATCAGGCAATATAGAGTCAAAATTTAAAGGTTATAAGATCAGAATGTTTGAATACTGGTCTTTTTAATGATGAGGTATTTCCTTTATTTTATTGGGGTTCTGCCGGAGAAAAACATAAATTTCTGAAGCTAAACTAAGAACATTTCCCAGGTTTTCTACACGAGGTGTTATGCCAGGTTTTTTAAGAATTCCATGCTATCTAACGCCTGCCTAAAAAAGAAAACTATAAGTTTTCACATTCATAAATGATTCCCGTGCCCTAATATCAAACTATTGATGATTCATGTTGAGATTGCAAGAAGGATTAGAAATCTTCGAAAAGAAAGAAATTTTTCCAGACAGTATGTAGCCAATCACCTTCAGATAAATTTAATCGATTACTCAAAACTTGAAAAATCAGATATAGTTATCACAATAGAACAACTGCTTCTGCTGTGTCAGTTATATGGAGTGACCACAGATTTTCTTCTAAGAGGTGATTCTTCTTTATTTCGGATAGCGCCAAGCTCGGGAACAAATTCTGTTGCATTACCTTTAGAGGTAAAGACAAATGTTTATCCTAAAATAAGAATTTTAAACAAGGAAGTACTTACATCAGAAATAAAAAAAGATAAAAGCTTTTACATTGAAATTACAAAAGACTATAATATTAATACCATTTTAAAAGGAGATGTCCTGATTTGTGAAAGAACAACTTCTGCAACTAAATTAAAGACAGGAACTACCGTGGTATTTTTCCTTGAAAATGAAATTATTATTAGAATTTTACTAGAAAATAATTCTGATGATGGATATTTGGTTGTTGAATCTGGGAATTGTAATGAGAGAACAGAGAAAATAGAAATCTCATCACTATCAGGAATATTTACTGTCAAAGGGAAGATAAACCGCCAGGTGTTCAGGAATGATTATAAGAAGTTAATATCTGTTGAAGAAGATTTGGCTTCCTTAAAGGATATTTTGGATGATATAAAGCAAATGGTAAATAAGAAAAAAAAATTTTAGTTCATGGTTTACTTTAGATTGGTGCGGTAAATGCCTGAAAAATCGTTTAAAATTTCTCAATATTTGCTGAAATATTGGTTACGATCTAGGTAATGTTAAGCAGGAAAAACTGGATAAAACATCCTCAAGAAAAACAATGGGGGAGTAATCCTTGAGGATGAGTAGGGTAAGGATACTAAAGTATAGTTATTGAACTAATTAGAAAATTTTTTTCAAGATTTCATTTTTTCCTTGTTGTTATGTCTTAGCTAATGAATTTAAAAGCATTCCTGGAATAGTAGGAATATGGATAAAGACTTAATACATATTATTATAGATTATAATTACTTGAGGTTGTGGTTAAACCTCTGTTAATTCACTTTACATGGTATTCGGGATCTCTCTTACTTCCTATCTTTAATTTCTGAAGCTACCTCTTAATTGGTAGTAGTTCAAAAATGGATATCTGATATGGGGAGAGATATCCATTGCAAAAGGCCTGGGATTCCGGGCCTTTTTCTATTGTAAATTTACCCGTGGGCTTTTACATTACAAATTTTCAACAGATAGTTGATTTAAATCTTCATTATCTAAAACAAAAATCTGCTGTCATATATGAGCATAAACCCCAAAGGTGGTATTTATAAGTAGCAAAAAAATTATACTTTTAAAGATGGGTAAAAATAGAAGCAACACAAAGCGCATGATTTCAGTACATAAAGCCAGAACTCTACTTTCTCAAAATGTTCAAGAGGGAAAGACAGAATATATAGAACTTTCGAATTGTCTTGGTCTCACAACAGCCCAGGATATTTTTTCACCTATAGACGTGCCATCATTTGATAACTCTGCAATGGATGGTTACGCTATGAAATTTACAGGAGAACAAAAAAAATGGAAGAAAGGAGTGGAAATACAGGCAGGCGATACTTCAGAATATATAATGGACGAGGGCTATGCCGCACGAATTTTTACAGGAGCAAAAATTCCAACTGGCGCTGACACAGTTATTCCACAGGAATTAATTGAGAATGATAAACTTACTTATGAAATTTGTTATTTCCAGGATAATATCCGGATGGGTAGCAATGTGAGGCTAAAAGGCTCACAGTGTAAGAAGGGAGACTTAATTTTGAAAAAAGGCACCAGGATAACCCCGGGGATCATTGGATTGCTAGCATCTGTTGGACTTGAAGGTGTTATAGCATATTTGCCGCCAGAAGTAGCTTATGTAATTACAGGTGATGAATTAAAAGATGTAGGAGAACCTTTAAAAACAGGTGAAATTTATAATTCTAACGGACCCATGTTAGAAGCTTTATTAAAAGAGTCGGGTATTAAGAATGTTAAAGCTTTTAAAGCATCCGATAGAAAAGAAGAACTTCAGCAGATAATTAATAAGGCCCTGGAACAATACGAAGTACTTATCTTAAGCGGCGGAATATCTGTTGGAGATTATGATTTTGTGAAAGAATGCCTGCAAAAGGCAGGAGTAGAGGAACTATTTTATAAAATTAAACAACGTCCTGGTAAACCGATGTTTGTGGGAAAAAAAGAAAACAAGTTTGTTTTTGCCCTTCCGGGAAATCCGGGCTCGGTGCTAAATTGTTTTTATCAATATGTAAAACCCTGCCTCAGGATGATGATGGGCGTGAAAAACGCATGGCAACCTAACCGAATGTTGCCTCTGGCAAAAGATCAACAAAAAAAAGCAGGATTAACATTTTTTGTAAAGTCAAAAATATCAGATGAAAAAATTGATGTATTGGGAGCACAGCAATCTTTCAATTTGCAGGCATTTAGTGAGGCCAATTGTGTTGTGGAACTGGATGAAGAAAAGGAAATAGTGCCTGCGGGTACACTTGTTCCGGTGTTTTACTTTTAACGAACACCGGGTTTTAAGAGAAGCGGGAAAGATAGTTGATATTTTCACCCTTATCTTAGTATTAAAAGAATTAAGTGTTGTTGGTAGGGTCAACAGGGATAGCAACTTCATATATAAATACTGGAAGTTAAGAGTTAGTTTTTATACCTTGATTTTTTAGTTAATTGATTTTATCCCATTCCGGGAATAATTTAAATTTTGTTTTTTTATAAAAAAATCATTGTTTTATTTATAAAGAGATATATATTTGCAACCGCAAAAATGGTCTCGTAGCTCAGTTGGATAGAGCATCTGCCTTCTAAGCAGACGGTCACAGGTTCGAATCCTGTCGAGATCACTTTTTTAGCTTTAAATAAACCAGAATATTGATAATTGTTTGATTTTCAGTATTTTGGTTTTTTTAATAAATTTAGGTAGCTACAGAAGTCGGAATTCCGGCGGTCCAGATTTATTCCAAAAGGCTTGATCAAATCGCTTTATCAAACTAAAATTAAGTACTCAATACATTTGTTTATTTTTATCAGGCCACCTAAGGCGGAAAAGGGAAATCCTTGATTACCTGTTTGCAGAAATTTCTGATTTTGAAATCCAAAGTATAATTTTACTACTAGGTTGGAATTATATAATGGTGTCCGGAGCCATTATCAACCTTTAACACAGCATCAGAACGGTTGTTTGGTACCTTTAATATTAATATATCTCAGCTAATTCAGTTCAATGTATTATATCCACTGGAAAATAAAATTAGTTTTTTTTGTAGTTTGTCTCATTCCCTGTAATTATATGGCTCAGGAAAAACCTAAAGTGGATTTTGGTGGGGCTTTGCGGTTCAATTATAACCTTTCATCTTGGAAACCAGAACAGAAAAGAAGAGGTGGTGATTTTGGATACGATATGTTTAGAGTAAATGCAGTTGCCACTTACCAGGATATTTATGTAAATGCGGAATATCGGTTTTACTCGGAATCTTTTGGTGGTGGAATGTTAAAGCAGGGCTGGTTGGGCTATAAATTCAACGAAATGGATGAGATTCAGCTGGGGCTCACTCAGGTTCCTTTCGGGATTCAGCAATATAATTCCCATAACTGGTTTTTCAATTTGGGTTATTATATGGGATTGGAAGATGATCATGATATGGGAGTGAAATTCACACATGCAGGTAAAAAAATTGAATATCATCTGGCCTATTTCAAAAATGCAGAAGAATTACGGTTTGGTAACGATTCGGCAATTTCCCATAGCAGATATTCCTATGATGTGGCAGGAAATAATAAGGAAGTAAATCAGGTAAACGCAAAGTTATCATACAAATTTGGAAATTTTTTGGAGTCCCGTGCCGGATTTTCTGTACAATACGGAGGATTGTATAATATTAATACCGCAGAGATGGGAAATCATAAGGGTTTTGCCCTACATTATGAATTCGACTATAGAAAATGGAACCTGAAATCTGAAGTCATGCTTATTTCAAATAATCCTGAAAATGAAACCGGGGTTTCAGATGAAATAATTAGTATGGCCGCATATGGGGCAGCTTATGATGTGGCTGCAGATTTTAACCTATACACGATAGCAGTTTCACGAGATGTGCCGGTAAACTGGGGACCTGTCTCAAATCTTCAATTTTACAATGATTTTGGATATATGCAAAAGCAAAATGTCTCATTTGAAGATTCTTTTATGAATGTAACGGGAGTAGGAATTAAGGCAGGTAACCTTTATACTTATATTGATTATGCAGCGGGATATAACCATTCCTGGTTAGGGGGTAACTTTGTTGATGATTTCGCAGAAGGTAATCCTGATGCAAAGTGGGAGGCGAGATTTAATATCAATTTTGGTTACTATTTTTAGTACTTAACATTGAATACACTGAAAAATTATAACAGATAAAATAAATAGCTATGGCTAAAAAAATTGTAAGAAGTGATGAACGAAAATCAATAATGGGGCTGGATGTGAATGGTCCGGTGTTTTTCACTTCTTCGATCTTTATAATTATTAGCATTACCCTTACATTGATTTATGAAGAACGTGCAGAAAAGTATTTTGATGCCATCCAGGATTTTGTCGCTAACAATGCTGGCTGGTTCTTTGTGCTGTGCGTAAATATTTTTCTTGTATTTGTAGTTTACCTGGCTTTTAGTAAATATGGAAATTTACGTATAGGAGGAAAAGGTGCCAAACCGGAATTTAAAACCCTCTCCTGGTTTGCCATGCTCTTTAGTGCAGGCATGGGTATTGGTCTCCTTTTCTGGAGCATAGCTGAACCGGTTACTCATTTTATGAATCCCCCTCTTGCCGAAAGTGGTAGCCCTGAAGCTGCGCAACAGGCAATGAATTTTACATTTCTGCACTGGGGGCTCCACGCCTGGGGAATCTACGCACTCGTTGGGCTTTCGTTGGCTTATTTTACCTATTCACACGGTTTGCCTTTAACCATACGTTCGGTTTTTTACCCTATTCTGGGTGACAAGATTTATGGAAAGAGAGGTGATATTATTGACATATTTGCTGTGCTGGCTACCTTATTTGGACTAGCTACTTCCCTGGGATTGGGCGTACAGCAGATCGCTGCGGGCCTAAATCATGTTTTTGGAGTGGATAGTGGGCTTGTGACTCAGGTTATACTTATTGGGGGAATTACCGCTATCGCCACCACCTCGGTGGTACTGGGAGTTGATAAAGGAGTGAAGTTCCTGAGTGAATGGAATATGAGAGTAGCAGTTGTTTTATTACTATTGGTTGTAATTCTTGGGCCAACCATTTTCATATTTCAATCTTTTGTTCAGAATACAGGAAGTTACTTATACAGTTTTTTAGAAATATCTTCATGGACTGAAAGCTATACAGGCAGAAACTGGCAAAATTCCTGGACGGTTTTCTATTGGGGCTGGTGGATTGCCTGGTCTCCATTTGTAGGGATGTTCATAGCAAGAATCTCCAAAGGACGTACTATTCGGGAATTTATTCTTGGAGTTCTTCTGGTTCCATCGCTAATTACATTTTTTTGGATCTCGGCATTTGGAAGTTCTTCCATTCAGCAGGCACTATTAGGAGATGAAAATATTGTTAATGCAGTTAATGATAATGTGGCAACAGCACTTTTTGTTTTTATGGAAGATTTTCCATTTTCTGTAGCTCTAAATGTGATTGGTGTGATTCTGATTGCCGGTTTCTTTGTGACTTCTTCAGATTCCGGTTCTCTTGTAGTAGACAGCCTTACCTCCGGGGGTAAGATTGACGCTCCTGTAGGGCAAAGAATTTTCTGGGCTGTTGCTGAAGGGGCTGTAGCAGCAGTGCTTTTAATTGGGGGAGGTTTACAGGCTTTGCAGACGGCCTCTATAGTCACAGGGCTTCCTTTCGCATTTATTCTTCTGTTTATGTGCTATTCTCTTTACAATGGTGTGAAGGAGGAATACCAGAAAATAGAGGAGAAGAGGACCCAGAAAGAGAAGGAAAGTTATGAAGAAGTAATCTCTGATATTATTAAAAAAAGAGCCACAAAACATAAAGATAACCAGTAAGAAATTTTAATTATGAAAAGGATAAAAAATATTCTTGTAGCACTTGATCTGTCCGTGATGGATGAAAAAGTAATTAAATATACTTCATTTATTGCCGCAAAGCTGAAGGTTGAAAATGTTTATTTTGTTCATAATATTAAAAAATATGAGATTTCTGATCTTTTTGAAGAGCATCTTAAAGATATAAATCTGGACGAAGTAATAGGAGAGGAGTTAAATGAAAAGGTGAAGGTTAATTTTAAGGCTTCGGTAAACTGGGAGGTTTTAATTTCTGAAGATCCCTATAGTGAAACGCTTATAAAATATATTGCAGAGAAGTATCAGGTTGATCTGGCAATTGTTGGCAACAAAAAGAACGAAAGAGGTACGGGAGTGGTAAGTGGTAAATTACTACGCCTGCTCCGCTGTGACGTACTTGCAGTTCCCGCCTCTGCAAATGAAAAAATTGATGTTATCTGGGCAGCGATAGATTTATCGCAGGAATCCAGGAAAATTTTTACCCGCACAAGAGAAATTCAGGAAGATAATGGCAGTATTTTGAAGGCGGTTCATGTTTATAGTGTGCCTGTTCAATTTTCACCTTACATATCTCCCGAGGCTATGGAGCCCAAGGTAGAAAAGCATGTGAATGAAAAAATAAACAAATTCTTAAACAAACTGGAATATCCACATTCTGTAGAACCAATAATATTTTTAGGGAGAGAGTCTGGCGCAGCCCGAAAGATTCAAACCAAGATGTTATCTGGCGGAATAGACCTTCTTATGGTCTCTGACAAAGGAGGGAATAATTTTTCACCATTTGCTGTTGGAACAGTAACTGAAGAATTGTTTAATGCAGATCTTGATGTACCGCTTTGGGTTGTGAAATAGGATCTAAAAAGAATATCTTATTAATTCTGAACCTATCTTCCTTATCTTTTAAAGATAGTTCTGCCAAAGATGACTGTTTTCAGCATTTTTGCTGCCTTTCCAGAAGTATTAATTTTATATTCTTCCCACCCATGGAGCAGGCAAAAAACTGTCCTGACTCTTGAAATACGTTTAAGTGGCATAACCGGATAAATGCAGGAAGCATTTTTGATACAGCCTTCAGATAAAATCTTGCTAATATTTAGGATAAAAAAACACATAAATAAGAGATTATCCTGAAGAATAAGATATTTCATCTCTCTGCATAATCTAATTTTTCTTAGAAGGTTTGAATTGAGTTAAGTATTATAGATCAAATACTTCCAAGCTGTTTCTCCTGAGAGCAATCCTGCCTTCTTTTTCCAGGTTTTTCAGTAATCTGGAAATCACAACTCTTGAAGTATGCAAATCATAAGCAATTTCCTGATGCGTAATCTCCAGAATTTCATTTTGATTTACTTTCGCCTTATCCCGTAAATACTGAAGCAACCTTTTATCCATCTTAAGAAACGCGATTGAATCTATTGAATCCAGCATCTCTTTAAGCCTGGTATTATAACTTTGAAAAATAAAGGATCTCCATGATTTATAATTTATAATCCATTCCTCCATTTTTTCAACAGGAATCATAACCAAAACAGTATCTTTTTCAGCTACGGCTTTAATTTCGCTTTTACTTCTGTTTAAACAGCAGTTTAATGTAAGTGCGCAGGTATCTCCCCTTTCCAAAAAATATAGGAGCAGTTCATCTCCATCATCATCCAGCCGGGAAATTTTAATTGCACCTTCTATTAACAATGGTATGGAAGTAACAAAATCTTCTGCTCCAAGAATAATTTCTCCTGATGGTATATTTCTTAATACTCCAATTTGAGCAATTTCATCTAACAAATCTTCTTCAAAAACAATTGAAAAAGCATCGTACAGAGATTTATCCATTATATTTATTTTTAATGAGGTAGCTTGGCACGGATAAGTCCGTATACAAAAGTACCCAGTAGCGCCGCAGCTATAACTACAAGAATTGAAATATAACCAGAACCGGCAAGTACATACATAGGTCCCGGACAGGCACCTGTTAGAGCCCAACCCAATCCAAAAATAATTCCACCAAAAAGGTAACGAGGTATACTTTTCTTTTTTGGTTTTAACTGCATTTCGCGCCCGCCCAGGGCTTTTATATTATTTTTTTTAATGAACTGCACACCAAGAATACCAAGAAGTAAGGCAGAACCAATTATGCCGTACATATGGAACGATCCAAATTCGAACATTTCATATATCCTAAACCATGAAGCCGCTTCCGATTTATACATGATAATCCCAAAAAAGAATCCTATTATTAAATAAGTTAAATATTTCATCATTTAAAATATTAATGGGTAAATAAAATGAATCATAATCAAGCCTCCTATAAAAAAGCCAATTACAGCAATTAATGAAGGCAACTGAAGATTACTTAATCCAGAAATGGCATGACCGGATGTACAACCACCGGCATATCTTGCACCAAAACCAACCATAAAGCCACCTGCTATTAATACAAATAAAATGAGCGGACTGTTTAAATTCTCTACCGCAAATATTTCAGTAGGCATGTAGGCCTCTCCTGCACTATCTATTTGATACTCTGTTTTCAGTTTATCTGCAATTTCATCATTTATTTCAACTGCGTTATTGGAAAGATAGGTGGAAGCAAAAAAACCGCCAAGTACTGCGCCAAGCACAACCGTTAGGTTCCATCTCTCTTTTTTCCAGTCGAATTTAAAAAAATCAGCTGCTTTTCCAGCCCCGGTTGCAGAACACATAGTTCTTAGGTTAGAGGACATACCAAATTGTTTACCTGTAAACAACAATGCAAACATTGTTGCCGCTATTAAAGGACCTGAAATATACCAGGGCCAGGGATCATATATCCATTCCATATATTCTTTTTTTCGTATTCTACTAATATAAATTTATAAAGTAGGTATGTAACTTCTGAACAAATTCGCCTTCCATCATCTATACCTTTTTAGGTATTATCAGGAGTTATATTTTTTAATATTATCACCTAAATCATAAACCGCTACTTCACTAAATTCGTTTTCTAAGATACTACTTCCTGCGGCACTACGATACCCTCCGGCACAATGAACAACCAGTGGTTTGTTTTTTGGAAGATCCCCAAGATTTTCACGAAGCTCATTTAAAGGAATATGATATGCTGTTTTGAAAAATTTCCCCTGGTCTACTTCACTTTTATTACGTATGTCCAGAATAGTGTATTCTTTTTTATTTCTATCAAAAGCTTCTAAATCAAATTTTTCAGAAGAACTGGAGACTTTATCTGATAAGGTTAATATTCCTTTCAGTTGTTTTTCATAGCCTATTTTAGCCACTCTCTCCAGTATTTCATCCAGCTTGCTTATACTTTCTATGACCAAATAATACTCTTCCTGCGGATTAACAATAGCGCCCAGCCAGGTTTCGAATTTATCACTTTGGGACCTGGCCATAATATTTATGCTATTTGGTAAATGTCCATCTTTATAAGCTTTTTGATCCCTGGTGTCAACTATAAGATATTCATCCCTAATATTTTCTATATTTAATTTTAGCGGAATGTTATATTTTGATCTTTGCACATTTTCTGCTCCCTTACGGTTTAAATCAACATCAAAGCCAAAATAGGAAGGAATGAAGGGCTGATCTTTTAAAATTTCTGAAATAAATTCCTCTTCACTTTGATCTTTAAATGCCCAGTTGCCCATACGTTCATTCCCCAGGGTACTACTATTGGCATCACTTAAATTTTTTCCACATAGCGAACCAGCACCGTGAGCGGGATAAATTATTGCTTCATCTGGTAGGTGATTGAATTTTGTCTGTACAGAATGATACATCATTTGAGCAAGTTCCTCACGCTTTGCTTTGGTATTTCCTGCATTTTCCCTTAAATCTGGGCGGCCCACATCTCCAATAAGTAAAGTATCTCCTGTAAACAGAACATGCTCATCATTTTCAAATGCATGTAAAGTAAGACTATCCGGAGAGTGGCCGGGAGTTAATATAGGCTCAATAGTAATATTCCCAATATTGACACTGTCGCCTTCATCAAAGGCGCTATGGGGATAACTTACCCCAGCATTTTTACTGATATAAATGCGAGCTCCTGTTTCCTGATGTATTTGAAGGTGGCCGCTTACAAAATCTGCATGTGGATGTGTTTCAAAAACTGCAACAATTTTGGCAGCTTCTTCCTCAGCATATTTGTAATACTGGATGGGATTTCTACCGGGATCAATTACGGCCATTTTTCCATTGCTTACCAGAGCGTAAGAGAAATGGGATAAAGCATCGTCTTTAAACTGTTTTATTTTCATATTCATATTTTTTATAAAATTCGCCAATCTGATGGGATGCTACAGTAACATTTGTTACGCTGTAAACAGGATTTATTTTTCTGTTTAGATCATTCTGAGAATCATATCTCTACTGATTATGGTCTTTTTTTTCCAAATAATCAATGCTGAAAGCATCATTATTAAAAAACAGGTACTCATTTTAAAAATGATTGCATTCCCATAAATTTGATTTTGCAATTACATTTTTATTCCTGAATTGCTGATATTCGATTTTGAAATCCAAATTATGCTTTGACAAAGAATTCCATGTAGAAAACAAATCCCGCCATTAGGAATACAAAGTAACCAAACCCCTTTTTTAAACGTTCACCATTTATATAATTACTTAAATATGAACCCATAAAAATACCCGCTAAAGAAAGAATTAGGATTACTCCCAGAAATGTCCAGTCTATTTCCATAGTCATGGCATCCCCAAGAAAAAATCCAAGCAGGGATTTAAAAGCAATTATAATTAAAGAAGTGCCAACTGCTGTTTTCATTTTGATGTTAGCGAAAATAACCAGGGCAGGAATTATTAAAAAACCACCCCCGGCTCCAATTATTCCGGTTATACCTCCTACAATTAATCCCTCAGCGATAATAAGCGGATAATTATAATCTACAGGTTTAAGTTTTTTATCCTCCAGGTTTAATTCTTTTTTCTGAAGCATGGAGAAGGCGGCCGGAATCATTAGAATGGCAAACAACCCGAACATGCCCATCCTTCGGGTAAAAGCAAAATGCTGTATATAGAAAAGAGTATCAGGTAGGGCAGGGACCACGTAGTGTCTTATGATAATAACTCCTATTACAGATGGCAGCCCAAAAATAATAGCAGTTTTCCAATCCACATGGCCTTTATAGTGCTGCTGTATACCACCTACAAGTGCACTGGCTCCAACTAGAAATAGAGAATAGGCTGTAGCGATCCTTTCCCCCATTGAAAATAAGTATGCAAGTACCGGAACTGCGAGAATTGATCCACCACCACCTATCAAACCAAGTGAAATTCCTATTATAAGTGAACTTATATAACCAAATGCTTCAAGTAATTCCATTTCACCAGACTTTTAATATGCCCGGCAAAATTAGAAGTATGTTCCGGAATTTACAGTAACAATTGTAACATTACTGCTTTTTAAAAGTAGCAGACTATTAAAAACCAATGCTATTTTACTTAACAGATCGTACTTAACTGTGAAAAATATCCTAATTGAAAAATTAGATTTTATAGTTTTTTTAAGTTTAGTTTATTGATAATTATATAGCATTCGCCAAATATCAATTTCAATTGGTTAAGGTCTGCTAAATTGAATGTAGGTATCATTATTCCTTTGTATGTTAGGCGTATGATAAGACAGAAAATATTTAACAATACAGAAACCGCTTTTAGATTAAAATCGGATTTAGAAATTAATCGTGCAATCTTGTTGTTTGGAGTAATGGGAAAGCCTTCATTAATAAAACCAGGAATTGCGCTTACTAAATTTTCATTAAAAGCTAAACTTCCAATCCAGCCATTAATTAAAAATACCATTTTTGACCAATTTTGCGGGGGTATAAGTATGGAGGATTGTAAACCTATTATTAGGGAAATGCATGAAGTAAATCTTTCCAGTATTTTAGATTATTCAGTGGAAGGGAAAAAATCAGAAAAAGAATTTGAATCAGCTTATGAAGTAAAGAAAAAGTTGATAAATTTCGCCAGGGAAGAAAGTGAAATTCCTTTTGCAATTTTTAAACCTACTGCTTTAGGTAAATTTAGTATCTGGCATAAAGTAAGTTCTCATGTAAGCCTTAATGCCAAAGAAGAAAAAGAATGGGAAAGGGTTCAGGCAAGGGTTGAAGGACTTTGTGAAGAAGCTTCCAGGTTAAATGTAAGATTGTATGCAGATGCAGAAGAGAGCTGGATGCAGGATGCCGCAGATGAACTTATGGTGGATATGATGAGGAAATATAACAAAGAGGAAGCCATCATTTTTAACACCTTGCAATGCTACAGATGGGATAGGATAGATTATTTAAAAGAACTTCATAGTATTGCTAAAAAAGAAGGTTTTAAAATTGGAGCTAAGATTGTTCGTGGTGCCTATATGGAAAAAGAAAACCGACGGGCCAGAAAATTAGGAAAGCAGTCACCAATTTGCGAAACTAAAGAAGCAACCGATGTTAACTTCAACAGTGTTATGGCATATTGCCTGGACCACCTTGAGGAAATTTCAGTATTTATTGGTACTCACAATGAAATAAGTAATTATCTGGCTCTACAGATTATGGAAGACAGGGGGATTTCAAAAGATGATCCAAGAGTATGGTTTAGTCAGTTATATGGTATGAGTGATCAAATTAGTTACAACCTGGCCAATAAGAAGTATAATACAGCTAAGCTTGTTCCTTTTGGACCTGTAAAAGATGTAGTTCCATATTTATTAAGAAGAGCAGAAGAAAATTCTTCGGTTAAAGGACAAACAAGCCGTGAGCTGAATCTACTAAATAATGAAAAGAGTAGGAGAAAAGGCCTTCCTTCCAGGCACGAAAGGCTGGAGAGTGAAAGTTTTTAGAAACTTATCAGTATAAATCATCAGCCTGAGATTATCTGGAGGATGTTTAATTATCTTAAATATTGCCTTTCTTTTAATTAGCAATATTGATTAAATACAGTAAAACGGTTACAAAAATCCGGAAAGATCTTCGAAAAAATTGGTTTGTTTTCGTTGTAACTTCTTGATTGTTGTAACTGTTTTTTATTGACCTCATATATTACTAATTGAATTTTTATTTTCTGCAATTACCTTCAGTTGATAATTTTTTAGAAGAGATCTTTATCACCCGAACAAATTATTTTGGAAGCTAATTGATAATTTGTATTTTTCTTCACCTAAAATAATTAGTAATCAGGTCTTTAACTAATAATTGTCAGTTATGAAGAACAGGCTGGGAAGGCTTATAATACTCGTGCGGGATTATGAAAAATCTGCTGCTTTTTATGAAGAAATATTTGAGTTTGAACGTATATTTGATATGACCACAGATAAGGGTCAAAGATTCCTTCAACTTGGCGATAAAGAAAACAATGTAGGTGTTTGGTTATTAAAAGCCGAAGGGCAGGAGCAAGAGGCACGAATTGGTAATCAAACTGCAGGCCAACCAACACTGGTTATCTATACAGATGATTTAAGTAAAATCTTCCACAGATTGAAATCGCTTGACTATAATATAAAATTAGCGCCTTCAGGAGAGGAAGAATATAATTTTTTGCATTGCTTTGATTATGATGGAAATGAAATTGTGGCTGTAGAATTAAAAGAAGATCCACCTAATTAATGGCGAAATGCTTATCATTTATTTTTCCTGATTAAAATCTTTTATTGTTGTAGCTGGATCTCTTATGTAATCAAAGATCAATAGATCACATTGGCATTCTCAGGTACGTTGCCTCTTTAGAATTCAAACATCTTTGGCGATAAAATATAGCACCCCTCATTTTAGGAACTAAATTAGAAGTTTATAGTTTAAATAATGAATCTTAAAAAAGCCTTTTATTATCTAACCATATTCATCAGCTGTGTTGTAATCATTATAAGTCTGTTGTCCTTAATTTATGATCTCCCTTACTGGTATTCAAAAGTGCTGGATTTTCCGCGGCTTCAGTATTTGATAATAGCAATATTGTGCCTTATAATTTTCCTCGGGCTGATGGAGAGTTTAAAACGTTCATCAATCTTTCTTATAACTGGCTTAGTTGCAGCTATAGCCATACAATCTATACGTATTTTTCCCTACTGGTTTGGAGAAAAAGCAGTTCCCGATGCAGTTGAAAAATTTTCTGAAGAAAATTCGGTTAGTATTTTGCTTACTAATGTTCTTATCACTAATCGGGAATCAGATAAACTTTTGGAGGTGATTAAGAAATCTGATCCTGACCTTATATTGGCTATGGAAGTCAACCAGTGGTGGGTTAATGAGCTTGAAGTTCTAAAAGAAGATTATCCCTATGTAATAAAACAGCCAAATGAGGAGGCTTACGGAATGGCATTGTATTCTAAATTTCCTTTTCTTGAAAACCAGATTAAATTTTTGAAGCATAAGAATGTACCTTCTTTCCATACCAGGATACAATTAACTTCCGGTAAGGAATTCAGTTTACACAGCGTACATCCCGTAGCTCCCATGCCCAGTGATAAATATCCCGATAATGTAGGAGAAAAAGAAGTGGAGCTCCTTAAGGTTAGCGATTTAGTAGTGGCGGAAGAGATGCCCTCTATAGTAGCAGGGGATTTTAACGACGTTTCCTGGTCTAATACGGCCAGATTGTTCGGGTATAGTGGAAATTTGAAGAACGTGAGGCTAGGAAGGGGGCTGTATAACAGTTTTGATGCGAATCTAAAGATTATGCGCTGGCCGCTGGATCATTTTTTTGTGACCGAAGAATTTGAAGTGGCAGATATTCAGAGATTACCAAATATTGGATCTGATCATTTTCCTGTTTATGCTCAATTTGTATTATCTGAATAAAATAAGAAATGTTTTTCCTGTTTGTCACGGAATTTTTAACAGGGAAAAAGAACAATACTGAATAATTTTTCCCGTAACACCAATGGGTTATACTAAAAAAGGTCTCTGATGGAGATGTTACATCAGAGACCTTGTCTTTTGAATAGCAATTTTATCAGGTACAGAAAATTTTCTCTTTCTTTAATCTACCATTGAAAGGTCCGATGCTCCTTTAATTTCTGTAGAAATTTCTCCTAACCAACCTGCGTCTCCCTGGGCTCCTGTGTAAACTTTTATAAAATCGATCCCTCTTAGTTCAACGGGATTAAGGTTCGCATCAACTGCCCAATCAATTTCCATGGCGTTACCTCCATAGATATTGTAATCGGCATCAAAATTATCTACATATCCCCATTCCAGGGCATCAATGGATACAAATCCGTCGGTATTTATGGTAGGATAAACTCTTGTGCCTGCAAATGTTACTTCCTCCTGTTCTTCAATGAACTGCGGATAATAATTTTGGGTATGATAGGAATTTATCATAACACTATCCTGATTCTCCTGATTATCCAGCCAGGGAACATTGGCATATTCATCAGGATTTGTATAGGTAAGCTCATAATTTAAGGATGTTTCTTCCTTATTATGGGCACTCCCTGCCAGCTCATACCACGTATCATCTGGAATACCATTACCATTTTCATCAAAAGAAACCTGTACAATTCCCGGTTCAGAAAGGCCACTCATCGCATTCCCATAAATTACGAAATCTTTTTGTTCAGCTATGTTTTCAATAGTATGATCAAAAGTAAAAATCACATGTCCACCCCATGCTCCCAATGAAAGGATGTTGGATTTTCCACCAATAATATTTTCTGCATCCTCAGGAGATCCATAATTTTCATTTATGTGCTGTCCCGGTGCAGGTTTGTACTCCAGTATATCTGAAATAAATTCGGTACTACTTTCTGTTTTTGGTCTGAAATATAACTCATAAGGATCATTAACAGTCACCCGGTAAGTCCTGATAATAGAATCATTTTCTGCTTTTGCTTTAAACTGAAGAGAAAATGTCCCGGATTCATCAGGAACATAATTGAGGAATTGATCATTTGAGATTTCTTCTTCGTCTACTTGCCAGCTAAAGCTTGTGGTTTGTGGAGCATTTAAAATTTCAGGCTCCACCACTAAAGTATCTCCTAAAGTAACTTCATAATTTTCCTCATAATCAGGATTGGCAAATTGTATAGGATCCTTTACTGTAACCTGATAATTTCTAACCACAGAGTCATTATCTGCTATTGCTTTAAATGTGAGAGAAAAGGTTCCTGATTCATCTGCAACATAATTCAGGATTTGATCGGTTGAAATTTGTTCTTCATTTAATTCCCAGCTAAAGCTTGTGATTTGTGAAACATTCAAAATTTCAGGCTCCACCACTAAAGTATCTCCTAAAGTAACTTCATAATTTTCCTGATAATCAGAATTGGCAAATTCCATTGGTGTTAGTCCAGGATCATCATCTTTACTACACGAGGAGAAAAGAAAAATTCCTCCAATAAAAATAAACAGATAATTAGATAATTTTTGTTGCATTTGATTTGTATTAAAATTAATAGTTAAAATTAACTTGTTTACAAAACAAAACGGCAGGGGGTATAAGAAGAATAGAAGATCTACCCAAAGCAATAACTCCCGAAAGCTTTGTTTTTTGATTTTTGGCAGGTCTTCTGACTTATCCCTCTTTTTAATCCTTCCCATCTATAAAAGACAGTGGTTTTATTAAAAAGATTTTCCCCGGAAATACCAGGAGGGATTTACAGCAGCGGGAACTGTTCAGGATTTACACCTGATTCCCTTTTAATACAAAACTTAATAAAGCATTTGTAACCGAAAATCTGGACAATATTAGTTTATTTCCATGAGGTGCGGAAGGTGGAAACCCAAAATTTTTCAATTATAATTACCTGCCCTTAATTTTTTCAGAGGAATATTCAGAGGTTTTGCCTTCAGCAACCTTCGTAAAAGAACAGATTAAGAGTTAAGGCTCAAAGCAGAAAGAAACACCAGGTAAGGTTAGCTTCCAATTTTTGATCAGGAAGAAACCATAAGAACAAATTTTAAAAGAAGCAGTAGGCAAATGGATGCATGGTATTATGAAAGCATTATAGTGATGGGAAAAATGGAATCTCTTCAAAACCCCAGGTTTTAAGGGTAATGCTTCAAAATTTATGTACAGTTGCAACAAATATGTTATTTCTTTTGAAGTTAGCCCGATATATTTGTTTTCTAAATATTAAGATTTATTAACTATAAATTATTAATCAATCGATTTCGTAAATAATCCTGAATTTTATGTTTCTGAATTATTTACCCGGATAGAAATTCATGCTATACAATATGGATATTATCCATTATGATCTAAAAATTGTTATTAAATAACTTAGAAAAATGACAAAACATTTACTCAATGAATTGAGCTTTAAGATTCGAAGCGTTTATCTCTTTGGTCTTTTAAGCCTGATTAGTTTTACTGCGTTCGCGCAAAGTACGATTACAGGAACCGTTACTGATGAAAACGGTCCTATACCGGGAGTTACGGTTATGTTGAAAGGAACTGCTAATGGAGTGGTTAGTGATTTTGATGGAAACTATACCATTGGTAACGTTCCTTCTGATGGTGTACTTGTTTTTAGCTTTGTAGGGTACAAAGCAAAAGAAGTGCCTGTGAATGGCCAAACCCAGATTAATACTACTTTAGAAACAGACGTATCTTCTTTGGATGAGGTGGTTGTAGTGGGGTACGGAACCATGAAACGAAGTGACGTTACGGGTGCGGTAGTCTCTGTCTCCGAAGATGCGATTGAAGAATCTATTCCCACCACAATAGATCAGGTTTTGCAGGGTCGTGCTGCAGGGGTTCAGATTCAGCAAAACAGTGGAGCGCCTGGTGCCAGTTCTTCTATTCGTATTAGGGGGATAAGTTCTATTACAGGTTCTAATGAGCCTATTTTTGTAATAGACGGAGTTATAGTGGACAGTAATACAGGGCAGGCTGGTCAAAATGCTTTTGCATCAATTAATCCTTCAGATATTGTTTCCATAGATATTTTAAAAGATGCTTCTGCTACTGCTATATACGGATCAAGGGCGGCTAATGGGGTAATTCTGATTACTACTAAAAGAGGTAAAAACGGAGAAGCTACTATAAACCTTAATAGTTACATTGGCTATCAGGAATTACCTAAACAACTTGACCTGCTTAACCTTCAGGATTATGCAATCCTTAAAAATACCAGGGCCGATCTGGACATTGTTCAGCAAGACCCTGAATTTATACGTACCGATTTGTTAGGTGAGGGAACAGACTGGCAGGATGAAATGTTTACCAGGGCTATGATGCAAAGTCATAACCTCTCAATTTCCGGGGGCAGCGAGAAGAACACGTATGCTATGAGTATAGGGTATCTTGATCAGGAGGGGATTGCACTTGGATCTTCTTTTGAGCGGCTTAACTTAAGAGGAGTTTTTGATTCCCAATTGAAGGATTACTTAAAGGCAGGTATAAATTTCGCTTTTAATAATATAAATCAAACTACAACTTTTTCTGATCAGTCCCTTATTTTAACCGCTTTAAGACAGACTCCAAACGTGGCCGTGCGTAATTCTGAAGGTACCTTTGATGGTCCTGTTACGGATGAGTTTACGCAAAACAACCCTGTAGGTTTGGCAAGTATTAGAGATAACAGCAATGAAAGCGCAGGGATAAGGGCAAATACTTTTGCTGAAATCGATTTTATAGAAGGACTAAAACTTAGATCGGAATATTCTATAGATTACGGATTTTCAAACGCCTACACATTTAATCCTTCGTATGAATTTGGGGCAATTGTAAATGATGTCAGGGAAGGTACAAGAACAAAAACCTATAACAAATACTTCAATTTTCGAAATGTTCTAACCTATGACCGCGCCTTTGGAAATCATAATATCAATGCAATACTCGGCCAGGAGTACCAGGAATCTAATTACGAAAATCTTTACGGCTACCGTTCAGGTTATTTAACCAATGGAGCTACAGATTTAAATGCGGGAGATGCTACTACTGCCCGAAATTCAAACGCCAGTTTTAGAAGTTCCCTAAATTCCTATTTTGCCAGGGCCTTCTATTCATTTGATGACAGATATTTGCTAACTGCAACATTAAGATATGATGGCTCTTCAAAATTTGCCAAAGAGAATCGCTGGGGATGGTTTCCTTCAGCAGCACTGGCATGGAGGGTTTCCAATGAAGAGTTTTTGAAAGACAATGAATATATTAACAATTTCAAACTTCGTTTGGGATATGGAGCTGTGGGTAACCAAAGTGTTCCTAATTATGCCTTTACTTCTATTTATGGAGCTTCAGCAACTCCGTTTGGGGCAGGACTTTTGGCTTCGAATACAGCGAACCCGGATTTGCAGTGGGAGACTACTTATTCCAGTAATATTGGATTGGACCTGAATATGTTCAATAACCGTCTTGAATTTATTGCAGATATTTATTATAAAAAAACCGAAGATTTATTACTGCTGGCTCCTTATCCGGACTACTCCGGAACTTCAGGTGTAGGTGCAACCTCTGCTCCATATGTAAATATTGGTTCTCTTGAAAATAAAGGTGTTGAATTAACACTGAATACGGTTAATGTAGATAAGGGTGATTTTTCCTGGAGAACAAATCTTGTATTTACCCTTAATAGAAATAAAGTTTTAGGCTTAGCAACAGAGACAGGTATCTTAAACAGGACGCTACAACAGGGATCAGATGTTACCATTGTTACCAGGACAGCAGTTGGTAAACCAATCGGCCAGTTTTATGGTTATAAAGTAATAGGCCGCTTTGAAGAAGCTACAGATTTCTATTATAGAAATGAGGAAGGGGAAGTAGTACCTACCGCGTTGCCGGAAGGGCTGGAAATTGGTGAAAACGGTGTGTGGATTGGAGATTATATTTTTAAAGATATAAACGAAGACGGAGTTATTAATGAACAGGACCGGGACTATATCGGCAATCCTTTGCCAGACTTTAGCTATGGTATTGGGAATACCTTTAGCTATAAGGGTTTTGATTTAAATGTTCAGCTTTCCGGGTTGTACGGCAATGAAGTGGTGAATTATCAGAGGCGCTTTTTAGAAAACCCGCGTGAAAATACTAATCTATTACAGTCGGCTCTTGGTTATGCCGAATTGGGGTTAATTGATCCTGATGGGCCTAATGATTATAGAAATGTGCAGATTGTGGATGGAGATCCTCATATGCCAAGAATTGCTGCTTCTTCCGCAGCCTCAACTTCAAATTTTAGGTATAGCGACAGGTTTTTGGAAGATGGCTCTTATTTGCGAATTCAGAATATCTCCTTTGGATATAATTTTCCGCGGGATTGGGTAGAAAGATTTGGACTGCTTAACCTTAAATTATATACCAACCTGCAAAATGTATATACGTTTACCAAATATTCAGGATTTGATCCTGAAGTGGGGTCAATTAACCAGGATGCGCTGCTAACAGGAATAGATAATGGTAGATATCCCTCACCCCGAATTATTACTGTAGGCTTAAATGTCAATTTTTAAAAAAAATTACTATGAGTATAAATAAATTATTTATCAGGCTATTTTTAGCAACTTTATTCGTTGCTTCTTATAGCTGTAGCGAAGATTTGGAAATAGAACCTAACGACCAGATTGCCAGGGAAAACTTCTTTCAATCTGAAGCAGATTTCAGGGCGGCAACGGCACCTCTTTACAATAGAGTATGGTTTTCTTTTAATGACAAATTTTATTTTGGATTAGGAGATGGCCGCTCTTATAATTTATACGCGCCATTTTCAGATTATGTTTATCCGTTTAGCGATTTAACTGAAACCGGACTTACCGGTCCTCTGGTGGAAGCATGGAGATCGTTTTACATTGTGATTCAGCAATCTAATAATACTATTGCTGCGATAACTGAAAGCAGTGTAGATGAAGAATTGAAAAGCCAATACATCGCTGAAGCCCGATTTATGAGGGGCACCGCGTACTGGTATATTGCCTCCCTGTGGGGAGATGCTATTATTACAACAAGCCAGGCGGCAATTATTAATAATCCTATTGTAAACAAAAATCCCCGTAATGATGTTTTTGAATTTGCCATTCGGGATTTGGAGTACGCCGCCATGAACTTACCGGAACAGGCCGGCCAGGCCGGAAGAGTAAGTAGTTATAGTGCCTACGGAATGCTATCCCGTGTTTACCTTTCTTATTCAGGTTTAAGTGACAACCCAAATAGTGGTATGAGAGATGAAGAACTTCTCGATTTAGCTCAAATGGCTGCAGCCAGGGTTATCAATGAAGGGCCTTATTCGCTCCTGGAAGATTATGAAGATTTATTTATGATAGAAAATAATAATAATTCTGAGTCTATGTTTGCGTTACAGTGGGTTCCAAATGGAGAATATGGGGTTAACAATACACACCAGTCATATTTTGCCCTGGGATCAGAAATCACAGGTGACGATGCTGCATATGGTTATTACACCCGTGCTTCGTATGACGTCCTGCAGGAATATGAAACAAATGATTTACGCCGTCAGGCCACATGGATGGCCGATGGAGATTTTTATCCTGAAATAAATCAGGCGAACGGTGGTTATCTTGTAGACCACGAAAACACTTATGTAAATGTAAAAAAGGGGGTAGTAGGCTCTAATAGTGATAATCCGGATATTACAAGGCAAAATTCTGGTTTAAATACTTATATGTTAAGGTT
Organism: Autumnicola musiva; assembly: GCF_031846585.1. Classification (NCBI taxonomy): domain Bacteria; kingdom Pseudomonadati; phylum Bacteroidota; class Flavobacteriia; order Flavobacteriales; family Flavobacteriaceae; genus Autumnicola; species Autumnicola musiva. The sequence goes on from NZ_JAVRHK010000015.1 coordinate 70,950, forward strand.
AGGTGAGGTTTATTTAAATTATGCCGAAGCAGTTTTAGGCAATAATGCTTCAACCAGTGATCCAACAGCTTTAATGTATGTAAATGCATTACGTGAGAGAGCCGGGTTAGAACCGAAATCCAGTCTTACTTTTGAGGATATCCTTCATGAGAGAAGGGTAGAGCTTGCTATGGAAGGCCAATTTTGGTATGATCTGGTTAGATGGGCTTATTATGAGCAACAGGAAGTTATCAGTTATATAGATAATCAGGAACGGGATGTTATAACCCCATTTACTTATGAGGCCGAAACCAATACGGTTTCTATAGACGAAACACGTGATGTGACTACCCGTGCTGTGGGAGATGCAGATGGAAGTATATTTCTTTTGCCTTATCCCGAATCTGAAGTGGTTCAAAATCCATTGTTGAGAGAGGAACCTGTACCTTATGAATTCACTGAAGAAAGATTAACTGATGAGTTATTTCAGTAAAAATTGAAAACAAACAAAATTTGAAAATAAGATGAAGCAAAATATTTTAAATAAAAATAACAGGACCTGTTTCTCCTTTTTGGGGATGATCTTCATGGCCCTGCTAATTACCGCTTGTTCCAGCGATGATGATGCAGCCGGAGGTGAGATTACGGTAAATAGTGTGTATCTTCAAGATGTGGATTCAAATGTTCCGGATAGGGAGGTGAATTTCGCCAGGCTGGGACAACTGTTACGTCTTGAAGGTTCTAGGTTTACCGGTGTAAGACGTGCATTTATTAATGGTTTTGAAACATCATTTAATCCCGTCTACGTTTCTGATAATTCAATGCTTATCCGGGTATCATCAGATACACCAACAATTGAAGCTGAAGAAGATGTTCGTAATACTATTCGGCTCGTAAAAGACAACAGCGAGACGACTATTGATTTTGAAATAAGATCTTCAGCACCAACCATTACAGAGATATCTAATACTTTACCCAGTTCCGGAGAAGAAATTACAGTTTATGGTACAGGTTTAATAGAGGTGAGTAGCGTTGTATTTCCAGGTGATGTGGAGGTAACCGAGGGAATTACCTACGATGAAGAAGATGGTGAGTTTTTTACTGTAACAGTTCCTGAGGGAGTTTCTGAAGACGGAGGCTCGCTGTATGTAGAGACTACAAATGGAAACGCTTATTCCCCTGCTTATTTTAATGTGGAAAGAGGTATTATACTGGATTTTGACGGGATGGGAGAACTTGGTGAATTTGGCACAACCATTCGCCAGGGGCAATTAGAATCGGAGCCAATTGGTATGGGAAATGTTTCTCAGGGAAATTATTTACCACTTCGCAATGATACTATTCCTGCTTTTGCTGCTGGAAGAAATCGTGTGGCTGAGGTTTTTACATCAGGGAATGAAAACTGGCGTTCTCAATTCACTCCATTTATTCCGGCAAATACTCCACTGGAGGAAGTTGCCTTCCAATTTGATATTTACGTACCCGAACCCTGGGAAGGAAGTGGATATTTAAAAATCCTGTTGATTAATAACTTCAACGGAGGTGAATGGAGCGGTGGAGTTTACAATTATGTACCATGGATTGTAGATGGGGAAGTAGAGCCATTTGAAACCGAAGGCTGGAGAACGGTAAGCATTCCTTTTACGGACTTTTATCTATTTAATGATGGTGAAGATTACACTTTTGAAGATCTTCTGCAATACCGGGAATCCGCTACTTATAAGAATTTCGGTATCTTCTTTGAAAACTCCGATTTTAATCTAAGTGATGTAACCGGCAGGAGTAGTGATGATATGGAATTTCCATCTTCGGAAACTTCAGTACAGGTTTACACCGATAACTGGCGAATTGTTTCTTTGGAGACGCCTACAGTTACAGATTTTCCTGAAGAATAAATTTTAAAATAATAAACATGAAATACAAGAATATACTATTTATAGCTGTTCTTTCTTCCATTCTCTTTGCATCCTGTGAAGAGGAGATCATGGAATGGGAGGAAAGGGATGAAGCAAATGAGGTAACCACGGCAGAATTACCCTTGCAACTGGAAGAAAAAATTAGTCGGTATGATGCTCTGAAAACCTATTCAAATTATGTTTTGGGTGCAGGAATTGTACTGGATCTATATATGAATAATGAGACCTATGGCAATATTGTTAATGAAAATTTTGATGAGGTTACTGTAGGTTATGCCATGAAGCATGGTGCCATGGTAAATTCGGAAGGAGAAATTAATTTTGACCCCATAGATGATTTTATAGCAAAAACGAATGAAGCAGGGCTTAGCGTTTATGGCCATACTTTGGTATGGCATGCTAATCAGAACGCAAGTTATCTAAACGGCTTGATCGCTCCTACAGTAATCCCGGGAACTTCAGGTTCAAATGCACTGGATATATCGGGACTGGAAGATGGCACCTTTACCGAATGGACAAAAACTAATCCAGGGGCTGGCATAACCATTGTTGAGGGGGAAGGTCTGGCGAGTGATTCAAAAGCAATTAAGCTCATTGCCGGATCTGGTTCTTCACAACCTCACAATTTGCAGCTTACAACCCCGGATATTCCAGTAGTAGAAGGGCATAACTATGAAATTTCATTCTACATTAGATCTGACCAGCCTGGACAGGGGCGTATTTCTTTTAGTGGATTAGAAAATAATTATCCTTATAAGGATTGGTATAATTCCGGAGGAGATAATACAGAGGCTTTTGAAACAACTTCCCAGTGGCAACAGGTTAATTTTTCTATCAGTGATTTTCAAGGAGACACTTTTAGTATTGCCTTTGACCTTGGATATTTGCCAGATGTAACATATTATGTTGATGTAAATAACATTAGTGTGGTAGATCTGGACACAGAGGCAGCGCCTGTAAATGTTATTACTAATGGGGATTTTGAAGAAGGTAACCTTGATGACTGGAACGGCTATGGAAACGGATCTACAAGAGCAGTCTCTGCTGAAGGAGAAGGCTATGGCAATAGCGGTTATGCAATGGTGCTAATGAACCCTGTTGAAGCACAATTATACGAAGCACAACAAGTTTTTGCTCTAAGCGAACCCTTGGAGGAAGGAACTGAATATACCTATTCTTTTTATGTGAAAGCAGACGCACCGGCTACTATTCAGGTTCAACTCCAGGGAGGTTCTGCTCAATATTCCGGACCTATTGAAATAGGTACAACCTGGACGCAAATCACAAGAACTGTAACACCTACGGCAGGTAATGACACTTTTGTTTTTGATTTTGGACAAACCGCAACTACTTTTTATATCGATGATGTAGTGCTAACCTCAGGTGAAGTAGCCACGGGATCCGGTCCGGTTATCATAGAAATGCCTGAAGAAGAAAAAGCTGAAAAAATTGGTGAGGCTATGGAATATTGGATATCAGAAATGGTTACCCATTATACGAATGAAGTAACTGCCTGGGATGTTGTAAATGAACCGATGAGGGAAGGCGGTTCACTTCGTGATGGTAATGTTACAGATGCAGCCAGTGATGATTTTTATTGGGTTAAGTACTTAGGGAAGGATTATGCGGTAACCGCATTTAATCTGGCGCGTCAATACGCTGAGCCATCAGATGTACTTTTTATTAATGACTATAACTTAGAATCCAGCCCGGCAAAATTAGATGGATTAATTGAGTATGTTCAGTACATTGAAAGTGAAGGTGCTACTGTAGATGGTATTGGTACGCAAATGCACGTTTCCCTGAATACCAGTAGAGAAAATATTACAAGTATGTTCCAAAAACTTGCGGGTACAGGAAAAATGATTAAAATTTCTGAGCTTGACGTTAGATTAGGCACGGCCTCTCCAACGGCAGAACAATTAGCCGATCAGGCAGATATGTACCAGTTTGTAATAGATTCTTTTAACCAGTATATCCCGGATGCACAGCAATATGGCATTACTATATGGAATATTTCTGATAATGAAAATGAACACGAATTCTGGTTACCAGAAGAGTCACCAAATGTGTGGAATGCAGATTATGAAAGAAAAAATGCTTATAAAGGAGTAGCCGATGGGCTTGCTGGTCGTGATGTAAGTGAAGATTTTACGGGAGAATTGGAATATTAAGTTTTGAATAGCAGAATTCATAATTAAAGTTAAAACCGGGTGTCAATGCCCGGTTTTTTTATTCCGGAGATTGTTCAAAACATTTAGGTAAAGCATAAATGTACTATGGTTAATTTGCTATTGAATAGTCCCATATCTTTTTGTGCCAGATACAAATATTTAAATATCAGGGAAGAGAATGGATATAATTAAATTGAATAATTCGGAATGGTAAAAAATAAACTTTGGCAAAATAAATATGAAAATTCATATCTACCCCAAAGAGCTCATAATTTCTATATATTCTTTTATGGCATTTACTGTTATTGGAACTTTAACTCATCAATTTGGGCATATTGCTGTTGCTGAATTCCTTGGTTATAAATCCACCCTTCATTTTAGAAGTATTAATTATGATAACTCCATTTTGATCGATAAAATATATACTATATATGCTGAAAATAGAACAGCAATTGCAAATGACTTCAATTTCAAAGAAAAAATCCTTCTAGCATCTGAATTAAAAAAGTTGAAATTCCATGGTTTCCTGGTTCCAATAGGCGGACCTTTACAAACTATCCTCACCGGTTTAATTGGATTTATTATTTTAATCCCAAGGCAACTGTCTATTCAAATAATGGATTAAAATTATTAACTGGATAGCTGTCTTTCTCTTATCATCTCGTTAAGGGAAGTATTTAATCTTGTTCATTCAGTTGGCGATGAGTTGATATTTTATAAAGGCAGCTATTTTGGGGGATATGAAAAACATGTTTCGGAATATCTTAATTTTTTCCCTGGTACTTTTTCAATTGTTTTAGGGATTATTGGAATAGTAATATCAGCGTATGTTATTTTTGGATTTATATCCAGGAAGATTCAGCTTACATTTATATTAGGTGGAGTAATTGGAGGGATTACTGGCTTACATTTGTGGTTTCAAATATTAGGGTCCATTCTACTTCCCTGATTTTTTATGAAAATGGGGTAAGATTAATTACTGAATTATTCATCCTTAACTTCTTTGGGCAGCACACCAAAATGTGCTTTAAAGCATTTAGAAAAATAGGAGGGAGAGGAAAAGCCTACATTGTAACTTACCTCACTAATAGAAGGATTCTCCATTTCTTCAAGCAGTTCCTTAGCACGTTCAAGGCGTATTTTTCTAATGAGCTCATTCGCCGTGAGGCCAGTTAGGGCTTTTATTTTTCTGTAAAGCTGACTTCTGCTCAGGTTAAATTCATCAGCCAGTTTCTCTACATTTAAATTATTTTCCTTAATATTTTCCTTGGTAAATTTTATAATTTCTAGAATAAATTGCTGATCAAGAGAAGTGGAATTTGGCTCAACCTCAGTATTATTGAAGCCTCCCATATATTTGGAAAACAACAGTTCCCTGTTGGTAATTAGTTGTTTCAGGTTGGAGCGCATGATCTTCATTTCAAAGGGTTTATTTAAATAAACATCTGCTCCTGCTTCCAGCCCTTCCACCCAATCATCTGTCATTGCCTTTGCTGTAAGCATTAACACCGGAATATGACTTGTTTTTAAATCCTTTTTCAAAAATGAGCAAAATTCATATCCGTTCATTACAGGCATAATAACATCAGTTATCACTACATCGGGCATATATTTTTTAGCCTGTTCCAGACCTTCCCGGCCATTTTCAGCAAGCACTATTTTATATGTGGCTTCTAATTCCTGTTTAATGTATGCCCTTAATTCAATGTTATCTTCTACAATTAATAGGGTTTTTTTATGATGTTCAGTAGTATCGAAAGAAACAATCTGCGGAATTTCTTTTTTTTGCTGAATCTCTACCGGCTCCGGATCTTTAATATCTGATAAGTCATATTGATTCCTATCTAAAGGAAGAAGAATTTTGAATTTTGTACCAACTCCTATTTCACTTTCAACTTCAATATCACCCTTGTGAAGATCAACAAAACTTCTCACTACTTCCAGGCCTATTCCTGTGCCGCCATAATATTGTTCATTCCGCTCTTTTATCTGATAAAACCGGTCAAAAATTTTGGTGATTTCTTCAGGATGTATTCCTTTTCCGGTATCTTCAATACTTATTTCCAGTGCCTCCTGGGGAAATTGTATATCTGAATGTTTAAAAATATAATTTTCTTTTCTGTCTACTACCACTGTTATAATTCCATTGTTAGTTGTGCTCTTAAAAGCATTTGAAAGGATGTTGAAAAGTATTTTTTCAAGTTTGCTTTTATCTGCCCATATCAAACTGATATCATTATTTATTTCCAGCGATAGCACAATATTCCTTTGCTGAGCTTCTTCTCTAAAATATTCGGTGATTTCATCCAGAAGATCATTAATACTAAAAGACGATATATTCAGGGGAATGCTATCTAACTGAAGCTTTCTAAAATCCATTAATTCATCAATCAGCCGTTTTAATCTTATAGTATTTTTATTAATAATATTTATTTTGCCTTTTAGTTTTTCGGAAAGTTCTGCTTCATCCAATATATCTTCCAGTGGGCTCATTATAAGCGTCAATGGTGTCCTGAATTCATGGGAAATATTAGTGAAAAACTGTATTTTTTTATCATTTAGAGCCTCTTCCTGTTGGTGCCTTGCCCGTTCCTGTTCTATAGCACGTTTAATTTTAACACGCGAGTTAATAAACCGGTATACAAGATAGCAAATCACCATAAATGAAAAGATGTATAATGCAATAGCAAGATTGGTAAACCACCAGGGTCGTAAAATTTCTATTTTTAAAGTGGTTGGATTATTATCCCAAATACCATCACTGTTAGTAGCTTTTACTTTAAAGGTATAGTTTCCTGCCGGCAGGTTTGTGTATGTAGCACTCCTTGAATTCTGGACATAATTCCAGTGGTTTTCAAAACCCTCAAGATAATAGGCAAATTGAATTTTTTCGGGCCTTGTAAAATCTATAGCAGCATAATCTATAGTAAATACAGACTGCCCATGGCTAAGAGTGGTTTTTTTTGTTTGGGAGATAACTTTTTCCAGGGGAGAATCTTCTTTTCCTGGCGAAACCGACTGATTAAAGATTTTAAGATCTGTTAAGTAAACCGGTGAGGGATTTGTATTAATTGTCAGGTTTTCCGGATTAAAGAAATTAACGCCTTCATAAGATCCAAAGTAAAGGGTACCGGTAGCATCTTTATAAACGGCATTATTATTAAAGTCATTGCTAAGCAAACCATCATTAATGGAAAAATTTTTCAGCGTGTTTTTGCTTTTATCCATTTGGGTTAATCCATTGTTACCAGCTACCCATATGGAACCGTTATTATCCTGCATAATAGAAGATACAGTTAGCTTATTGAATCCACTTTCAGGTTTTACCCAGGAAAAGGAATTCTTCTTCATATCATATCTGCAAAGGCCGGCACCATCGGTTCCAATCCAGATATTTTTTGAAGAATCTTCGTAAATATCAAGGATCAGGCTCTTATAGCTTTGGTTGTCATCTTTATAAAACTTTGATGACATTGTTTCTAGTTGAAATTCCCCATCAACAACCTTCAATTTAAAAAGTCCTTCATTTCCCCCAATCCAAACATGGTCTTCGCTGTCTACATAAACCCTTCTAACATCACTGTAACTTATTCTTCTGGTAATAAAAAGCTCTCCGTCATAAGTTCGGAATTTCCCTGATTCAGGATTAAAAGAATGAATACCCCTGGAAAAAGTACCTATCCATATTGTTCCATGTGAATCTTCGGAAAAACTCAATATGCGGTTTGTAGCTATTTCACCATTGGTATTTTGAACAGAATAATTAATAAAAGTATCTGAATCTTTTTCTAAATAGTAGATGCCATAATCCCAGGTCCCCACCCATATATTTCCTTTACTATCCTTAAAAAGAGTTTGAACATCTGGGGAATCAAGTCCGTTTGCAATTTTGTTTTTATTGTTCAATAAGTGGGTAAAAGCCCCGGTTTCAGGATTATAAACGTCTATTCCTCCGCCATCCATACCAATCCATAATCTTCCTTCTTCATCTTTAAGGATTCCTGTTACAGAACTGGATTGAAGGGAGTTAGGATAATTAGCTTTGCTTTTAATATCAGCAAATTTGTCATATAATTTATCGTATACACCCACGCCATTGTTATAATGTCCAATCCATACACGTTCCTGGTTATCAAGAAATAAAGACCAAACCGAATTGGAGTTTATGCCATTATCATCAAATTTCTTGTTGAGGTAATGATTTATAATCTTTCCATTCCTGTCTATCTCAAACATGCCGTCATTTTCTGTCCCACACAAAATCGTTTTACGTGGAGTATCCAACAACGATAGAATTCTTTTAGAAGTAATAGGGAAATGCTCAATCACATAACGGCCATTCTCATTTCCATCAATTTTAAAAAGACCTTTTGTTTTAGTACCTATCCAAATTGTGCCTTTGGTATCAACTTCCATAGTCTGAATATGGGCTGCTATTTTTTCTTTTCCACTTGAAGTTGTAAATTTAAGAGGTGCCATTAGGCCCTCTTCTTCATCATATTCAAATAGTCCGTTTTTTGTTCCTATAAATATTCTGGTATCAAAAAGAGCTAGACTGTTTATTAAGAAATTTCTCATCACGCTTATACCTGTAGTTTCCACTTTGAATGCTTCCATTGTAGAAGGATTCAGTTTAAACAGCCCGTATTGATGCGTGCCAACCAGAATGTCTCCATTTTTATTTTCAAGTATTGCCTGTACTGATATACTGGTATGTTTAGATTTTTCCAGCAGGTTAATATGAATAAAGTTATCCTGATCTCTGTTGTAAAGGTCAAGACCTGTTTCTGTACCAATCCATAACCTGTTTTTTTTATCCACATAAGTGGTATGTATAAGAGAATTACTTAAACTTGTACTATCCCCCTCTTTATATTGATATGAGGTATAATCTAAACCGTTGTATTTATTTAGGCCTAATCCATTTGTTCCCATCCATATAAATCCCTGCCTGTCCTGAGAGATGCTGGCTACAGCCCGTTGTGTGGGAATTCTGTCCAATGTTTCAAAATGATATTGAGGTAGAGATTGTTCCTGCCCGCAAGCCGGAATTAAGGTCAGAAAAAGAAAAACCGGAAGAAACAGGAAATATTTTAAATTGTCATTCATCTTCATTATTTAAATTAGGCTTCAATTTCTGAAGTCCTTCTGGAGAAGAAATTTTTGGCATAAGATAAATGATTATTCCTTATATGCAATCGATTTCGGAATTTAAATGATCTTGATATAGATATTAAAAGAAGCAGAGTAGGAGAGGGTTTAAATAATAATTATTTATATATATAGAGCAGATAGACATAATGCTAGAATAAAGGTAGGCCTATAAAATTCAACTTAATCAACACTCCAATAATTTATTTACTCCCCGTAATTCAGTTTTGAACGAACTTTGCCCGGTTTGTTGGAATGCCTGCTAAGGAAGACAAAAAAAGTGGTTCCGTTTTCATGGTCACTACTTAGTTCCACGTGGCCACCATGAGCCTTTGCCGCCATTTTAACGAAAGTAAGCCCCATTCCCCAGCTTTTAAGTTTTCCCGGCTGTTCTTCGCTGTGGTTTAGAAAATCAAAGATTATTTTCTGGTTTTTTGGGGAGATAGGATTTCCGTGGTTATGGACTTTTAGAATAACATTTTCTTCGTTATAGTCAACATAAATGGTAATGGCTTGATCAAGTCCGCCATACTTCACCGCATTCGTGAGCAGGTTTTCCAGAACTCTGCCTACTGCAGTAGGATCAAACACTGTAATTAATTTTTCAGCTTCACAAACAATCTTAATTTTATTGGAATAAATTTCGGTAGCTTCTTCCTGTACCGCTTTTACCTTTTCTACAATATCGCTTTTCCTGAAATTGAGAGCAATTCCTTCGCCTGCCTCCACACTTATGGCATCCAGCAGGCCTTCCAGTAAATCAAGAGATTTGCGAAGACTCTCCTGGGCCATTTTTCTTGTATTCTCAAACTGTTCCTCCTCTCTTTGTAATTTCATTACATCCAGGGCGAAATAAGCTGCAGAAATAGGATTTCTTACATCGTGAGCCAATGTACCTACAAGCTTTTCCCGCATTTCCTGAAGGGAATCGTTAAAGGAACTAATGGAATGCGACATAGAGGTTTCCAGGCAAAATGTAATAATAATGCTGATATCTGTATTAAATAATTTCTGAGGAATCAATGTTTCGACCAAAATGCGGTTGAGGATGATATATTCGTCAATAATTTGTTTTACAGTATATTGAGAAGAAGCAGCTCTATGTCTTCCATGATCAAGACTCTTCTCGACAATCTCTTCACATTTTTCATTTTTCAAAAAATCTTCACGGTCGGTAAAACGCCCCATAATACTTGCAACATCATGAAGTAAAGTCGGTAGCAAATTGCGCAACACGAGCGACTGGGTATTTTCTGAAGCAGATATCTCCCCGTTCACTGCTTTTTCCCAGGAATCAATTAAGATATGTTTATTGTCTCTTATATAATTAGCTGCTGACTTTGTCAATGTTTTGTTATTTTGGTTGGAAACAGAATATACCAAATTTTATGCTGGATATGAAATGATGTTAATGAAGAACGTAAATAGTTATATCTAAAGTAGATCACAAAAACCTCAAAATTACCACCTATATTTTACATAGCCTATCTTGATCTGAAACAATAAAAATATAAGAATAATAGGGCCGTTGATTTTCAAAGTACTTTGTTCAGTGACAAATTATTAGTTTTGTCTATAAGCAAAAAGGAGAGAATAAGTAAAAGCCGTTTTGATGTTATAGGATTTTGAAATTCTAAATTTGCTATAGTACATTGTTTCTCTGATGGAGGGAAAATTGTGAATATCTATTGAACAGATTATTTATTAAACCTGTTTTAAATTATATTTTTGGCCCCCTTAAAAAGAAAACTATGAGCGTAATTTGGTATGAGTGTAAGGTAAAATATACTAAAAGATATGAAACAGGAGAACAAAAAGTAACCACAGATACCTATTTGTTAGATGCGGTATCTTATACAGAAGCAGAAGCGAGAATTAGTGAAGAAATGACCGCATACACAAGCGAGGATTTCAGGATCATGAATATAAAGCTTGCGAATTTTTCGGAAGTACATCCATTCGAAAATTCCGATTGCTGGTTTAAGTCCAAGGTTTCACTGGTGGCTCTCGATGAGGAGAGTGGAAAGGAGAAGAAAACTAATATGTATTTGCTGGTGCAGGCTAATGATGTAAAAGAAGCTTTTGAAAATACTACCAAAGCTATGGAAAACACCATGGGAGATTATTCGATCCCTGCCATTACAGAATCTCCAATTCTTGATGTTTTTCCATATTTTTCTGAAGAAGAGGAAAAGTTAGAGAAAGCTAATGTTATAGATAAAGACGAAAATCTAAACGAAGAAGTTTTAGAAGAAACTGAAACTTCTTAAATTCATTTCAATCCTGCAGGCATTATTGTTCAACAGGCTGTAAAACATTTTAAAGAAGATGGTTTAAGGAAGGTATAGAGGTATGTTATCAACTCGAAATCGAAAGGCAAATTGAAGACTAGGAATTTATAAAGCTCCCGGCTTTGCTCGCATTGACAAAGTTTACTTTTAGATAATTTCTTTTTTAATTTAAAAATTGCCTGATGGCTCGGCTTTGGGGTTTCAGCTTTACCTCTCCCTGGGGAGAGGCGGGAACTGATTTTTCACAGTTCAGAATGAAGGGAAATACAAAATTTAGGTTTTGTTTCAGAGACCCAGGTGAAACCAGCGAATTACATCGGTACATTGGGGATAGTTGATTTTAATAAATTTTATTCTAAGAGGGTAAATACCCCGAGGCTTGCCTCTTTAGTAAATGTTTAAAGTTGAAAACGTGTTTCTTTTAAATGACCCGTGGGTTTTCCCGGGAAAAATTTATTTAAATAGATGAATAGATTGGGGTAATTTATAAATATTAATATAGACTTTGAATTGATTTCAAATAATAAATACGCGTATATTGCTCTCGAAAATATAACTAAAATATGGCCACAGGATTTTTTGCCCTTCTCGACGATATTGCAACTTTAATGGATGATGTGGCTGTAATGGGAAAAGTTGCCGGCAAGAAAACAGCAGGAATATTAGGTGACGATTTAGCTGTGAATGCAGAAAAGGCATCAGGATTTATGTCGTCCAGGGAATTACCGGTGCTTTGGGCAATTACAAAAGGTTCATTTTTAAATAAGCTTATAATTTTACCCCTGGCATTTTTGCTAAGCGCCTTTTTACCATCTGCTATTACTATAATATTGCTTATTGGAGGTCTTTATCTGGCTTACGAAGGTGCTGAAAAAATCTTCGAATATTTTTTTCCGCATTCTAATGAAAATGAAGCACCTAAACTTGAAAAAATTTCTAAAGAAGAAGTTTTAAGCATAGAAAAGGAAAAAATTAAATCGGCAGTGTTAACCGATTTTATACTTTCCGTAGAGATTGTTATAATAGCTTTGGGAACAGTTGGAGCAGAACCATTACCGACCCAAATTATTGTAGTTTCTCTAATTGCGTTGGTAGCCACAGTTGGGGTATATGGTATTGTTGCACTTATTGTGAGAATGGATGAATTTGGTGCTAGGCTAATCGATTTAAATAATAGAGATAATAGTTTTTCTGATAAAATTGGTAAATTCTTAATAAGTGCCCTTCCAAAAATTATCAAGAGCTTGTCCATTATTGGCACTATTGCACTGCTTTTGGTTTCGGGAGGGATTTTTGTGCATAATATTCATTTCCTACACGATTTGTTTGCTAATTTACCCGATATTCTTGTTGAATTTCTGATTGGTTTAATTGTTGGTTTTATCATGTTGTTGATCATAAAGCTAATCGGCAGGATTTGGTAAAGTCGAGGAGTGTAGAAAAAACTGAGCTATTTTGACTCTTTTCAAATACTCGTAGGGGACATAACTCCCAATGAACTACGTGACCTTAATCCATATAATCTTCTCTCCAATTATCAAATTTTTCCTGCGCATCCTCTATGGAAAGAACCAATTCACATTTAAACATTCATGCTTAAATGAATCAGCTAAGCTGAGGGGGCTCTTTTTTAACTTGTTATTATGCTCCCGGTTGAAGCACGTTCCATACTCCAATCCGCTCTTATGTAAAAGTTCTCTTTTTTCTGAATAATTTTCTGTAACCGGATTACCAGTGATACACGAAATGATCTTCAAAAAATCTGTTCCTGGGTTGGGCAAAATATTCCCCTACTTCTAAAGATCTATCTCCCGGCAGCGTCCCCAGGATCAACGTTTCGGTATTTGAATCTGGAATAGGAGGGAAGCCTGTAGGTCCCAATTTTTCGTGAAATGCTGAATTATTGATAGAACAAGGCTGCAAGTGGAACCAGGATCAGGGACAAGAGCATAGACAGACACACAAATATTGCTGAATCTTTTTCCTCAGATCCCAGCATAGAAGCGAAAACAGTTAAGGTTGCTGCTGTAGGAAAAAGCGGAAGGAGGGTAAATACCTCCCGTTCCTGAGAACTTAATCCGTCTACAAAGAAATATTCTATAGCCAGAACAGCTGCAGTAATTACGATTGCACTCAAACTTCTTGCGCCTAATACTTTTGAAAAATAAGAAACATCCAGTCCTTTAAATTTTACACCGGTGATATTCATTCCCAGAATCGTCATTCCTGCTACTGAAACAACCACCCCCAGTACATCCAGAACAGGGGAAGCGGCTTCGGGGATTTCATAGTTTAAAATTTTTAATACTATGGCAAGTACAAAAGCATAAATAAAAGGAACTTTTAAAGCCTCCTGTATAGATTTCCTGGTACCAAACTTTGATTTAGCCACCATTGTATAACCAAAGGTATACCCATAAAGACCGGTACCCAGGTAGATGCAAATAAGAGTAGTCACGGCATCCTGATCAAAAACGGCCATTACAGTGGGAATCCCGAAAAAAAGCACATTAAAAAACGAATAGCCGCTTTTGAGCAGTGGATCATCAAGTCCATTATACTTTTTGCTTACCCAACTTGCAGGAATATTTATTATTAAAGCCACAATAAAACCCATTATGGAAAGGATAATAAGGCTTGAAAATTCTGTTTCAAGCACTTTATCTATAAGTAAAAGCGGTATAAGTATAAATATTAAAGGTTTATGAATATACCTTTTAGCAATTACATTTTTGCGCTTTAAAAAATACCCCAACGGGATGCATAATAAATAAGGAAGTAAGCCGGAATAAATTTCAATAAATATCTTCATCTTCATTTATTTTAAAGACCAGTTCACTTGCAAATCGGCTAATTGTCTTAATGTTAAACCAAACAGTATCCACATCGAGCAGCATCCCATTTACCAGGTGTCCAACCGCATATAAATTTTCTCCTGATTTCCCGGAAATTACCTGCATGGTACGAGGGTTAATTTTTGCACCTCCGGCAGGATAGGGAGTGAGATATTTTTTTCCAGTAGTTTTTCTATTAATTTATTGTCCATTCCTTTTAATGCAGAAGCCGTTCCGGTTGCATTGATAATTTTATCGAAATCATAGATGTCTCCCGATTTTGTTTCCATTGTGAATTTTCCGCTGTCATTAGAAAATTTCACCTCCCGGTTTTGAGAGATCACCCTAAGCCGTTCTTTTTCAAAAAGTTCAAGGATCTGTTTGGCGTTGTGCAGGGGCATGGCGTGCCTGTTTGCCGCCCACTGGGTACCCAGCCATTTCTTGAAGATTTTTTTCTGCTTAAGTGACATCCACTTCCAAATCACGCCGGCATCATAACGCAGGGAATAGGTGATATTTAAGAGGGAATCTCCTCCTTTTTCGGCAGCCGAAATATCATACTCCAGTAATTCTTTGGCAGGTTTGGAACTTCGGTTGAATTTCTTCCAATCCATCTTCTTCCCTTCGGCTTCCTCCACATCTTTAATATAGAGCCTGAAGAGCTCTTTTACCCGGGGAGGATGCAGCTTTTCCCGCTGAATTTTATGGATGTTCTCCAAAGTAAGATGTTTCCGGTGGAAAACATTGCTATGTGTAGGTTGTACCCGTGGTAAGATCCCTTTATGGGAAATCAGGCTTATCTTTCCGCGATGACCATTATTAACAAGTGTCATTACAGTATCTATAGCGCTTAAGCTACTTCCCAAAATTCCTACCTCGTCATCTTTTTTAATAGTTTTTTCAATCCTGTTTACCGGCCAGGGAAAATCAATATAGCCATCATGCTGCCTTAATTCACGAAATTTATTTGGTTTTGAAGTTCCCGGGGCCAAAAGCACAAAATCGCTGTTAATGATTTTGCCTGAACCCAATTCTATATGAAGCTTCTCATCTTTTTGCCGGTGAATATCTACAGCTTCCTCCTGAACAAAATTCACTTGCACTTTATGTTCCTTTGCCACCTGCCGGAATCTTTCCAATTGCTCAGAAACATATTCTCCATAGAGAATTCTCCTGGTATAGGCAGCTTCTGTATAACCTTCCCCTTTTATATCTTTAGGATTTTGATCTTTTGCTTTTAACCAATCAGAAAAATCCTTTGGTTCATTGGCGTAGATGCCCATTAGATCGGCCCGGGTATTGAGCAGATGGGATTTCTCGGGTGTCCCAAAGGCCATACCATACCCAAATTTTTCCCGTCGTTCTATCAAAGTGAGGCTTAATTTTTCGTGAAGTCCTAAACTACAAATCTGTAACACCATTTCAATAAAAGCAGCAGATCCACAGGCTCCGCCACCAATAATACATAAATTCTTCATATTCCTCTTTCAAATTTTTTTAGGCCAGCTTACAAGATACAGAAAACGAAGAGCCAAAAAAAAACAGGAAATAGCTTAATTATTATTTATTTATAAAAAAGGTCAAAGGTTTGGAGGTAGCGCTAAAATTGGTTGATTTTAATTGTCTATTTATCAGTAATATAAAGGTTAAATGTCTTTTTTACCACACATATTGCTGCGTAAGAAATGATAATCCCGTGCGTGCTAACATTATGAATTTTTTAAGATTCTCCTGAAGTTACCTACACCATCCATGTTCCAAATGTTTTAGAACTGATTGGGAATATGGAGATGGCCAGGAGGTACTATTGAAAACACCTCTTCGGTATGTTTTCTTTTAAATCGTTCTATAAAAAAAATCTGCGTGGAATTTCCGGATGAAATATGGATTCCTTGCATCTGGCTCCATTCTGAAGCGATCTTAAAAACAATTCAGTTTCGTTATCCATTCTGATATTTTAGGTGGATATACTCTACATATGCTAAGAATACGTAGGTCTTCTACAGATTTTCTTTTGATTTTAATTAAGTTGTAATTACCATGGGTTCAGGTGATTATATATGGTTAATAAGATTCCGGGACCATATGATAAATAGCTTCCAGAAATTTCCTGCCTGGAGCATTTTTATCTTTGTTTGTTTTAAGTTCTTTTATTACACCGGCAATCACAATTTTCTCCTGTGGTAATACATCCGAATCTTTGGAATGGGCGATGATAAATGTTTCGGAGGTTTTTTCATCCCGCAATTCATATACATTATACTGTTCGATTATGGGTATCATCATAAATGTCATAGCTTTTCCGGCCATTACAGGTATCATAATAAAACCTTTAAAATCTGACTTTCCCTCTATTAATTTTGGAACACCGATTAATATTGCATTCGAGGAGATTTTTCCCTTTTTGCTTACTTCAGAAGGGAGTAATCTTTGTGGCTTATATTTTAAATAATTTGCCTTTCATTTAAAAAAGGTCAGCAGTAATGGCAAATTTCACCGCCGGCGCTATCAGCATTAACAAAATAAATCCGTAGAGTAGATAGATGGCACCACAGGCGAACCAATAACCTGGAACTGGACATTTGACGGTGGTACACCATCAACTTCTAACAATGATGTCTGCATTTATTTCCGGTTTTATTTAAACAGAAAATTTAGCGCATAAACTTATATCCTACAGATAAGCTGATTACTGAATTTTTATAATTTTTATCTTTAAATAGTTCCGAAAGGCCATAGCTATATCTGGTTTGGATGAAAAATTTTTGGAATACATCAAAACCAAATCCTCCATTTACGGCAAAATCTAAAAAGTTTGTTTCGGTTCCTATTTCTTTTCCTTCATACTCTGTTTTTCCTGATAGCAGAAGACCTATTTGGGGACCTACTTGAAAATTTATATTTTCAAGTATCTTAATTTTGACCATAAGTGGAATATCAATATAGTTGAGCTTAGATGTTGCATATACGTACCATTCGTTTCCCGGAGTTTTATATTCTCCTCCTTTTTGACTAAAGACCATTTCCGGTTGAAGGCTAATAAAACTGGAGAGTCTGTATTCATACAAAATTCCCGCATTTACTCCAAATTCTCCGGTATATGTGGAGCTTCCTGTATGAAAACCGGTAAAATTGATTCCGGCTTTAACGCTAAAAGAATGCTTGTTCTGCGCAAAATTCCTGACGCATACTCCAAGAACCAGGAATATGATTAGTAAAATTCTTTTTGTCATGATATTTTTAATGTCGTTACTCGTGGAAATTGGGGGGTACAAAGTTTTAATTTTATGACTTATGGATATAGTAGAAAAATGGGGAATAGGATTATAACTTAGGTATTAAAGAGGCATCTATGTAAAATTAGTGGAAGCATAATATCTTATTATCACTATTTCTGCTATTCTGTTACCAACATGACCATTTTCGTTGAGCCAAAGCTATCTCTTTATAGAGAAATATCAAAGGGAATTTTTACCTCCCACTT
>NZ_JAVRHK010000016.1:0-82282 GCF_031846585.1 Autumnicola musiva
CATCAAACGGATATTCAATAAATCTATTACTTTTATTCGTTTTCCAGCATTTCGCCTACTTCAAGAAGTATGAAACGTGATTTTTCCGGAATGGAGCCGTTAGCTTTCGGACCAATATTTAGCAATAAATTCCCTCCGTTGACTTTAATTTCCTGAAGTTTGCTATAAATCGTGCTGGCAGATTTCCAATTATCATCACCCTTTTTATAACCCCAGGAATCATTCAAGGTATAACAGGCCTCCCAGAGGTAATCTTCTCCACTTTTTAAATGTTCCTGCTCGGGAGTGCCGAAATCTTTTTTGAATAATTCTCTTTTGGCCACCCGGTTATTGACCAGTATTTCAGGATTTAAATTTTTGATATAGTCATATAAAGCGATACCCTCTTCCAGACTCCACCAGTCCACCCAATCGCCATCAAACCATATTATATCAGGATCATACTCAGTGATGAGCTCGCTAAGCTGATTTTTCATATAAGCCAGATAATCCTCAAATTGTCCTTTCTTCATTTCAATTTGCGCCCATTTATCCCAATAATCCTTTGCAGAGTTATTTGTTTTCTGAGTAGGATGATGCCAGTCTATAATACTGTAGTAAACACCAAATTTAAGTCCGTTACTTTTACAGGCTTCCGTAAGTTGCTCAATAATATCTTTTTTATACGGCGTAGTTGAAATATCAAATTTAGTGTAATCACTGCTCCAGAGGCAAAATCCTTCGTGATGTTTCGCCGTGACCACCAAATACTTCATTCCGGCTTTCTTCGCCAGCTTCGCAATAGCATCGGCATCAAAATTTTCAGGGTTAAAAGATTTAATAAGTTTAGAATATTTTTTAGATGGAATATCCGCTTTGGCCTGAATCCATTCTGCATAACCTTGGATAGTATCGTTCTTCCAAAAGCCTCCGAGTTCACTATATAAGCCAAAGTGAATAAACATGCCAAAATCAGCATTTTCAAACCATTCGGTATTAGATTTTTTTTCTAAATGATGGGGAGCCGTTTTTCTTTGAGCATTCAGCGAAAGGCAGCTAATAATAAAAACTAGAAGCAACAATTTTTTATAATTCATCTGTATGTCACTTATTTTAATTAAGAAGATAATTATTCTTCAAAAGAATTTATGGAGATTAAAAGGGTGGAGGATAAATACTTCAAATCATGGCAAATATCGTTCACTTTTCTATTCACAATAGCTTATATATTTAAATAACAAAAACGAAAAGCGGTTCAAAATGGTAATATTGGTAAATATCGAGTGAATCTCCACATTCTTTTTCGCTATATTTTAACAGTTGTTATTTGATTTGGGGAGCGTTCATTTCTTTCAGAAAATTGTTCCTTATAACCATCAAGATATAGTTTAAAAATCAAATATCAACTATTATAAAAATCGAATTCGGATTAAATCAAATTTAGAAAATGACTATCAAATATTTTAGACATATTTTATTCTTTTTCCTATTCGCTCCATTTGCATTATGTATAGGTCAAGATTCTATTTACAATGCAAATATGGTTGGATCAGGCATGGAAAAGTTTGAGGTTAAACCAATAGCAGGCGACATAATTTTTGATGAGGTTGTATTTTATGATCTTTACGCAGAGACAGTGGATGAACCTGTTCCTGAAGGAATTATTCGGATTGATAATACGGCTTACGCTAAAAAATTGGATCTGGAATCTTTAAGTATAGGAGAAAAACTTACTATAAATCTCAGAATAGGTGCCCGTTGTGATAATTATGACCGAATTGGCGGACTCTTTATGGATTTAGTACCAAAGGGTGAAGAATTCATTTCTGCAAATGTTAAACAACGTTTAGAAATAGGACGATTTATAACTCCTTTTATGAACAAAAATAAGGAGCCTAAAGAAGTTCCATATAGTTTTGAAGTAAATAATCTGGCCGCAATTTTAAATGACCCGGCCATGCAGAAGAAATACGACTTCTACCTTAAATTTTATCTGGGGGGTGTGCCTTATGCGGCAAATAAGGAAGTTGAAGGTTGTGAAGGAAGAAATGATGTTTTTGAGGGTACTGTTGCTTTAGAAACTTCTGGATCCGTTTCTTCTGCACACAATCAATATATTCTTAGTATCAGCGATAATTTTCAATTTAATGATTATCAAGAAGGTGCTTCAGATGAAATTGGTGAATCCTATAAAACTTTTAAGTTTAAAACAGACAAGGATATTCGCAATGCCAGCTTGCACGTAATTATTTCCAATCACGGGGCGCAGTCCCAAGGTGAAGAATATATTCGCAGAAAGCATTATTTGTATTTTGATGAGCAACTTATTGCCGAATATACTCCGGGAGGTAAAAGCTGCGAACCATTTAGGGTTTATAATACCCAACGAAACGGAATTTATGGGAGAGAGCCACGAACAAACTGGAATAAATGGAGTAACTGGTGTCCCGGTAATACCATACCTATTAGAACTTATGATTTAGGAATGGTGGAAGCAGGGGATCATAGTTTTAGGCTGAAAGTTCCTGAAGCGATTTTCGCGAATGATGATGGTAATTTTCCTGTGTCAGTATATCTTCAGGGAGCGAGCATATAAGGATTAAATAGTATGAACCTTTGAAAGGATCATTTCTGGGCAAAAATTTCTATTTTAAAAAACGGATTTACCAGAAAATAGGATTAATAGTATTAACATTAGATGCGGAGGGGGGTAATTTTGCTTTCATGGCAACTGAGAGAGGTGGAAAATCTCTAAGCCATTAATTAAAGAGATAATTAGATATGATTTAGATTTGTGCTTAAAATAATTTTAATGGTTTTCACGAGCTTATTAAAATCTTCGATATTACTCCAATAACTAAAATTTTTGCATTTCCTGGTCCCGCAGACTGACCCAATGGAATTTTGGTAATTTAAATAATATTCCTTGTTTCAAGGGAGAATTAAATTTGAAAGAGAATTTAGAAGAGGAATTCAGACTACAAGTATTTATAAATAATGATGGAGATTTATTCACCTATGGTGAAGCCTGGTAAAACCGGAAAATTTTTATAAAAAATGGATTTTTTTGACGAAAGGAAATATTTAAATAATCGCTTACCACATTTGCTTTCATTAGTAAAAATTCACTTCAGCAAAACCCTCTTTTCTACCTTTCTTATGAGACAACATTGGGGCTCCTCCAATTTTTGGAATCTTCACTTTTATGATGGTACTCCAACTTATATGGGTTAAGCTCAAAATGCCGCAAACTAAGGGTCAAGAACTGAAATTCCTTGCTGAGCAAATTATTGAATCCAAAAAGAAGAACGTTCTAGACAACTAGAAGATTTTCCTTTTTCGGAATGCTCCGGAATAAATAATTATTTTATTGGTCTCAGGAATAGTTCAAACTATGCACTTTAGTGCATCTCGCTTTAGCTTCTAAAAAAACTATCTTTGTTCTATGTCGGAACAACGGTCGAATGGACATAGCGTTTCTCTTCTTACCGCCCATATAGTATGGAGCACGAAATACAGATATTCAGTCTTAAAGGGAGATATACAAGTTCGATGTCGTAGCCTTTTAATACAAATATGTGAAGCTGAGGATGTGGAAATATTAAAAGGCGTGATATCTAAGGATCACGTGCATATGCATATAGATTACCGTCCTTCGCAGAACATAAGCAATATAGTCAAGAAATTAAAAGGTAGAAGTTCTCGGAAATTACAACAGGAGTTCCCCGAGTTAAAAAGGCAGTACTGGGGTCGACATTTTTGGGCAATCGGATATGGTTGTTGGAGTACGGGAAATATTACTGATGAAATGGTAAATGAATATTTGGAACATCACAGAAAACCGGACGATAGGGGAGGCACGAATTTCATCATTGAAGACTAAACCTTAGCGGTGACTTAAAGTCACCAGCCCGAAACTATGGACTTGGAGTCCATAGTGGTTCATTTTTTTAACAGTAAAAATCTAAAGTCACCTATAGTCTAAATCAATCGCAATGCTCAATAAATAAAGGGATTGCGATTTTTTTGTCTCAAAATTTAAATTTTAAGTTCGCATTTTGTCTACATAGGCTGATTAGATAGATTTCCAGTCTAAAGAATATAACAGCTGGTTCTGCTAAAAATTACGGGTAGCAGCACCGCTGAAGCTGACAAGATAGGGAATATCCTCCATGAAACTTATAATCGGGCATTTTAACACCTCCCTTTTTCTTCCTGTGGATAGGCTCATCCCACGCCTTTCAATATATCGCTGAAGCGGCTATTTGTGGTCCAATCTAAAACCTTCAGGTGCTTTACCGGCAGACGCAGCAAATTCTTGTGCGATAAAAACTGACAGATTTATTCAAAAGGTTTTAATTAAGAGGACCCTGAAATATATAATCTCATTCTTAGTAATATTGAGGCTTTTGGCTTTTACATTATTTCATGACTTATTTTTATATTTCAGGTTATAAAAAACTCGAGTATGATTGCTGCTATCACCTTGTTCCTGATTATTACCATATTTGCTCTCATAACCAGGGTTGCGGCGATCGCCCTGGCCCATACCGGCCTTTCTACACAAAGTGCCAGGTTTCAGGCACGTTC
The DNA here is from genome assembly GCF_031846585.1 of Autumnicola musiva. Lineage (NCBI taxonomy): Bacteria > Pseudomonadati > Bacteroidota > Flavobacteriia > Flavobacteriales > Flavobacteriaceae > Autumnicola > Autumnicola musiva. The sequence continues at coordinate 4,570 of NZ_JAVRHK010000016.1, forward strand.
AGCATATACCGGTACGGGGTATAGTACTTCAGAATCTGAGAAAATAATGAACCACCCGGTTCGTAGAAAAATCGTTTACACCTTAATGCTCATTGGTAATGCCGGCATTGTAACCGCAATGTCTTCCTTAATCCTCACTTTTGTACTTCCCGATACCTTAACCTCTAAGCTTTACGGACTGCTTATTGTGGTAGGTGGGCTTGGTTTTCTTTGGTGGGCAATTAGAAGTGATTGGGTAGATCGTGGTCTTTCAAAATTGATTAACAGGATGCTACAAAAATATACTGATATCAACGTTCAGGACTATGCCGCGGTACTGCATTTACATGATAATTACCATGTAAGTGAAAAAAGAGTGGAAGCCGATAGCTGGCTGGCTAATAAAACTTTGATTGAACTTGAGCTGAGGAAAGAAGGCATTACCGTGCTGGGAATAGACCGTAAGGGTAAAGATTATTTAGGCTCGCCCTCAGGAAACTCAAAAATCCTGCCGGGTGATGTAATTACGCTTTATGGAAAAGCGGAAGTTTTTAAAAATATCTATAACAGATCCAAACATATGGAAGGTGATATTCAGCATAAAGAGTATGTGAAAAAAGAAAATCAGCTAAAAAAGGAACAGGGGAAATAAAGTAGGAAAGCAACTAAATCAACAATTTTTTATAGAATATTTTAAAGGTAGATAAGTACAATACTTCTGCTAATTTATATTAAATGCACAAATTTTGGAGGTTCCAAACACGGTACCGCCGCTAGAGATATATATTCATTCCACGATTGCTACATTTTGTTGATGATCCAGTTCTGCATATAGAAAAGTTGAAGTTTTTGGTTCTCTTAATATATCTTGAATCAATCTGGAGACCTGAATTTTGATATTTGGTAGAAGTATAGAATAAATTTATCAAATTTTATATTCCTGTTAAGAATTCCTCTTGATGTAGGTTAATAAAGCTGGTTAAAATATTTACAATCATAAATGAACCTTAGATATCGGGCGCAATGTGCCTTAAATTAGTTCCTTTAAACAATATTAAATTGAAATTATTATGGAAGATAATATTAAAGGAAAGGTAGTAATAGTTACAGGTGGAAGCAGCGGATTGGGAGAACATACTGCACGTCACCTTGCCTCTAAAGGAGCAAAGGTGATTATAGCTGCGAGGCGTAAGGAGAAACTCCAGGCTATTGCTGAAGATATTCAGAAAAATGGAGGAGAAGTATTTGTTGTAAAAACAGATGTTACAAATAGAGAAGAAGTTAAAAATCTTATTGAAACAACTAAAAGGGAATATGGCAAAATAGATGTTCTGATAAACAATGCCGGCTTGATGGCTATTGCTCCAATTGCTGAAGACAAAGTAGAAGAATGGGACAAAATGATAGATATAAATATCAAAGGTGTCTTATATGGAATTTCTGCTGCTTTACCAGTATTCCAGGAACAGGGGTATGGACATTTTATTAATTTATCTTCAGTAGCAGGCATCAAAGTATTTAGTCCCGGTGGTACGGTTTATAGTGGAACCAAGTATGCAGTAAGAGCCATTTCTGAAGGTTTAAGACATGAAGTTGGAGGTAATATAAGAACCACAACCATAGAACCCGGAGCTATAGAGTCTGAACTAAAATTTGGTAGCAGCCATGACGAAAGTGCTGAGAATGTAAAGGAATTTTACAAGCAGGCTATTCCGGCAGATTCTATTGCCAGAGCTGTAGTATATGCAATTGAGCAGCCTAATGATGTAGATGTAAATGAAATAGTTATTCGCCCGACAGTTCAGGAGTTTTAGGGAATTTCAAATTTTCAAATTAGAGCAGTCTAGTTAAAAAGTCCTTTAGAATTTTTCTAAAGGATTTTTTATGGAAGAGGTTCAACATTAACGGAGAGCAGTTGCCGTTTTTGTTAAACCTTACAAACAGGATGTTCTTCTGGGCCACGTAATAGTTGTACCTGGATTCCGGGAGCTAAAATTGAATGATAGAGGTAGGCAGGGCTTTGCGAAAGCAATAATATTTATCCTCATCTTCAATGGCCGGTATTAATTTTTTCCTGATAAAATTTTTGTTGAATACCGGTCAATACTTAAGAACGACAATTTTTAAATTTCGAGTGTATGGTATCTTTATTAAAAGCCTGGAGAATTCTTATTTGCATATTAATAGATTCATTATCTTCTTTAACCCGAGTTTAACTGCGATTGAATCAGAAAATTAATAAGTTCAGCTAAACTAATTTAAAAAAGAAAATCATGGCACTAAAGGCACTATTTTTAAATTGTACATTAAAGAAGTCTCCTGCAACTTCCAATACAGGAGCATTTATAAAAAATGCTGAAAAATTTTTTCACGAACTTAATGTAAACACTGAAGTTGTAAGGGTTGTAGATTATGATGTAAAATTTGGAAATACTTCAGATGAAGGACAGGGAGATGCCTGGCCCACTGTTCTTCAAAAAGTAAAAGCAGCAGATATGCTAATTATTGCGACTCCCATCTGGCGGGGTGATCGCAGCGCCGTGGCTAAGTTGGTAGCAGAGCGTTTTGATGGTATTATGGAAGAGGCTAATGATGAGAACGGCCAATTTCCTACCTATAATAAAGTTGCCGGAGTAATGGTAGATGGAAATGAAGATGGCGCGAAAAAGGCTATTTCCAGCATCACTTTTGATCTGTCTGAACATGGCTTCTCTATACCGGTTAACGGATTTACCTATTATGTGGGTAAAGCAGGACCAGGGCCAAGTTATATAGAGGCAGAAGGTGATAAACATGAGTTTACTAATAATATGATCCTGCTAATGGTTCATAATATGGTGCATCTTGCTAAAGCATTAAAGGAAAATCCGTATCCAACGCAGGTGAATAAACTGGAGGAAAAGGCTAAAAAAATGAGTGAATAATGGCTATGCGGTAATGGACAGAAAAATGATTGGTTAATCCAGGGAATTCTTTGTTACCCAAAGTTTCCAGCCTATAATGACTTTCTGTATTTTGCTGGCTTTTTGCAGGTCTAACTGATTCTTACTGTAACTGGGAAATATTTTCTTATTTAGCCCTGCGAGTATTTGAAAGATTTTCTTTTTCATTACTGTTCCTTTCTCCCAAATATAAACAATATCCAAAGAGATTGTTAGAAGAATGCTCTCCCCCTTTCTTAATTATCTGCTCCAGTAGGAGTTTATAATCTTCATTAACAATCTCTCTGAAAATGCTAGCTGATTTATTCACCGGCTCTTACTATCGTTGTACCAGCCTGGATGCCCACAATAATATCAGGGATTCCACTTTCTACTGAAAAAGAGGCAGAGCTGTTAGCTGTTTTGCTTCTTATACCTACTTCAATTTCAGTGATTTTTCCATCACTGTTCCTTTTAATACTATTGTAAGTAACCTCGAGGCTGGCTTCTTTTTTGAGTCTTCGTTTCAGTTGTTCCAGGTCTGCTTCAGTAGAAGAGGAGGTAATAATTCCTGTTTTATTTATGCTGTTTTTTTTGGTAAATATCTGCACGGCTCCATTAGCAGCTTTTTTTCCATATTTCTTTATTGCCTTATCACCCTTCAGAACGTTAATGCTGGCAATTTTATTTGCATCAAGCTCTTTATGATCAAAGTCCTCATCCATTATTTTTCCATCAACTATAAAAAGAGGTTTCTTTTCCTGAGTTTGTGCATATTCTTTTGCTTCCTGCTCGTTACTTTCCGTGCCTTCATAGGCATTAATATCATGTGGGTGGTTGGGTTGGCTATAACCAACTACAATTACCTCCCCGTTACTTTTAGATGATGTTGTTTCGTTTCTTATAATGCCATTGCCGTAAATGACATTGGTAGAATCTGTGTTTGAATTGCCTGCTTTTTTTACGGCGAATGTTGATGAACTATCGGTTTTTTTACTGCCAACGCCAGTAATTTTATTTTCGTGCACCTTTATTGTAACTTCATGTTTTACCTGGGGTTTGTTGTCTAGTGTAACTAGTACCGGTTTTTCATACCCAGGGCTTACTTTAATATATTTCCGTTTTACCTCTTTTTTCTGAAGATCTATTCTTTGAGCTTCTTTTGAAAAATCATCAATTATTTCGGCACCCTTTAAAATGAGTGCTCCATCCTTAGCTTCAGTACCATATTCTGCAATAGCATCTGCTGGGGAAAGGCCTGAAATTTCTTCAAAAGAAAGATGTTTGCCATGTAATTCTTTAGCGGAATAGCTTTCACCATCAAGAATATAGAGGGGAGCTCTTCCCATAGTGGCAAGCAAATCTTTCTCTTCCGAAGGATAAACCTGAAGAGATGCAGGTGTTGTTGAAGAATTCTTAATTCGTGCTTCAGTTTTTACATTAGATAAAAGCATAAAAGTGAGGAGGAAAGGGAAAACTAATACAATTTTCCAGGTGTTTCTTTGATTGTCATTTTTTTTGTTAAGCATAACTATTCGTTTTTTGATGAATGATTGATAAAAGGAATTAGTCAATTCCGGGTGCATACCAGCAATGGAATTCTTTACCAAAGTATGCTGATATTCCTTAGTAGAATTAGTGCCTGCAACTGTTCTGCGGTCGGCGATAAATTCAAGATTTTGTTCAATAAACTTTCTGAAGAGCCAGCTAAACGGGTTAAACCACAGTATAGCGGCAGTAATATTTGCCAGAAGAATATCTGCGGAATGTAATTGGCGGGCATGTACTTTTTCGTGCTCTAGAATAAGCCTCATTTCCCTGTGGGAATGAGCATCGGGATTAATGAAAATATATTTGAAAAAAGAAAATGGAGCCGAATCGCCGCCCATATCAATGAGACTGTAATCGTTTTCCGGTTTCTTTCCATTCAGCTTTATGATCCTCCAAATTTGAAAAAGTTGAATACCTGTCCGGATCAGGAAAAAGGCAGCTACAGTAAAATATATTAGTCCGCCAATCAGCCACCAGTTTATAGTGGCCTCTTCAGCTATGGGAAAGGTGTTATCTTCCATATCGATACTATAGTTGCCCGGCATGGTTATAGCTTCAACGTAAACAGTTTTGGTAAAATAAATTAGGGGAAGAATAAAAGAAGCAAGAATACCACCCAGAAGAAAACTTCTGTTTAGAATAAAAAAAGTCTCCTTCCGTAGAAAAAGATAGTAACTCAGGCAAAAAATACTTAAAATGCCCGCACTTTTGAGTAGGTAAATTAGAAAATTTTCCATCACTTATTCTTTTTTTCAATAATATCCAGTATCTCCCGTAACTCCTCAGCACTAATTTTTTCTTCTTTAGCAAAAAACGAAACCACACTTTTATAAGAGTCGTCAAAGAATTTCTTGGTGGCCTGTGTCATAAACTGCTTCCGGTAAGCTTCTCTGGAAACTACAGGATAGTATTGGTGAGTGTTTCCATAGGCATTATACGAAACAAAACCTTTCTCTTCCAGATTTCTTACAATTGTGGAAACGGTATTGTAATGAAGTTTCTGCTCTGTAATCTCAGGCAGGATTTCTTTTACAAAAGCCTTTTCCAGCTTCCATAAGATTGCCATTATTTCCTCTTCTTTATTGGTAAGTTTTTCCATAATGCTGAAAATTGATGTTCAGAAATTTCCAAGAATATTTTGCTAATATAACTATAAAAATAGTTTAATTACTAAAAATATAGTTTTTTTATTGTTGGTAATCTAGCGGAAGTAGGTGAGCGGTCCTGCCGTTTGACATAACACCACTAAAAATTACATTCTGTGGAGGACTGTGATTGCCCAAAGCATCTATTACAAAAGTTCCTTCTGTACTCATGGCAGATTGGTTTTTGTTTTTGTGAAGTATGATAATTTTATCGGTAAGCAGTTTTACTTCAACTAAATTATTCCTTTTACTGAGCTTTATATATTTATACGGAGGCACCTTATAGCGGTCGTGGTAAATATCAAAATTGTTATTTTCCAGATCTTTTGTGGCGAGGCTTCTCATAAATTGGAGAATGGAGCCGTTATAAATTCTTTTCCGGTGCCTTAAAATCTTTCGCTTTGTCTTTTCTTTAAGTTCTTGAAAAAAACTTGTGCCATCATAATATACAAAATGAGTAAACTGAATACCGGAAGTTCCTATGCTGAACTGTATTTTAAAATTTTGCAGATTATACTTTACCTGATAACCTAAATATTTATTTGTTATATTAAGTGGTTCATTTGAATAAGCAGTTAAAACTTCTGTAGAAGGGCGATAAGTGAGTTTTACTACTTCTTCATTTTCAATAAAACAATCTTTTGCTTCTTTGGTGCTGCCAATAAACTCTCTCCTGAAAATTTTAAGTTTTTTCTCCCGGCTCCATGGATCGGCTTCAATATTTACAGTTGCCAGTTGTTCTTTGCCCGGCTTTAAGTAAACAGGAGGCAGGTAGGAAGTGTATCGATCGTAATCTTTGATTACTACAGTTTCAAACCCGAGGGAACTAATAACCAGGGGTGCTAGTATTTCCGAAGGTTTATTTAAAGCAAAAGTGCCGTCTTTATTTGAAGAGACGCCAATGCTTGTGCCGTCAAAATATACTGATGCTCCAAAGACAGCAGTTGAATCTTCTGCATTATATATAATACCTCTCAGTTTCTCCTGACTGGTTGCGACATTGACATAAACGAACAATAGTGAAAGAATAAAAGTTTTTAGCATAGTTGTAGAATTCTTAATATAAAACTACGAATATAGTTATTCAACTTGATTTTTAGTTTTAATACGGATTCCTGTACTTATTTAGCTTTAAAAGATTCTGTTATCTTCGCATAAAAAAGTAAATGAGCGTAATATTTATTCTTGTAGGTCTGGTTCTTTTAGTAATTGGAGGGGAATTTCTGGTAAGATCTTCTGTAGCTCTATCTTTTAAGCTTAACCTTTCAAGAATGGTGATTGGGCTTACGGTAGTGTCTTTTGCTACTTCAGCACCCGAATTACTGGTGAGCCTGCAGGCTGCTGTGCAGGGATTTAGCGACATCTCTCTGGGTAATGTTATAGGTTCAAATATTGCCAATATTGCGCTGGTACTGGGCATAACGGCAATTATTACTCCATTGGGAATAGATCGTGATTTTTATCGTTTTAACTGGCCGGTAATGATGATTTTTTCTATTGCCCTCTATTTTTTTCTGAAAAGCGGTCAGAATATTTCCCGGATTGAAGGTGTGGCTTTTCTTTTAGGAATAGTGACCTACCTGATAATTCTTATTACAAGGTCTCGTAAAAAAAAGGATGTGGTGGTAGAAGAGGTAGATGAATCCCTGCAGGCTGTTTCTGTTTTTAAGATCGTCTTGTGGCTGCTAATAGGGGGAGCCGCATTGTACGGAGGATCTGAGCTTTTGGTAAGCGGAGCGGTAGATCTCGCAACAAAACTGGGAGTAAGTGAAAGAGTAATTTCAGTAACTATGATTGCCATTGGAACAAGCGTACCCGAACTTGCTGCTTCTGTAATGGCTGCATTAAAAAAGGAAAAAGCGCTTTCTCTTGGTAACCTGATAGGTTCTAACATTTTTAATATAGCCTCGGTATTGGGAATTACTGCTTTAATACAACCTATCTATATTCAATCTGAAGCAATCCTCAGCAATGATATTTTCTGGATGATTGGGGTGGCATTTATTTTAATTCCACTGGCTTTTTTACCTGTTAAACTGGAAATGGGCAGGTATAAGGGTATCATATTATTTGTAGGATATACAATTTTTGTGAGTCTTGCATTTTTAGGATAAATTTAGGGGGGTGTAATGCGAAATATTTAATTCTTCTTAAAATAGGATCTAATTTTAGGGGGGATGGATAAAAATTTTTAAATTGGCAGGCAACTTTTAAAATATCAAACAACGCAATATGTCAACCTTAAGATTTGAAGCTTTAAAACAAACATTCAACCGGAGTGCGGTGAAGATTGAAGAACCTTCTAAAAGATCAGAATTGTTCGGGAGTAATGTCTTCAACACTTCAATAATGAAACAGTTCCTTACAAAAGAAGCTTACACCAGTGTATTAGACGCTATTAAAAATGGATCAAAAATAGACCGGGGAGTAGCCGAGCATATCTCTTCAGGAATGAAGCAATGGGCAATGGCTAAGGGAGCCACCCACTACACACACTGGTTTCAGCCTTTAACGGGTTCAACTGCTGAAAAGCATGATGCCTTCTTTGAAACTACCGGAGATGGTGGGGCTATAGAAAAATTTGGAGGTGGAGCCCTTGTGCAGCAGGAACCTGATGCTTCCAGCTTTCCTAATGGTGGAATTAGAAATACGTTTGAAGCCCGGGGCTATACTGCCTGGGATCCTACATCTCCCGCCTTCATCTGGGGAACCACTTTATGTATTCCTACAGTTTTTGTTTCCTATACAGGGGAAGCATTAGATTATAAAACTCCTTTGCTACGTGCACTTCAGGCAGTAGATCAATCGGCTACTGCAGTTGCAAAGTATTTTGATAAAAATGTGACTAAAGTAAATGCGACCCTTGGGTGGGAGCAGGAATATTTCTTAATTGATTCTGCTTTGGCGGTAACCCGTCCAGATTTACAATTGGCCGGACGTACCTTGTTAGGACATTCTCCTGCAAAAGGACAGCAACTGGACGATCACTATTTTGGTTCTATTCCTTCAAGAATACTGGCCTTTATGAGAGATCTGGAAATTGAGTGTATGAAGCTTGGAATTCCTGTAAAAACAAGGCATAATGAGGTGGCACCAAATCAGTTTGAACTTGCTCCTATTTTTGAAGAGGCGAATCTTGCTGTAGATCATAATTCCCTTATTATGGATATTATGAGCAAAACAGCTGAGAAGCATCACTTCAAAGTAGTACTACATGAAAAGCCCTTTGCCGGAATTAATGGTAGTGGGAAACACAATAACTGGTCTTTAGGAACAGATACCGGAACAAATCTTCTTTCTCCAGGTAGTACTCCTATGAAAAACCTCCAGTTTCTTACCTTCTTTGTTAATATTATTAAGGCTGTTCATGATAATGAGGAATTACTTAGAGCATCCATAGCAAGTGCTTCCAACGATCACAGGCTTGGAGCCAATGAAGCACCTCCGGCTATAATTTCTGTCTTTATAGGGTCTCAGCTAACTGCTGTGCTTGATGAACTTGAAAAAGTGACTGACGGAAAATTATCTCCTCAGGAAAAAACCGAACTCAAATTAAATGTAGTAGGTAAAATTCCTGAAATCTTATTGGATAATACAGATCGTAACAGGACTTCTTCTTTTGCTTTTACAGGTAATAAATTTGAATTTAGAGCTGTTGGATCTTTGCAGAATTGTGCCAGTCCTATGACTGTTTTGAATTCTATATTGGCTAAACAACTGAAAGATTTTAAAGTAGAGGTAGATAAGCTCATCAAGGATAAGAAAATGAAGAAAGATGATGCGATCTTTAATGTGCTTAGGGAATATATTAAGGAATCTAAAAAAATCAGGTTCGAAGGAGACGGTTATGGTGAAGCCTGGGAAAAGGAAGCAGAAAAAAGAGGCTTAAGTAATAATAGAAGAACTCCACAGGCACTTAAAGTTCAGGTTTCAGAGAAAACCATCAAGTTATACGAAGAACTTGAAGTGATGAATAAGGTGGAAATTGAAGCGCGTCACGAAATTGAGCTGGAAGAATATGCCATGCGTATTCAGATTGAAGGCAGAATCCTTGGAGATATTGCCAGAAACCATATTATTCCAACTGCAATCAGGTATCAAAATATCCTGATTAAGAACGTACGCGGGATCAAAGAGATTTATGCTGAACATTATAAACAGCATGCCGATGAACAATTGGATATTATTGAAAATATTTCAACTCACATTGCTGCCATAAACAGTAAAGTTGGGGAAATGATAGACGCCCGTAAAGTCGCTAATCAGATAGAAGATGCTGAAGAAAAGGCATTCGCCTATTGTGATGATGTACGTCCATTCTTTGAAGAAATTAGATATCACTGCGACAAGCTTGAACTATTGGTTGATGACGAATTATGGCCATTGACCAAATATAGAGAGTTGTTGTTTACAAGATAAACGTCTTTCCTAACTAAAATATAAAAGCCACGTTGCATTAGCAGGGTGGCTTTTATATTTTAACTTATTCATGTTTTCTTGTTCTGTGCTATTCATAAAGAAGGTGACATCCATGTATTTCAAATAAGTGCACCCCCGGTTTCTTACATTTAAGTTGTTATTATATTAAATATTTCCTAACCAAATAGTGGTATAAATATATTATTGATAATATTTTAACTAAAATTAAGGTTGTTTATCGAAAAATTTTAATTTGTAGGGCTTATAGTTCTATATTCGTTAAAGAATTATTAATGATCTCAAGGCTCCATCATCTTATTCCTGCTTTAAATTTTGTAATCAATTTTAACCATTAAATATTTTAAATTATGAAAAAAGTAGTTTTAAGCGCAGCAGCGCTAATGATTGGAGTAATTGGATTTGCTCAAAACAATGAAAGTACCGTTGATCAAAACGGTAATGCTCAAGAATCTACTGTCTATCAAAATGGGCGTAATCAAACTTCTAATGTAGATCAATTAGGGGGCGATGGGAACAACTCTTATGTCATGCAGCATGGAGGTGGTTCAACTAGTACTGTTCTTCAAGACGGTTCTGGTAACGAATCAGATGTTGCTCAAGGTATTGGTGGTGTAACGTTGGGACCTCACAAAAGTGATGTTGAACAAATTGGTAGCGACAATATTTCTCAGGTAGCACAAGATGGAGATGGACCAAATACCTCTTATGTAGATCAATTAGGAAGTGAACATCAGAGTTATGTAGAACAAACCGGGTCTCTGGCGTTTTCTTCAGTTGATCAATTAGGGGGTGACCGTAACTATAGTGATGTATATCAAACTGGTTCTTCTAGTTCTTATGTCGACCAAATTGGTAACGACAACGACAGTTATGTTACACAAAGAGGAGGTGCAAATAATTCCTCTCTTGTGTGGCAAGATGGAGATGAGAACATTTCAACTGTAAATCAAAATGGACTTGCAGGATATCCCGATAGAGGTTCTAACAACAGTTCAGAGGTTTGGCAATACGGTTTCTCACATGAAAGTATTGTGAATCAGAGCGGAGAGTACAACCAATCTATGGTGACTCAAAATGGCACTAATCAAGGGAGTAATGTAAAACAAACCGGAAGTGGGAATATTTCTACTGTAGAACAACTGGATCATGCGTCGTCTCGTGGTTCTTATGGGAGAACAAATTAGTAATTTTTGGAGCAAAAAGTAGAATTTTACAACTGTAAATATTCTTAGTACTTATAAAAGAATAAGAAGAGCATGGGGCAATTGCTAGCTCTCATGCTTTTCTTATTAATGAAATTAAGTTGAACTAGAAGAGAATCAATCATGAAAAGAGCTTTTAAATACGTTAGTACTATTAGATCCTATTACTTTTTTTATACAATCAAGTAAAAACGATGGTCAGCGAAAGAATATAAGTGAGGCTGTAATAGTAATTAATTTAGTTAAGATAGGATGATGTGAAAATAACTTTCAACAAAGACTAATAAAATAATGCCATGAATTTAATAAAAAATATTAGTGTTTTAGGGTTTATTTATTTTTCTGCTTCGTTACTGGCGTTTTCACAGGAAACGGGAAGAATGACTTCAGAATTAGGGCATGTAAATAAGGAACAACAATATACCATCCATACTTTTCAAAATTTGAAAATAGCTGAATCCCAAATTGATCGTGTATTCTTTCAAAATAATATTTTCATAGAACAATTAGGTGAAAATAACTTTGTAAAATCTGCGATTTCTTCCAGTACCGGCCAGGCAAAATTAATTCAGGATGGAATGGAGAACGAAATTTATATAGATTTACAGGCCGAAAAGGTGAGATATAACGTAATCCAGATTGGTAATAATAATTACCTTCAGGATCACACCTACACATCTTATAAAACTGCCGAATTTAATCTTTATCAAAATGGGAATAAAAATGAGGTTCTTAAGTATGGTACTAATTCTATTACTAACCAGCTAGAATTCAATATTAAAGGAGATTCAAAATCATTAATTATAAGGAGTTATCAATGAACTCTTATTTTGAAACAAGACAATACAAATACTAATCACGTGGATAAATACCCTATAGCTAAACAGGTCACTATAATCATAGATAATATATTAAAAAAGCCCTACCTGAGAAATCAGGTAGGGCTTTAAATATGCTAAAAATATTTTCTTAGTAAAGATATTCCAGGGCAACTACATCATATTCTCCAAACTCTCCATCTTCACTTGTGCTGAAACAGGAAAGCATAATGGAATTAGGATCTAATCTAAAAGGTGTTCCGGGAATATGTACGGCTCCTGTAGGATTCGCTAATTCACCAAAACTTGGCCTTCCGCAGCTTTCTCTTGTAAACCAGTCGGTATGGCGTAATCCAAGGGTGTGACCTATTTCATGCGTCATAACATGAGTATTTACTTCCAGGCTGTATTGTTCCATTCCGGAATAAATTTGAACAAAAGGATATGGATCACCTCCAGTTGGGAAACCTGCACTACCACCTACTGAACCATCGGGAACCTGAAATATCAGAATATCAGCCTGGCTCTGATCATTAGTAAAACTAAGTTCAAAAGTAAGTCCAAGATCAAGAGCATTGTAATTTTCTACTGCGTTTTCTAAAGCCTGCTGTTGCTTGTCAGTAAGATTCTGCCCAGACCCTAATCCTGTCCAGCCTACTACCTGTATAACCCTAGGAGAATAAACAAGACTATAGGTCCTGTACTGCTTATCGGTAACATCTCCGGCTTTCATATTGTTTAGTTGTTCAGCATCTAAGGTTATATCACCTTCAATTAGGTAAGAAACTTTTTTTTCCCCGCCGGGTAGTTGCAGTTCAACCTTTTCCACTCCTTCAGAATTGAAGTTCAAAGATTCTATTTTTTCAATTATTTCTTTGGAAACTTTAGAATCCTGGATAGAAGAAGATTCAGAAGTATTAGTTACCTCTTCTTCTTTTTGGCATGAAGCAGCTAGAATAATTGCTGCGAGAAGTAATAGTTTTTGGATTTTCATAAATTAAAAATTAAGGTTAATAAAAAGTAAAATATTTCACTCATACCAAACCTAGATAATTTATTAGTATCTGCAAACAATTAGTTTTAATTTTTTCTTCAAAATCTCAATTTTGTAGGAATATTCTCTGTAAAACAGAAATTATGTTGCATTTTATTTAAATTTTTGTAGATTGCCATTAAGGTATTTTTCATATCTATAATCAAGTTACAGCACAGAGATTTGAAGTTTAATGTTAAAAATATACGTTTAACTAGAATCTGCACTGTTTGTCGAATAATTTATTTCCCTAATATATTTCCCTGTAGCTTAGTAAAACAATTACGCGTAATCTCATTAAACTGGGGGCTTTTGCTTAAACTACAGAAGTTGAAAAAATGTTTATTAATCTTTAACCATTCTAATTTATTATTTTATGAAAAAAATTATTTTTTACACAGGAGCATTTATGCTCAGTACAGTTGCTTTTGCCCAAAGCAATGAAAGTAATGTTGATCAAATTGGCAATGCTAATCAAGCGGATGTCAGACAGGTGGGCAGTGATAATTTCTCGGATATTTACCAAAGCGGAGGGGATGCAGATGAGAATGCTAACCATGAAGCTACCGTTATACAGGAAGGGGCTTCTAACACTTCTGAAGTTAATCAGGTAGAAGATGACCAAATTGCAGTTGTGGAGCAGTATGGATCTCTTAATGAATCCTCTATAGATCAGTCAGGTTCTTCGAATTATGCTGATGTGTATCAGGACGGGTTGCTAAACGCTACTAGTATTGTGCAGATTGGTGATGCGAACGATTCAGAGCCTAACAATGAAGGGGAAGTAGAGCAGGCAGGACTTGGAAATACTGCCTCTGTAATTCAGGACGGACAGTTAAATGCCGCCAGTATATTACAGGAAGGAAATTACAATTATGCTGAGATTGAACAAACCGGTAACAGTAACGATGCAAATGTAAGACAATGGGGTAATGATAATACAGCATTTCAATTTCAGGTAGGCAATGGTAATGATGCCGACATATTGCAGGGGGAATCTTTAACCGGATGGGCAAGCTCTCAGGCTAGTGTTGCACAACAGGAGCAATATGGAAATGGCAATGTTGCAAAAATCACCCAACGAGGAAGTGCGCATACAGCTTTACAGGCTCAACTAGGAGATAATAATGAGGTAAATGCGTATCAGGGAAATAATGAAAACTTTTCAAGACAGTATCAGGAAGGAAACGGAAACTATGCAAATACTCAGCAGTATTTTAGTTCAAATGATTCCTTTCAGGAGCAATTTGGTGATGATAACTGGGCAACTACCCGGCAGACAGGTGAAGGTTTAAACATCTCAACTATTGCTCAAAATGGTGAAGCAAACTATGCTCTTCATACTCAAAACGGCCTGAATAATGGAGCCTCTACTACTCAGTTGGGTGATGGGCATACCAGTACTATAAACCAGGTAGGTAATAACAATGCTGCTAGTGTTTATCAGTCTTCAGTGGACTTTCCTGGAACTCCTGGCCCTGGGGGACCAACTACAGGACCTACTCTGAAATAATGGTTTAATTAGTTTAAAAAAAGATGTACAGTAACACTGTGCATCTTTTTTTCTTTAAGGAATCAATTTATTTCATTAGCTGTTGTTATGTCTAAAATTGAATTCAGGAAGAGGTGAGGCTAATCATCTATTAATTTTAATATTAGTACAGTCATGAAAGCAAAAAACTTTCTTTTAAATTTTATTATTTTTATTTCTTACATTACTTATGCTCAGGATGCTCCTGTTAATCCTTCAAAAGTGGCCCTTCAGAATGAAGAATTACTGTTTAACGCTTCAGAGGCTATTAAATCATTTTCTGGGGATGCTGCTAAAGCTTTACCTGAAAATAATGAAGTTTTTATAAGGCAAATTGGGGATGGGAATAATTTAAATACCAGGGTTTCTTCTCCAAATACAAAAATGCATCTACAGCAGTCTGGTAATGGAAATAATATGCAGATGGAGGTGATGGCAAATGAAGCTACCTATAATGTTCAGCAAAATGGAAATCATAATCAATTTTTTGATTTTACATCTGCACCTTCACAGTCTGCTACGCTGAATTTGAAACAACAGGGTAGCAATATCCACGTAGAAAAATACGGGACAAATTCTATTACTAATAAGCTGAAATTGGATGTTACAGGAGATTACAAATCACTCATTATTAGAAGTTATCAATAAATGCCTTTATAGCTACTTAAGCTGCTATTATCTTTTTCTAGACTCTAAAATACCTCCTTACTACTTCTCAGAATTCCAACTTTCAAGTTGAGGCTTTATAAAATTAGTAACTCTGTCAGGAATATTTAAACAGAATTGCTGCTATAAATCATTAGCAAAAGCTAATTGTAGTATATATAAATCTCTCCTCAAGTACCTCTGATACCACACTACTGAATTGAAATGCTACGGCTTGCCTAAAGGCCAATCGGTTTCAGGATTTTTAATATTTTATACTACCTAATAAGGGGTAGTATTAATAATTTTCTTCTTTTTAACAAGAATTTTCGCTCTTCATCGAAATTTTAAGTTTGTACCATTTGCTTCTTCTATATTAGCTGTAGAATAGATTCTTGCCCTACAGAATTTGAGCCCCATACATCTTTACCTGCTTGAAATTGTGTAATCAATTATTAACCATTTATAAATTTATTATTATGAAAAAAGCAGGTTTAAGCGCAGCAGCGCTAATGTGTGGGGTAATGGCGTTTGCTCAAAACACCAGTACAATTACTCAAGGTACAGCAGGGGAGCTTTCCACTAACAATCAGGCAACAGTTAGTCAAGTTGGCAGCAACAGTGCACAGATTAATCAAACCAATCAGGGGAATAGTTCAAATTCTTATCAAACAGGTGCTGGCAATACCATAGAAGTAGGTCAAAGAGGTATGGAAAGCAGGAGTTTCATCAATCAGGATGGGAGTGAAAATGAAGTAAGAGTAAAACAAAATCGTTCCGGAAATCAAAACAATCTCTCTGTCGTTTCACAAGTTGGAGAAGACCACGAAGCGGCAATAACTCAGGATGGAGTTGATGGGCAGGCTTTTGTAGCCCAGTCTGGATCATTAAACTATGCAAACGTAATACAGTATCCCAATAATCCGGGAGAGGGTAATGATGCTTATGTAGTTCAATTCGGAAATGGAGAAGATCCAAATTCCGCCCGTATTAAACAGGAGGATCAGGAGAATTTTGCTTCTATTTTGCAATGGGGAAATGGCAATATAGCGCTGACGGACCAAACTGGTGATAAAAATATATCATGGCAATCCCAGTTTGGGAATGGTAATAATGTGGTAACCACTCAAAGGGATAATAATGGAAGCGGACATGGAGTTGGTGAAAATTTCTCGGTAACAAATCAATTTGGAGATGCCAATACCATAGCTCATACCCAATCTGGCCAGAACAATTATGCAGGATCTTTCCAAGCAGGAAATGGTCATAACAGTTCTGTGTCTCAAAATGGAGCAGCCAACAGTACAACTGTGATCCAGTCAGGAAATTTTAATTAAAATTATATAAAGGACAGTTTGAGATTTTTAGACTGTCCTTTATTTTTTCGAATATAATTTAATTATTTCCTGTTTAACGCATTGTTATATGAACTTTGCTTCACTTGGTCAGCGCTGTTAGGTACTGAATTTATCACGTATAGAAGGAAATTATAGGAATAAGAATGTTTTTAGAAATAGACAATAGATTCAAAATCATTAATACATCAGATTAAAAAATATTATTAATATCAAAATTCGGATTTAAATTTTTCCAGATAATTTCATTGCCTGAATAATAATTTTTCTAAATTTTGCAAGGGCCTTTATCAAGAGAAAATTGGAACCTAACATAAATTTGAAATGAGCAGCATTTCTTAAGTTATGGAACCAATTCAATTGGTTGTAAACTTCAATCCAGTATGAGTGATCATTCTAAAGCAATAATTTTAAGCAATTTTCAATGATTAGTGATTTAAAATTTTTCCGAATGTTCAGGTACTGCAGCACTTTGCTATTTTTTCTGTGTTCAGTAATCGTTCTGGGACAAAATTTTAATTCCAAAGTTGAGGCTGTTATCAACATAAATGATTCTAAACAGGATATTTTGGATATAGTAGGTTCAGCAAAAAACTTAACCGAAGCTAATTATAGTCTACGTTATGAACTTTCCGTAATTACCAATGAAACCCAAAATAATACCTCTAAAAATGCTCAAAGTGGGCGTTTTACCCTGGAACCATTTGAGACCGAAAATTTATCTCAGACTTCTGTTTCTGTAAATCCCGATAAAGAAACCATCATTCTTCTAATGATTCATGATGAAGATAATAAGCCTATAGGAATGAAAAGAGTTGTGTATAACAAGGCAGATAGAAATAATCAGGAAAATAAAATTTCCTATCAAAAGCCAAATGAAGGTATTAGATTAATAGGTATGGTTACTGAAAATACCAAAACAAAACCGGGAAGGGATTTCTATGATTTTTTCTATCAGCAATACAGCCTGGGATCAAACAAAGGAAATAAGATTATTCATATAGATGAAATGATTAGTTTTGGAAGGACAACCCGGATTATGGTGAAAATAGATGACAGGATTGTCTATCAGTTTTTTGCCCGGCCAAAACTGGATTATTTAAAAGAACAGGCCGATGAAGCTCTAAAACAGGTTAACAGATACTTTGAATATTTAAAGAACAGAAATGAGAACTTTGTTCAATATTAATCCTCAAAATTACTTCTAATGAAATTAACGCTACTACTTTTTATTTTTTTTGCAGGTTTTTCTATTAATGCACAGGATTTGGTTTACACGCCAAAGAATCCTGCTTTTGGTGGTAATCCTTATAACTCACAATGGCTGTTGGCATCTGCCCAGGCACAAAATTCTTTTGAAGATCCCAATGCTTCACAAAGGGAGCAGCTTTCAGAACTGGACCGTTTTACCGAAAGTCTTAATTCACAACTTCTGGGTCAGGTATCGCGAAGTGCCTTTACAAGAGAGTTTGGAGAAGATGGATTAACACCGGGAACATATTCCTTCGGAAGCCTGGCAGTAGATATTTATCCCTCTAATGAAGGTCTTGTAATTAATATTCTTGACACCGATACCGGAGAGCAGACACAAATTGTTGTTCCAAATTAACTGTTCCACCTACTATTTATGAAATTACTAAAGATAATTTGTTTAGTATCTGTAATAACTACTACAATATCCTGTGGTACTTATTTTAATCAGCCTGTTGATTTTACAGAAGCAAGGATTGGAGAAACTTCTCCCGTTACCAAAAGACTTAACACCCTGCCTCTTCCACAGGAACCGGTTGTTGTGGGGGTCTATAACTTCAGGGATCTTACAGGACAATATAAGCCTTCAGATGTTGGGAGCACTTTTAGTACAGCCGTTACACAGGGAGCAACTTCAATTTTGATAAAAGCCCTGGAAGACTCTAAATGGTTTACTCCTATTGAGCGTGAAAATATTGGAAACCTTCTGAATGAGCGCAATATCATCAGATCTACCAGGCAGGAATATCAGGGGTCAAATGAAAGTCAGCCCCAGGTGCCGCCATTGCTATACGCCGGGATATTATTAGAGGGAGGTATAGTTTCCTATGATACCAATATTATCACAGGCGGCATGGGTGCACGTTATTTTGGAGTTGGCGGAAGTACGCAATACAGGGAAGACAGGATTACAGTCTATCTACGAGCGATCTCTACCTCTAATGGGAAAATTTTAAAAAATGTCTATATCTCCAAAACCATTCTATCCCAGGCTTTGGATGCGAGCTTATATAAATATGTGAATTTTCAGCGTTTGCTGGAAGTTGAAGTTGGATTTACGCGGAATGAACCCGTGCAACTGGCTGTAAAGGAAGCTATAGAAAAAGCCGTTGAAGGTCTTATAATTGAGGGTGTGAAAGACAATTTATGGAACACAAAAGAAGGAGATGATGTAAAGGCAAAAATGATTGCCGACTATGAAGCTGAAAAAGAAGAGGCAGAAATGACCAAGTTATATGATCGCAAATTTGTGGAAAGAAAGTCAGGGAGTTCTTTTGGGGTAGGTATTGGAGGTACTTTAATGAGCGGTGATTATTCTGATGAAGAAGTGGGAGCAGCGCTTAATATTGATTTCACCACAAATTTTTCCCGATCGCTGTTTTTGAATATGAATCTGGGTGCTTTTGAGCTGAAGAATCAAAATGCCTTTTCCAGAAAATTAGCGGGTTTTGATTTAAATGCCGGTTATCTTGTTCTTCCAAATGATAACCTCTCTCCCTATATTTATGGAGGCCCCGGGATTATTCTGGGTCTGGACAACATCCCGGAAGATCAGGAAAATATACATCTTAAAGTTCAGTACGGCCTGGGATTAGAATATCTTTTAAATAATAACCTTGGGCTTAAAATCTTTGCACAGCATAACCTTTCTTTTGATGATGAGGTAGATTATATAATTAATGGGAAGAGAAACGACCAGTATTTTAATTTTGGATTGGGAGTTAATTTTTACCTGGGAGGATCAGGCAATAAAGGCACAAAGTAATATAACAAAAGGATGAAATTAGCAAAATATATACTTGGATTTATCTTGTTTGGAACACTGCTTTCCTGTAGTGAAGACACTATAGATTCCTATGGAAGCGGTATTATAACCGGGACTGTAGTGGAAGAGGGTGGCAATGAACCGGTTGAAAATGTAAGAATTTCAACCAACCCGGCCTCTTCTACAGTCTTTACTGATGAAAATGGAGAATTTATACTGGAGGATATTCCTGAAGGTGATTATTCTGTTGAAGCCCGTAAGGAAGGATTATTAACCCAATTTGAAGGCGTTACTGTTATGCCGGATAATACGGTGAATGTGATTTTTGAATTACTTGCTGAAACAGCAAACAATCGCGAACCTGATATTCCGCAGCCGCTTTCTCCTGAAGATAATGCTACGGGATTGGGAGTCAATGTAGAATTTGTATGGACTTCAGCCGATCCTGATGGTGATGATCTCACCTATGAACTGGAATTGCGCAACAGTGCCAATGAGGAAATTCGTACCTTTTCAAATATCAACGAT
The DNA here is from genome assembly GCF_031846585.1 of Autumnicola musiva. Lineage (NCBI taxonomy): Bacteria > Pseudomonadati > Bacteroidota > Flavobacteriia > Flavobacteriales > Flavobacteriaceae > Autumnicola > Autumnicola musiva. Next base: position 24,734 of record NZ_JAVRHK010000016.1, read on the forward strand.
ACCACCTACACGGTTGAGGGATTAAATTACGGTTATAAATATTTCTGGCAGGTAAAAGTTTCTGATAGTATTAATACTGTGCTGGGGCCGGTTTATGCCTTTGAAACCTCCGGTCTTCCTGCTGGGCGATATCTTTATGTGAAGCAGGTGAATGGTAATAATGTGATCTTTTCTTCAAATGAAGAGGGAGATGAGGTACAGTTAACGTCTTCTTCATTGAATAGTTTCAGACCTAGAAAAAATAATGCCACCAATAAAATTGCTTTTCTTAGAACAATAGGTGGGCAAACACATGTTATGAGTATGAATCCCGATGGATCAAACCAATTCCAGATAACTTCAACAATTCCGGTAAGAGGTTATAACCTGGAAAAGACGGGATTCTCATGGGCTAATGATGGAGCATCTTTAGTTTATCCTAATTTTGAAAATTTATATAAAGTAAATGCTACCGGAGGAGGCACCGAAAGGATCTATAAAACTCAAAATGGCAATTTTATTACTGATGTGGAAGTGAGCAATGATGATAACACTATTGCTTTACTTACTAATGATGCCAACGGGTATAATAGTTCTATTTATACCATTGATGCTGATGGGAATCGTTTACAAACAGTCATTTCCGGGATGGATGGTGCCCTTGGTGGGATAGATCTTGCAGTAGATAAACAAACACTTTTGTTTACCCGCGATGTATCGGGATTTGAAAATGCGAATAACCGTCAACTCGATTCTAGAATTTTCCTTTATACATTTGCTACCGGTGAAATAAGAAACATAAGCGAAGACAAAGAAGATGGTACCAATGATCTGGATCCGCGATTTTCTCCTAATGAAGCTCAGGTTATTTTTGTAAATACTTCCAATGATGGGGTATCTCAAAATTCTATTTTAACTACAGATATCAATCCTGACGATGATGATTCTAATAACAGGACAGTATTAGTTGAGAATGCTATAATGCCGGATTGGGAGTAGGCAGCAAATAACGGATAATAAAAGCAAAAGCGGCAATTTAATCTTAAGTTGCCGCTTTTGCTTTTATTCCACTTCGGCAGCAAATTTTATCTCCTTATCTTTGAGCTTTTAAATTTTAATTAATGGGTCAGGAAAGCAGCAAAAGATATGCGCAACGCGGTGTATCGGCAGGAAAAGAAGATGTTCATAACGCTATTAAAAATGTTGATAAAGGGCTTTTTCCCAAAGCCTTTTGTAAAATAGTTCCTGATTATTTAACAGGAAATGATGAGTATTGCCTTTTAATGCATGCCGATGGTGCGGGCACAAAATCTTCCCTTGCTTATATGTATTGGAAAGAAACCGGTGATCTTTCGGTTTGGAAAGGTATTGCCCAGGATGCGCTCATCATGAATATTGACGATTTGTTGTGTGTGGGCGCTACCAGCAAAATTATGCTTTCTTCTACCATAGGCAGGAACAAAAACCTGGTTCCTGGTGAGGTGATTTCAGCAATTATAAATGGTACGGAAGAGCTTATTTCAGAATTGAAAAATTTTGGGATTGAAATTCATTCTACCGGGGGAGAAACAGCCGATGTTGGAGACCTGGTAAGGACAATAATTGTAGATTCCACCGTTACTGCCCGCATTAAGAAAAGTGAAGTAATAGATAATGCCAATATCAGACCGGGAAATGTGATTGTAGGTCTTTCCTCTTCCGGGCAGGCTTCTTATGAAAAGGAGTACAATGGCGGAATGGGGAGCAACGGCCTTACTTCAGCCAGGCACGATGTGTTTTCTAAAGTTTTGGCAGAAAAATATCCGGAAAGTTATGATAATGGGATTCCTGAAGAGCTCACTTATTCAGGCACAAAATCTTTAACCGATAAAATTACAGGCTCTCCTCTGGATGCAGGAAAGCTGGTGTTGTCACCCACACGTACTTATGCCCCGATCATTAAGAAAATACTTTCCCGCTTCAGCAATAAAGAAATTAACGGAATGATTCATTGCAGTGGGGGAGCGCAAACCAAAATCCTTCATTTTATAGAAAATCTTCATATTATTAAAGACAATATGTTTGAGGTGCCGCCCCTATTTAAGCTTATTCAGGAAGAAAGCAATACCGGGTGGAAAGAAATGTACCAGGTTTTTAATATGGGCCACCGTATGGAACTTTATGTAGATCCTTCTGTTGCCAACGAAATTATTTCCATATCTCAATCTTTTAATGTAGAAGCTAAAATTGTGGGAAAAGTAGAGGCTTCAGAAGGTAAAAAGCTAAGCATTAACAGTGAGTTTGGGAACTTTGTCTACTAATTCTTGAAAGAAATGAGGAGATAGCTGCAAAACCTTTATATTGTACAAAAAACAATTTGCCTCAATTGTTTTTGAACTTAACCTTACATGAAAGCTTATAAAACGCTACTGCTAGTATCAGTTATATTCTTAGTGGCTGTTAACTGTGCTGTAATTCTCTTTTTCGGAGAAGCAGTTGGGGCCCTTACCCGTTTTTTTTCCACTTTTTTGTTTTTTGTTTTTTTTCTGGTTCAGCATAAAAGGGTGTCGGATAAGAAAGTACTTGGGATTTTCTTTTTGCTGTTACTGTGTGATGCCCTTTTGTTTAACTATGAAAATGAGTATTTTAAGATGTTCATTTTTTTATCCAGGATACTCCTTTTCATTTTATTGGGATGGGTAATTTTCCCCAAAGTAAGAGCCTTGAAATCAAACTTATTTCAGAAAATAATCTTTATTGGTGCCGTTGGATTGAATATCTTTTTGCTGATTGAGTTGCTTAATATGATGTCGCCTGATAACAATTATCTTTTTTCAGATATTTTAATAGTGCTTTTTGGAATATTAGTCATTTTTGTTTCAACTTTGGGAATATCCTATAATAATCGTTATTCAAATAAATCGTCTTTCTATTTTGTTTTCATTATTATAAGCTTTGTTTTTTCAGATTTAGCCTATGTAATTGCTGCTTATTTAGAATTTAATGTTTTTTATCTGGCAGATGTTGTGGCCAACATTACAGGACTAACTGCATTGTTGAAATTTTTATATTATGAAAACAAGGAGGGAGACTTCAACAACCTTGAAGTGTAAGTTTTACAACATGTTCTGTTAATTGTGAGGGATCAAAAACTATTGGCGGCTATATAATTATATTTTTCAAGGTCAGTAGGACCTTTAATCAAATGGCTGTGCCTGTCTTTAATCAGGTAAAGATTATCGGCTAAATCTAAAACATGCCGGTATAGATGGTCGGTAAGGATAATTGTCTTTTGATGTTTTTCTTTCTGAAGGAGATCTGTTATTATTTCAATATAAAGAGGAGAAAGATGAGTAAAAGGTTCATCCAGTAAAATAATTTCTGAATAGCTGTTCATCACCAGGAAAATTTCAGTTAGCCTACGTTCACCACCCGAAAGTTTTCCAAATCTGACTTCTGAGTGTTTTTTAAATTCCGGGAAAGCTGAAATAAACATCTCCCATTCGGCTTCAAATAAAAGGAAGGCCTGCCTGATTTTTAGGTCTTTAGGAAAAAGGGGATGCTGTGGCAGATATTTTATTTTCTTAGAAGTATATAAGCGTTTCAGAAAAGGATTATTATTAATTTTTATGAGTTTGTTTTTTGGCTTAAGGCTTCCGAAGATAATCTTCAGTAAACTACTTTTTCCACAGCCGTTGGAGCCAAGTAATCCTGTAATTTGACCTTTTTCAGCCTTCAGATAAATTCCGCTAAGGATCTTTTTCCCGGAATAATTTAATTCCACATTATCAATTTCAAGCTTCATATAATAGAAATTATATATAAACAGGCGGCGGTTAAGATAAGATCATAAATGAATGCGATACCAAAAAGGCTTCTGTTTTTAAGGCCAAGGTTATAGTAGAAGATCAGCTTATCACTTTTTGACGGCCTCAGGTACCAGAAAATTACCAGGGTCGCTAAAAAAATTTTATAGATAATTATTACAGCCGGTACGATTTCAAGAAAAATCATTATCAAATTCAGGAGGAGCGAAGGAATTATATAGCCTTTATAAAAGATAAAAATAACTTTAAATTTCCTGAACATTTCTAATTATATGCTTAAAAATACGGTTTTATCATGGATAGTTTCCAATTTTACTTCTGAAATGTAAAACTGAGAAGAGTTTAGATACCTTGTTTTCAATCCTGAAATTTAATGTTTTTATCGTAAATTTGCTATCCTAAAATCAGAGGGGTTATATGATTGAGAAGCTTAACATAGTAAAGCAACGTTTTGATGAGGTGAATGATTTGATCATTCAGCCGGATGTGATTGCAGATCAGAAACGATATATAGAATTAAATAAGGAATATAAGGAACTAAGGGCTCTAATGGATGTTCGTGAAACTTATATGGAGCTTACTCAAAATATAAAAGAGGCGGAAGAAATTATTGCCGATGGCAGTGATCCGGAAATGAGCGAAATGGCAAAGCTCCAGATGGATGAAGCCAAAGAGGAACTTCCCGGCCTGGAAGAAAAGATTAGAATGATGCTGGTTCCAAAAGATCCTGAAGACGCTAAAAATGTGGTGATGGAAATTCGTGCAGGAACCGGCGGAGACGAAGCCAGTATCTTTGCGGGAGACCTCTATCGCATGTACACAAAGTATATAGAAAGCAAAGGCTGGAAGCACAATATTGTGGATTTTAGTGAAGGCACCAGTGGCGGATTTAAGGAAATGATTTTTGAAGTTTCCGGGGAAGATGTTTACGGGACTTTAAAATTTGAAGCCGGGGTACACCGGGTACAGCGGGTGCCGCAAACAGAAACTCAGGGCCGCGTGCATACCTCTGCAGCAACGGTAATGGTTTTGCCGGAAGCTGAAGAATTTGATGTGGAAATTGATCCTAAAGAGGTTCGTATAGATTATTTCTGTTCTTCAGGTCCTGGAGGCCAATCGGTAAACACCACCTATTCTGCGGTACGTTTAACCCACGAACCAACAGGTTTGGTGGCGCAATGTCAGGATCAGAAATCTCAGCATAAAAATAAGGAGAAAGCCTTTCGAGTATTACGTTCCAGATTATATGAAATGGAACTGGCGAAAAAAATGGAAGCAGACGCAGCTAAAAGAAATTCCATGGTTTCCAGTGGAGACCGTAGTGCCAAAATTCGTACTTACAATTATTCTCAGGGCAGGGTGACAGATCACAGGATAAACTTAACCCTTTATGATCTTTCAAATATTATTAACGGGGATATCCAAAAGATAGTGGACGAGCTTCAGCTGGTTGAAAATACCGAAAAACTTAAAGAGAATTCCGATATCTTTTAATTAGAAGTAAAATTAGGGAAGTACGAAGTTAGAATTTAGAAGTGGGAACGAGTGAAGTGAAAACGATATCTGTTGTCGGTTATGAGATTGGACTTTTATTAACAGACAACAAACAACAAACAACAAACAACAAACAACTGAAAAACTATGTCTACAGAAGAACTGATCAATCAAATTCATAAGAAGAAATCTTTTTTATGCATTGGGCTGGATGTAGATTTAGAAAAAATACCTACTTATCTGCTTTCTGAGGAGGATCCAATTTTCTCATTTAATAAGGCTGTTATTGATGCTACTCATCAATTTGCCGTAGCTTATAAACCTAATACAGCCTTTTATGAAGCCTGTGGAATTGATGGCTGGAAGGCCTTAATGAAAACGGTAGATTACCTGCACGATAATTATCCTGAAATTTATACCATAGCCGATGCCAAGCGTGGCGATATTGGTAATACTTCAAGAATGTATGCAAAAACATTCCTAAAAGATTTTGGTTTTGATTCGGTTACCGTGGCACCCTATATGGGAAAAGATTCTGTAGAACCATTCCTGGAGTTTCAGAACAGGCATACCATTTTACTGGCGCTAACTTCTAATGAAGGCGCTTTCGATTTTCAGACCAGAAAAATTGACGACTTAGAGATGTATAAACAGGTTCTTAAGATTTCAAAAACCTGGAAAAATGCCCAAAACCTAATGTATGTGGTAGGGGCGACAAAAGCTGAATATTTAAAGGAGATCAGAGATATTGTACCTGATAACTTTTTATTGGTTCCCGGTGTGGGGGCCCAGGGCGGTAAGTTGGAAGAGGTTTGTGAATATGGAATGAATAAAGATGTTGGATTGTTGGTAAATTCAGCCCGTAAAATAATTTATGCTTCAGATTCTTCAAATTTTGCTGAAATCGCCGGTGCCAAGGCAGAAGTTCTTCAAAAGCAAATGGCAGAACAGCTAAGGCAACTTTAAATTACTTTGATGGAAATTAAAGATCAGCTCGGCAGAAAACTTCAAATTCCTGACAGTCCGAAGCAGATCGTTTCCCTTGTCCCCAGTCAAACAGAATTACTGATAGACCTTGGACTGGAAAACAAAATAGCCGGAATCACTAAATTCTGTGTACATCCTGAAGATCTGCAGAAAAGGAAAAAAATTGTTGGCGGCACCAAATCTGTTCATTTTGAGAAAATTAAAGCTTTACAACCAGATCTTATTTTTTGCAATAAAGAAGAAAATACTGAAGAAATGGTGCTGGAGCTGGAAAAAATCTGTCCGGTGCATGTTTCCGATATTGTTAATTTAGAGGATGCCTTTCAGCTTATGCGTCAATATGGCGAAATCTTTGAACGTAAAAAGAAGGTAGAGGAAATAATTGCTGAGATCAGGGCAAAACAGAACCTGCTGGAAAATCAAATTCGGGGAAAGAAGAGGTTAAAGGTGGCGTATTTTATCTGGAAAAAACCCCTAATGGTGGCAGGAAAAGATACATTTATAAATAATCTGCTGGAATTGAACCAGTTTGAAAACATATATTCCGGACGTTATCCTGAAACGGATTTGCAGCAACTTCAGGAAAATGATCCTGACCTCATTTTTCTTTCTTCAGAACCTTTTCCTTTTAAAGAAAAACATAAAGAAATTTTTGAATCTCTACGGGCTGAGGTAATACTGGTGGATGGAGAATTCTTTAGCTGGTACGGCAGTCGTTTGCTAAAGGCGATGGATTATTTTAATCAACTTCAGGACCAGGCATCTATTTCCCGGTAATCCAGTCTTCTAAGTTCCCAGAGGATTTTTCTTGCCCGGGAATTTAATTTGTCACTTTTTTCTTTATCATAGAGAGCAGCCTTATATGCTCTTTGCATGAGTTTTTTGTATTTTTCGCAAAGTCGCTCTTCTTTTTGTTTTTTCTGAAAAATCTTAAACATAACTTTTAATAATATTTTCAATTACAAAGATAAATACCAGTCTGGGTAAGAAGTATTATTAATAGTTAACCTTCTGGTAATATTCTCCTGAATAAAGATTAGAATTGTTAATTCTATACGAATATCTTTGAGGGATCCAGATAATTAATCCTGTAAGGCAAATACTCTTTTAAGTAAGGCGGTGGTACGTGCAGATGCCTGTAGCCTTATTTGCTCTTCTTCTACTGCAATCATGGTATAAACACCATCCAGGGCTTGTTGCGTTACATAATCTGAGAGATCCGGATTTACCTTAGTAGTGAGGGGAATGTTGTTATATTTTTTAATAAGATTGTTCCAAATTTGGTTAGCACCAACTTTATCAAGTGAATTTTGGATAATAGGATTAAACCTGGAGTAAAGCTGGGATTCGGTATTATTCAGCAGGTATTGGGTTGCGGCATTATTGTCACCCAATAAAATATTTCGTGCATCTGTAAATGTGATTTCCTTCACAGTATTTACAAAAATTGGAGTTGCTTCCTGTACGGCATCTTCAGCAGCACGATTTAATACTTTTAAACCTTCATCGGCCAAAGACCCTAGCCCAACATCTCTTAAAGTTTTGTCTACTTTTTGGAGTTCAGGAGGCAGGCCAATTCGTACCAGTTCATTGCTGAAAAAACCGTTTTCTGCGGCCAGTTTGGTAACCTGTTTGTCTATTCCCAAATTTAAAGCCTGTCTCAGGCCTGAACTAATTTCAGAATTGGTCACACCATAGCCGCTTTGTGGAAGTTGGCTGGCAATATCCTGTAATTCGGCGCAGGAAGTTAATGTGAATATCAGGCATAGGGAGAGATACTTTTTCATTTTTGAATTTATTTAATCATAACTAATTAGGAATAACCAAAGCCTGACCTTTTTATCAAGCAAAAACCAGACATTGGTCAAATTTGATTTCGGGCTCAAGTTATTACCAGTCTTTTTAGCTCGCAAAAAATTAAGTAAAAATTATGGTCTTGTTATTATAGACCAGTGTTTTCCGCTCTACATGAAGTTTTATTCCTCTGGCTAACACTATTTTTTCCAGGTCCCTACCTTTTAAAATAAGATCCCTAATGGAATGGCTGTGGGAAATCCTGGTGATATCCTGTTCAATAATAGGTCCGGCATCAAGCTCTTCGGTAACATAGTGACAGGTGGCACCAATAATTTTGACTCCTCTTTTGTAGGCAGAATGATAAGGTTTTGCTCCTGCAAAAGCAGGAAGAAAAGAATGGTGAATATTTATAATCCGGTTTGGATAGTTTAAAATAAATTTTTCCGGAATAATCTGCATATACCTCGCCAAAATAACCAAATCAATTCCTTCCTTTTCTAAAAGCTCAAGCTGGGCTTTTTCTGCATCTTTTTTATTGTCACTGGTCACCGGAATATGATAAAAAGGAATTTCAAAATTATCTGCTACAGATTTCAAATCAGGATGATTACTGATGATCATGGGGATTTCCACAGGAAGTTCACCAGATTTGTACCTTCCCAGGATGTCGTAGAGGCAATGGTCATATTTAGAAACAAAAACTGCCATTTTTAATGGCTTACCTGCCGTATATATTTGCCAGGACATTTGATAAGGTGTCCCTACTTTCTCTTCAAAATTTTTCCTGAAAGAATCAATATCTATTTTATTGCTGAATTCACTTTCCATTCGCATAAAAAAGATCTTGTTCTCGGTGTCCACATACTGGTCTATATAGATTATATTACCTTTGCGGGCGTGGAAGAAAGTGGTGATTTTAGAGATAATACCCGAAGTGTCGGGACAATGAATTAACAGCGTAATTTTATACATTCTTGATTGTTTGCCTGCTAAAATTAAACATTTTGAGCCACTCCTCTAAACACGGAATAAAGATTGTATAATTGTTAATGAAGAAAGCTTTATTTTACAATTTTCGTAAATTGCAGCATCAAAAAATTGATATCATTATAAATGGAACAACAGCAACCATATACACCTAAAAATAAAATCAGAATAGTAACGGCGGCTTCTCTTTTTGATGGCCATGATGCGGCCATAAATATTATGCGCCGTATTATCCAATCCACCGGGGTGGAAGTGATCCATCTTGGCCATGACCGCAGTGTGGAAGAGGTGGTGAACTGTGCCATTCAGGAAGATGCAAATGCTATCGCAATGACTTCCTATCAGGGCGGTCATAACGAGTATTTTAAATACATGCATGATCTGTTAGAGGAGAAAAATGCCGGCCATATTAAAATTTTTGGCGGCGGCGGCGGTGTGATCCTTCCGGAGGAAATTAAAGAGTTGATGGATTACGGAATTGACCGTATTTATGCTCCAGATGATGGCCGCGAAATGGGTCTCCAGGGGATGATAAATGATATGGTTAAGAGAGTAGACCAGCCAACGCTTCCACTTCAGAATGAAAAAAATGTAGGAGATTCTTTAAAGAAAAAGGATGTAAATACTATTTCCAGGCTTATTTCACTTGCTGAAAATAAGCATGAAGAATTTGAAAAACATTTTTCCGCAACTCAAAAATCCGAAGAAATTAAAATCCCGGTATTGGGAATTACCGGAACGGGAGGTTCAGGGAAATCCAGCCTTGTTGATGAACTGGTGAGACGTTTTCTTGCCGATTTTCCCGAAAAAAATATAGGAATTGTTTCCGTAGATCCTTCCAAAAAGAAAACCGGAGGGGCATTGCTGGGAGATCGTATCAGGATGAATTCTATCAATAATGAGCGGGTTTATATGCGCTCTTTAGCTACAAGGCAATCTAATCTTGCCTTATCAAAGTATGTTGCTGAAGCGGTAGATATTCTTAAAACCGCTGCTTATGATCTTATAATTCTGGAAACTTCAGGGATTGGCCAGTCAGATACCGAAATTCTCGACCATTCCGATGTTTCACTTTACGTAATGACTCCCGAATTTGGTGCCGCCACTCAGCTGGAAAAAATTGATATGCTGGATTTTGCCGATTTGGTGGCGATCAATAAATTCGATAAAAGGGGCGCCCAGGATGCGCTTAGGGATGTAAAAAAACAATATCAGCGCAATCACGCACTGTGGCATGAAGATGCTGAAAAACTTCCGGTTTTTGGTACCATTGCTTCCCAGTTTAACGACCCGGGAATGAACACGCTCTACAAAAAAATAATGGATAAAATCGATGAGAAAACAGATTCAAAGCTGAATTCCACTTTCGAAATTTCCAGGGAAATGAGCGAGAAGATCTTTGTGATTCCGCCTAAACGAACGCGTTATCTTTCAGAAATTGCTGAAAATAACAGGAGTTATGATGAAAAAGCCAAATCCCAGGCTGAAATTGCGCAGAAACTTTACGGAATATATAAAACCCTGGAAAGTGTAACCGGAACAAAACTCAGCCTTGATAAATATGGAATTGAAGAAGAGGCTCTTGAAAGTTCGACTTCCGAAGAAAACAAAGAATTTGTCGGACTGCTGAAAAAGGAATTCGATCGTGTAAAAATGGATCTTGATCCTTACAACTGGGAAATGATCCTGGGTTGGGAGGAAAAGGTGAATAAATACCGGCAGCCTATATATTCTTTTAAAGTTCGGGACAAAGAAATTAAAATTGAAACACATACTGAATCACTATCCCACACCCAGATTCCACGGGTGGCGTTGCCTAAATATGAAGCATGGGGTGATATTTTAAAATGGTGCCTTCAGGAAAATGTTCCCGGGGAATTTCCATATACCGCCGGGCTCTATCCATTTAAAAGACAGGGCGAGGATCCCACCAGGATGTTTGCCGGAGAAGGCGGGCCGGAGCGTACTAACCGCAGATTTCATTATGTAAGTCTGGGATTGCCGGCAAAAAGGCTTTCAACTGCGTTTGACTCGGTTACCCTTTACGGGAACGATCCAGATCACCGCCCAGATATCTACGGGAAAATCGGGAATGCGGGTGTATCTATTTGTTGTCTTGATGACGCAAAAAAATTATATTCCGGTTTTGACCTTGCAGATCCTTTAACATCAGTAAGTATGACTATTAACGGTCCTGCTCCAATGTTACTGGGTTTCTTTATGAATGCGGCAATAGATCAGCAATGTGAGAAATATATAAAGGAAAACGGACTTGAAGATAAAGTAGAGGCGAAGCTGAAAGAGCTTTATGATGATAATGGAATTGACAGGCCATCTTATAAAGGTGATCTTCCCGAGGGTAATAATGGTCTTGGATTGATGTTGCTAGGTTTAACCGGTGACCAGATTTTACCTTCAGATATTTATGAAGAAATAAGACAAAAAACCTTAAGTTCTGTAAGAGGAACAGTGCAGGCAGATATTCTGAAGGAAGACCAGGCACAGAATACCTGTATTTTTTCCACGGAATTTGCGCTGAGGTTAATGGGAGACGTACAACAATATTTTATTGAAGAAAAGGTGCGGAATTTTTATTCGGTTTCTATTTCTGGTTATCATATTGCTGAAGCAGGGGCAAACCCAATTACGCAATTAGCTTTTACCCTTGCCAATGGATTTACATATGTGGAATACTACCTAAGCCGCGGAATGGACATTAACAAATTCGGTCCCAACCTGTCTTTCTTCTTTTCTAACGGAATAGATCCTGAATATGCAGTAATTGGGCGTGTAGCCAGGAAAATCTGGTCTAAGGCATTAAAGCATAAATATGAGGCGAACCCACGGGCGCAAATGCTGAAGTATCATATTCAAACTTCCGGCCGCTCACTGCATGCACAGGAAATAGATTTTAATGATATACGGACAACCCTGCAGGCGCTTTATGCAATTTATGACAACTGTAATTCTTTGCACACCAATGCTTACGATGAAGCAATTACCACACCTACTGAGGCTTCAGTAAGAAGGGCGATGGCCATTCAGCTGATTATTAATAAGGAACTTGGGCTTGCTAAAAATGAAAATCCTATTCAGGGTTCCTTCATTATTGAAGAATTAACAGATTTGGTTGAGGAAGCTGTACTTACCGAATTCGACAGGATTACCGAAAGGGGAGGAGTGCTTGGTGCAATGGAAACCATGTATCAGCGCGGTAAAATTCAGGAGGAAAGCCTTTATTATGAAACCCTGAAGCATAATGGTGATTTTCCTATTATTGGGGTGAATACTTTCTTAAGTTCAACCGGTTCTCCAACAGTAACGCCGGGAGAAGTAATCCGCGCTACTGAAGAGGAAAAACAGCATCAGATTAAAACCCTTACCACCCTGCATAAAGCCAAAGGTAATGGAGCAGATAATGCTTTGGCTGAGTTAAAAGATGCCGCCGTAAAAAATGAAAATCTCTTTGCGGTACTGATGCGTGCAACTAAAGTTTGTTCATTAGGACAAATTACTAATGCTTTGTTTGAAGTAGGAGGGCAATACAGGAGGAATATGTAAAGCAGGAAAACCTTCAAATATCGCGCATGTTTTTAAATGAATTATAGCCTTTCGGGAATGAAATCGGGAGGCTTTTTTATAATGTATTTTTTAGAAAAGAAAGTGATCTGAAGATTATGCAATTCAAACTTAACTTCTATTTTTGCAGCTTGAAATTTTGAAAATTTGTTGTACCTCAAAAGGTAATAAAATGGAAAATATCTGGTTGTATGCCATAGGAGCTTTTACCGCTTTTTTTGCGATTAATAATCCAGTTGGTAATATGCCTATCTTTTTAAGCCTCACCAAACAAGCCGATGTTAAAAGGAAAAGGTATATTTCCAAGAAGGCTACTTTTACCGCTTTTGTTATTGTTACCGGTTTTATAGTGTTGGGAAAATATATTTTTCAGCTGTTTGGACTCACCATTCCTGCCTTTAAAATTACCGGTGGGATTTTGGTGTTCTTTGTAGGATTCGAAATGATTCGTGCGCAGCAATCCAGTATTGATAACCAGACAGAAATTGACTTTAATGAGGGGATTTCCATATCTCCGCTGGCCATTCCAATTCTGGCAGGTCCGGGTACAATTGTAACAGCAATGAACTATACTACAACTGCCAGTTATCTTGATATGCTGGTAATAATTTTAATGTTTGGCCTTATTATGCTGCTAAACCACCTGGCTTTTATTTCAAGCGATTACCTGGTAAGGTTAATAGGCCAGAATAAAATTGTGGTGATAGAAAAAATAATGGGACTCATAATTGCGATTATTGGCACCAACATGCTAATTGAAGGCATTCACATAGCCTTTTTTGAGCCCGTACAGCTTACGAACTTTTCTGCGGAATAGATGGATAATTAATAATAATATCCTGGAATTAATTACAGCTTTAGCATCCAGTGGCGTTGAAGTTTTCTGAACTTTCTAAGTTCAATTTTCAATAGTTGAAGAAACTCCCTTCCGTTGCTGTTAGAAAGCTCCAGCCGTTCACAATTCTTATAAAGCAGGTTTACCATGCGCTCCAAAGAAGCAATGTGAGGGTGCCGCTCTTCAGAAAATGTCTTGCTCTCTGCTTTTAAAATTTCAGGAGCGAGTGAGACGGATTGCTGCACAATATCTCCACAAAAATAAATATGCGGATCTTCTTTGCCATTCTTTTGCAGGTTTGAAAGGTCCTGCACCAGATACTGGGAAATCCGTCGGGAAAGCCTTAGTATGTCTGTAGCCTTCTTATAAATGGCTGAATTCGAAGTGTTTTCCTGAGATGGAGACATTGCACAATAATTTTTAATGATAAAATTCTTCTCCAAATTTAATTACAAGAAAATCTTTATTGATATTGATTTTAAAGCAAAAAGTATGATTTGCTTTAAAATTGCTAAATTTAGCACTTAAAGCCTTTAAAATGAAAGTCGATAAAATTAACTGGGAAATACTTTCCTATCTCCAGGCCAATGCCCGGTTATCAAACGCTGAAATTGGAAGAAAAGTTGGTATAAGTTCTCCGGCAGTATCCGAAAGAATAAAAAAAATGGAAGATGCCGGGGTTATTCAGGGATATCATACCGAAATTTCATACCGGCAGGCAGGACATCAGTTAAAAGCAATTATCACCCTTCGGGCTTTTATGGGCAGACTTAAAGCTTTCCTGGAAAAGGTGAAAGAATTTAAAGAAGTAATTAATTGTTACCGCATTACAGGCAATGAGAATATTATTATGGAAGTGGTGCTTCATGACCAGGCACATCTTGAAGCTTTTATAGATAAAATGATTACATATGGAGAGACCAAAACACATATAGTTCTCTCCAATGTAATTGAAGACGCTCCTGTACCACGGCCCTGGCTGGCCATTAAGTAATTATTTTCTTCCGCTTACCAGATACATTAAAGAGCCGCCAGCTGCATGATATTGTTCCCGTTGCAGTGCTCCCATTATATGCTCGTCCTGCGACTGATATTTTTCCTGGTATTCAAAATAAAAAGGCATATATTCCTCTCCGGCAGCATTGAAAAAATCAATATCTTTCTGGGTTTCAGATTTCCAGGAGCTTCCATTAATCCATTGTTTTACCGTTGCCACCTGTTCCTCATTATCGTAAGGTGGGTACATGGCTATTGCTTTATCTGAAAGCCTTACCTCAATTTCTCTCAGTTCTTCTGTAGCAAACATACCGGGCAGTAAATCACCCAGCGAATTATCTCCCCGGCCCAGTTTCCGCTTTCCTTTTTCAATAATAAGCCGGTATTTAATATGATCCAGGGTTTCTTCTATAGAATCATTTTTAGAGATGCTATTTTTTACAAGGCTCTGTACAATGTTATTTGGTTCTACACATAAAAGGAGGCCGTTATCTGTCAATATCCTTTTCATTTCCTTGATAGCTTTCTCCGGCTCTGGAAGATGGATAAGTACAGTCTGGCAGGTCACAAATTCAAAACTGTTATCAGGGAAAGGTAAATTTTGGGCATCTCCTGCCATAAGAGTAAAATTTTGCTCTACACTTTGAAAATACTGTTGAAGTTCAGTATTCCCGAGGTGCCATTTCCTGTCATTATCTACCGCTGTAATTTCTGCTTTTTCTTTAAGATAGGGGGCCAGTATCCTGGTCCAGTGGCCCTTGCCGCAGCCCACATCTAACATGCTTCCAACATTATTAAGCTGAAGCCTTTCTGCAGTAAGGTCCAGAAATGGTTTGTTCCACCAGAAATTTCTGTAATCTCCAAAGAATTCTTCAGAATGCCCCTTATTTGTAGTGTGTTTCTTCAATGGATTAAATTTAGTGTAAAGATAATTTAATTGCCAAGCCTATCAATAGAAGCCATCAGGTTCGGTTTTAACATTTTGAGGTTTATTGCGTTTTTTCCGTTAAATAACTGGTAATTGTACTTTTTTTTGGAATAGTTAAAGCTTCTCTGAATTATCTTTATCAAAAAAAGAAGCGCTATGAAAAAGAAATTACTTTATCTGATAATCGCCATAATAACGGGAATTATCGGATTTTCCGGAATTAGCTTTGCAGGTATTGCTGTAGTAAGAATAGCATTTTTAATTTTCGCTGATTTATTAATCATTAGTTTGTTGGCAACAGTGTTCTTCTCAGAGCAATCCAAACAAAATTTAAAACTGAAAAAAGTCAGGAGTAAATAGAAAACCTGTTTTATAAAAAAAGATTACTAGAAAAAGCTTTTACTTCAGGGTAGAAGCTTTTTTTTATATTTACTGTAAAGTGCGATTTTATGAAAAATGGTATATGGTTAATAATTTCCTTTTTGTTGCTATTCAATGGAATGGCAGGAGCACAGGAAATGCGTATTCTTAAAGGAAGAGTAACTGATTCTATTCCCGTTCAGGATAGCCTCTCTGGTACTTATGCATTATACATACCGCAATCAATAGATGCCGGTGAGGTAAATCCGGTGATTTTTGTTTATGACCCTAAGGGTAGAGGTGCTTTGGCAGCCGGATTATTCCGTACGGTTGCTGAAGAACAATCTTATATAATAGCGGCATCCAACTCCCGTTATGATGAGGATTCGTTACAGGTGAATCTTACTAAAGCACTAAAACTGGTTGGAAGTGTTCTCCGGCTAATTCCTGTAGATACAAATTTGATGTACACCGCGGGCCTTAATGAAGGGGCACAGGTTGCTTCAGCAATACCCATGGTTTATGATGAGGTAGACGGTGCCCTGGCTGTAGGAGATGCTGTTGTTAATCCCGAATATCTTGAAAAAGGCAACAAATTTATCTTTAGCGCTTTGGTAAGTGAAGAAGATTTTCAGAAAGGTCAACTGGAAAGTTTTGCAGACGTTTTTGAAAATGAGGATTTTCCTGTTGAACTCGGTTATTATAATGGAGATGCAGAGGAGTGGCCAGATGAAGGGCTTATTTCTAATGCAGTAAGCGGATTTACATTAAATGCTATAGCTAAAGGAAAACGTCCGGCCAACCCTGAACTTATTGAGAGAATGTTTAATAGTGAACTGGATTTTGCAGAAAGGCTTCGGCGAACCAGAAATTATTTTGCTTCTTATAAAAAGCTGGAGCAGCTGGAAGAGAAATATGAGGAATATGAGAAGTTTGAAGATATATTAAAGAATAAAAAAAGGGACTTGCGAAGAACACGTGCCTTCCGCAGGCAAAGAAGAGAGGTGCGAAATCTTGAAGAAGAGGAACAGCTTCACAGGAGTGACTACATTTATTTCCTTGAAAACGATCTGGCCACTGCCAATTTCGAAAACGTGGGATGGTGGGCTTATCAAATTGATGAACTGCGAAGAATACAGGAGGAAGGAAGTTTGGCAGAAGTGCAAATGGCACATCGCCTTGAAGGATTTTTACAAAATATAATCGGGCAGCGTTACCAGGTAATTGCAGTCAGTAATTTAAACATTGATACTAAAATCTTTACCAGTGTTCTGAGGACTGTGGTAGATAAACAAAATCCTGAGGCTTATTTAAAAATTATTGAACTGGCAGGACATGACGGAGATTATGATACTGCTTTGCTTTACCTTGAAGACCTGTTGAAAACCGGTTTTGATGATATGGAAGCTTTATACAACATCCCGGGAATACTGGATTTGAAATTGAGCCCCGAGTATAATCAGCTTATTCAAAAGTATCTAGGGAGCTCTAAATATTATCAGGCTGAAGTGGAAGAGGGTTAAGGAATTTTTTTCAGGATTAACTTTTAGGAGTATAAAATGCGGTTTTTTTCTACTTCATATTTTATAGCTATTTAATTTTCCGCTGAATAAAAATCTGCCTGCTGTTATTGCTGATTTACATTAATGGATATACAAATCCCTCAGAAAAAATTAAAAGCTGGAGTTTTCAGGGTAGATAATACCGGGATTGTTGAAGCTTATATCGTAAGAAATCAGGAGGGGAGTGCCTTTATGGTGAAACCACCTACTCCGGTGGACGGTATAAAGAACTAAGGATACCGGAGGGTGATTCCAAAATTTTAAATTTTAATAAAGCATATAATCCTTACTGTGCTTGTAGCTGTAAATATTCCTGCCCATACCTCCTGCAGAGAATAACCTGGATGTAGAAGTATTTGCCGGTCTAAAATCATATACAAATAATTTGCTAAAACGCATAAATTGCGGCAAGTACAAAAGATGAAAGGTTATCATTAGCGTTTAGATCTCGATCTACAAATACATCTTCAGAAATACTGTCCAGCCTGAATTCCGGCTTTATAATAAGGTTTCCAACGGTGTAACTTCCGGTAAGGGTAAAATCCAGTGCCCTAAAATCTTCACCGTATACCAGGCCATCATCAATAATACCATCATCATTATCCAGCTCTTTAAAATACTCAGCTCTTAAACCTATAGCGAAATTTTCAGAAGTCTGAAACTGAGGATAAATTGCCGCTCCGTAGAATCCTAATCCGTCAGTATCCTGATAGGTGGCGTTAAGTCCCAAATAAAAGACATCGCTTAAATCCCAACCGGTAGTAAGATCTATCTGGAAAGTGGCTTCATCGGAAACATAGGACTGCTCGCCATAAAGCAAATTCAGGTAAGCGCTGCCCATGCCATTGGAATATCCAAGCTGCCCACCAAAGGAATATTTCCCGTAAGGATTAAATTCTGTAAAGTCGGTTGGGTTCATAATGGCCAGCATCCCCGTCCAGTTATCATCAAAATTGAAATCGGCTTTTAGCCCGGTATGGGAGAAGGGACCATAGGAGAACATGTAGGAAGTGGAATAATTAAAATTTGCAGCGGGAGAGATTACCTCATACCCTAAATAGGTATTCCAGTTACCAAGCGTAAAAGTTAGTGCATCGTTAACCTTATAATATACATAAAGCTGATTTACAATATTACTGGAATTATCTGAAAGGAAAACAGCGTCTTCCCCGCGAGGCCCGTAAACCAGGTCTGCCACAAAACCTACTTTTTCGCCTTCGTACCCAAGAATGATATTTGCCATTCCTATGGCAAAACCGGGATTATCTGCAAAAGAGGAAGCTGGTGCCTGTGGAAAAATATCAGGAATATCATCCCCATCATCAAGATATACCTGTTTGTTTAATCCGTTAAAATTAGTCCGGAAATAGGTGTCAACGCTACCACTAAGCAGCCAGTTAGATGTTTCTTCATCTTCCTGGGCAAAAGTCTGAAAACCTGTGAAACCTGCTACTGTAAAAAGTAGAAATTTCATTATTTTTGAAGTTGTAATTATTTTCATAATGAGATTGATTAAATATGTGATTTAAATGTTAGTAGTATGACCAATTGATCGGGTGTTAATCAATTGATGAAGTTTTGAAATGGTTACAACGGAGCGTTCTGCCAAACGCTCCGTTATTTTTTAATTTTGCTAGTGCTGTTTTATTCCAAAATCCGGATAAGCATCCATGCCATGTTCATGAATATCAAGACCTTCTGTCTCATCCCTTTTAGAAACTCTTATTCCTATAGTTACTTTTAGCACATAGAAAATGATAAAGGAACTTACCACACAAATAGCGGCATAGCACCCAACACCAATTAGCTGAGTTATGAACTGATCAAAGCCTGCAAGGTTTCCAAAGATTCCAACGGCAAGAGTTCCCCAAATCCCGCAGATAAGATGAACAGCTACTGCTCCTACAGGATCATCCAGTTTCATTTTGTCAATTAATGCTACCCCGAGTACTATAATTACTCCGGCAATAGTTCCAATCAGGATCGCATCGGTAGGGCTCATTTGATCAGCACCTGCCGTAATCCCAACCAATCCACCAAGAATACCGTTCAGGAACATGGTAATATCATAGTTCTTATAAAGAGCAGATGAGAAGATAAAGGAAGCTACTCCACCTGCGGCAGCTGCCAGGCATGTAGTAACCAGGGTTAATGAAGTAAGTTCCGGATCTGCAGATAAGACTGATCCCCCGTTAAACCCGAACCATCCCAGCCAAAGGATTAAAACTCCTGTAGTAGCAAAAGGCATACTATGGCCGGGAAATGCCCCTATTTTTCCATCTTTAAATTTTCCAATTCTTGCACCTAAAAGCCAGATAGCCACAATAGCTGCCCATCCTCCTACAGAGTGTACAAGTGTTGATCCTGCAAAGTCATAAAAGCCCATTTCATCAAGGAATCCGCCTCCCCACTTCCATGATCCTGCAATTGGATAAACAAGGCCTACGTATAGCACCACAAAGATCATAAAGGCGTTAATCTTAATTCTCTCGGCAACAGCACCGGATACAATTGTCGCTGCAGTTGCAGCAAACATTCCCTGGAACAGAAAATCTGTCCAGTAGGTGTAGCCTTCACTATATGCAAGGTCCAGAGATCCGTCAGTTAAAGGACTGTTTAGGCCAAAACCTGCAAATCCTAAGAAGCCATTAAATTCACCGGGATACATCAGGTTGAATCCAAGCAGGCAATAAAGTAAAAGTCCAACAGTGATAATAAAAATATTTTTAAAAAGAATGTTGATCGTATTCTTTTGCCTGGTAAGCCCTATTTCCAGGAGCGCGAATCCCAGGTGCATGAAAAATACCAGTCCGGTACAGATCATCATCCAAACGTTATTAACTGTTAATAATCCTTCCATAATTTCTTCTTAATTAATTAGTTGTATTATTTAAATTTTGATCTTATTCTATTTAAGAGAGTCTTCCCCGTTTTCTTTAGTTCTTATGCGGTAAGCCTCATCTATAGGGGAAACAAATATTTTTCCGTCTCCCACATCTCCTGTATATGCAGTACTGCAAATGGTTTCAACTGCTTTTTCTACAATGGAATCCATTACAACAATAGATAAAAACCGGCGCTGAATATCGGCGGTGCTGTAAGAAACGCCACGGTAGACATGGCCCTGCTTTTCATTGCCCACCCCTGTGACATCCCAGTAACTAAAAAAAGTAACCCCTATATCATGAAGAGCTTTCTTTGTTTCGTCAAATTCTGATTTTCTAATAATGGCTTCAATTTTTTTCATAATTTCTCATTAAAACTTTAACCAAATTTATAAAAATATCTCACCTGCACACAAAAATAGGGGTGTGTATGATTATTTTTACGAAATAAACAATAACACCCCTATTTTTTTAGGGGTGTTTATTTATAAAGATGTTATTTTTGGATTAATTGTAGAAAAAATAATAGATGCAGTTATTTCTTGATGTTTCCGTAGAAATATCAGAAGGTAAAATGCTTAAAGGTGAGCGGTTTAAGCTTTAGAGTGTGATTTTTAAACAGATTTTGGAGAAATTTTCAGTTTTTTGAAGAATTACAGTGTATAAGTAGAAAACTGAATCAGGTAAGCCGGGAAAAAAACAAGCCAAGAAAAATAGCAAAAATGCCCAAAATAATGCTGCTGAGCATATAAATGAAGAAATTGAAATAGTCTCCTGTTCTTAAAAAGAGCTGATTTTCCAGAGCAAAAGTGGAAAAAGTAGTAAAGCCTCCGCAGAATCCTACAGCAAAAAACATGGAGATGCCGGGATTAATATTAGGATTTTTAAGGCTTAATCCAAAAAGGAATCCTAAAAATAAACTTCCAAGCAGGTTAACGGTAAAGGTACCATAAGGCATAGAAGTTACTGCAGAATTATTTAAGCCTTTGCTTATCAGGTAGCGCAAAACACTTCCAAATCCTCCTCCCAAAAATACCAGTAACGCACTTTTCATAAAATTTTATTGAACCGGAATATATATTGAAGTAATCCATTTTGCCGGATTTTTATTTTCATCCGGCCCAATATTGTACACTTCAAACGTTTTGGCACCTTCCGCTAATGTAAGATCATTTTCCTGTATATAGGCATAAGTTTGATCCCAGGCTTCCTGAAGATTATCGTGATTACCTTTTAGCGTGGTTTTCACCACTCTTTGGTTTGGCATATACCCTGTAAGCACAGGACTTTCAGCAGGGGTAATTACTTCGCTTGGCATAAAATAAGCAGCAGAGAAAATTGCTGAATTGTTTTCTTCGTTCCATTCATTATAAAGAACAAAAGGCTTTCCAGTCCTTTCAATATTGTTTTTGTTCATATAGGCTGCTATGTCATGAATCATATTATTCATGTTTTCATCTATCTGGCTTGTTTTACTGGCAGTAGTGGTATACATGTAATATCCGCCTCCATGTTGGGTGACGCCATCAACATTAATAAAATAAACGTTCATTTTTTCTTCTATAGAAGCATCCATATCCTCCAGGCTCTGTATAAATTTTGGGCGCATTATTTCAGCTATACTTTTATCCCGAAGCATAAAGGCAGCTTTTTCCAGGAAACTTTGTTTTCCCTTCATGGCCCAGGTGACCAGGGTTCCATTTTCGGTTTCTTCAAATTTCCAGTTAATCTGGCTGGTGGATTTTCCGAAAGTAGTTTGGATAGTAATTTCCTGTTGAATGGAAGAAAAAGGATTAGCTTGTGTTGTAGAGATTTTACCATTGTCCATGCTTTCACTATTCCAGGAATAAAAGGCATTTTTGCCGCTGGTGGTATCTCCGTAATTTGTAGTGATATCTTCAGCTTCGCCGGACCACGGCTCCCAATTGTTCCAGTTTTTGAAATCGTTCACCTCGTTATACACCACTTCCTGCGGTGCATCTATAAGCCTGCTTTCTTCCAGCTGAAAACCTCCTTTCTGTGTGGCCACATATATGGACGTCCCAATAATAAGTATAAGTATAAGGAACAGCAGGTATTTGAAGATTTTCATGTTGTACTTATTTAATTTAACAGCTAAGATAATTAATTTCCATAATGTTACAGGGGACTTCCTTTATTTACTAGTGGTTCAGGAACCTTTTGATTAAAAAAAGAAGGAGGATAAAGACAATAAATCCTACTAGTACAAAAATACTTCCTTTGTAATATTTTTTATGCAGTGCAAAATCTTTTCGGTAACTAATGGCAATAACAGTGGCAAAAGCTACTGTGAAGAGGCCTGCGAAAATGAGTTGTCCTGTGCTGAACATTTTATTTATTTTTACGCAAAGTTAAACTTTTAAAGGGATCTACCCGTAAGCAATTGGAGTCTCAAAAAGTATAAATTTTAAATTATGAAGAATAGAATATCAGCTGTAAAGGAATTTCATAAAGCTTTCAAACTGGGAACTCAGGAGGAGCCTTTGGCAGATCTCGGAACAGCTAAGAATATGCTGCGCTTCAGGCTGATGCAGGAAGAAAACGAAGAATATCTTCAAGCCGCAAATAATAATGATCTTGTTGAGGTTGCCGATGCCCTGGGGGATATGCTATATATTTTGTGTGGCACTATAATAGAACATGGGATGCAGCATAAAATTGAAGAAGTGTTTGATGAAATTCATGCCAGCAATATGAGCAAGCTTGGGGATGATGGTGAACCTATCTACCGTGAAGACGGTAAAGTTTTAAAAGGTCCGCATTATTTTAGCCCCAACATTAGAGGTATCTTTAGTGAATAAAAGTTTTAGGAGATTTTATAAAGCATCTTCTTATTATTTCTGGCGTAAAAAGTGCATGCCGATATTGGCTGTTAAAGGAAAGATTCCGGAGAAACTAGTAGTGGAAACAGAAATTCCTCCCATCGTTATTAAAATGGCAGCAGGCAATTATACGATTATATAAGTTGTTCCTTTTAAGACTGACTGAACAGGGATTTAATAATTTGCATGATAATGAAGAAGAGGTATATCTTATTTATGTGCATACTCATTTATCAGCAAAACTGCGATAACCGGAATTTATAGATTCAACGTATTCGCTGGTTCATCAATAACAATTATTGTTTAAAAACAGGAAACAGTATCAGTATAGAAGGTGAATTTACTTTACAAGATACCTCCAGCCAAATTTATCTTCTGCCTGGTTATACTGAATTTTCGTCAGTTTATCTTTAAAGAACCTGGCATAGGAATCTTCCAGTTTAGGGAGTTCATATTTTTCACCGGCATAACCAAAGCCTGAAATTGGGTTAATTACAGTTGCTGTTCCGGAACCAAACATCTCCTTCAACTCTCCGCTTTTAGCAGCTTCTATAATTTCCTTTACAGAAACACGGCGTATTTCCAAGTCAATATTATACTCTTTGGCAAGGCTAATAACAGAATCCCTGGTAACACCATTTAAGATTCTGTCGTTGGTTGGGGCGGTAAGAAGCTTATCACCAACCCTGAAGAAAACATTCATGGTGCCTGCTTCTTCAAGATATTCATGAGTGCTGGCATCGGTCCATACAATTTGCTGGAAACCTTCATCTTTTGCCAGGTTGGTAGGATAGAACTGTGCGGCGTAGTTTCCGGCAGCCTTTGCAAAACCAACTCCACCATCGGCAGCACGACTGAATTTTTCTGAAATCTGAACCCTCACTTCTCCGCTGTAGTAAGCCTGGGCCGGAGAGCAAATAATCATAAACTTGTATTCTTTGGCAGGGGCTGCTGAAACTCCTGCTTCCGTAGCAATTACAAATGGTCTTACATATAATGAGTTGCCAAAGCCTTTTTTAATCCATTCCCGTTCCAGTTTTAAAAGCTCTTCCATGGCGGTAAAAAAATAGTCTCTTGGAAAGGCCGGAATTGCCAAACGTTCGCTGGACTTATTTATACGCTCAAAATTTTTCTCAGGCCTGAAAAGCCAGATTTGATCTTTTTCATCTTTAAAGGCTTTCATTCCTTCAAAAACAGCCTGTCCGTAATGAAAAACCTTCGCTGAAGGATCCAGCTCAAACGGTCCATATGGCTTTATTGTTGGAGTTTGCCACATACCATCTTTATAATCACACACCATCATATGATCTGTAAAAACCTGTCCAAAGGAAAGATTGTTAAAATCAACATTTTTGATTTTGGAACGAGAGGCCTTCTGGATATCTATCTTGGTAGTGCTGGTTTTCATTATTTACTTGAATTTATGTTCGCAAATTTACCTAAATAAACACAGAATCAAAATCTAAAGTTTTGGTAAATTTGATTTTACTAAAGTAGATACTTTAATCTTATTTCTATGAAAAAAACCATTTTCACCCTGTCTTTGTTTTTGTTATTACTTAGTTGTAATGATAGCAAAGAAGAAAAAGTTTCTCAAAATTCGAAGGAACCTATATCCTATGAAGCTTTCGGAAATAAAATTCAATCTGAGAAAATATTGACCTCTGCACAGATGCAGGAAGAGTTTAAGAAAATGGAGGTTGGGGATAGCTTGCAGGTAAGCATGGAAACAAATATTATGAGCGTCTGTAAAAAGAAAGGCTGCTGGATGACGCTTCAGATGCCTGGAGGAGAAGAAGTAATGGTGAAGTTTAAGGATTATGCTTTCTTTATGCCAAAAGACATTGAAAATAAAGAAGTGATTGTGGAAGGAATTGCCTATATAAAAGAAGTTTCCCTGGCAGAGCTGAAGCATTTTGCTGAAGACGCAGGGAATTCTGAGGCCGAAATAGCAGCGATCAATCAACCAGAGCAAAAATGGTCTTTTCTGGCAGAAGGAGTTTTGCTAAAAAATTAAAATTTGGAAAGAAAAATTATTACAACTGCAGATGGTTCTGTAACCATACATTTGCCGGCATGGGATGAGCAATATCACTCCAGGCACGGCGCTGTACAGGAAGCACAACACGTATTTATTAAAACCGGACTGCATTATTTTCTGAAGAAATATGAAGCTGTTGAAGTTAAAATTCTGGAAATAGGTTTTGGAACAGGTTTAAATGCTTTTATTACTTTTCTGGAAATGCAAAAACTTCAGAAGAAAATTTATTATACCGGGGTGGAAGCCTATCCTGTAAACCCCGAAGAAATTGAAAAATTAAATTACCCCGATATTCTTTCCGCCGAAAAATATAAGGATGTGTTTGCTGAAATGCATCTTATTCCCTGGAATAGAGAAGTTGAGATTTCAAAAGATTTTTATTTGCACAAACAAAAGAAAAAAATTGAGGAGATAAGTAATGTGTTAAAATTTAATCTTATCTATTTTGATGCTTTTGGAGCCCGCGTTCAGCCTGAATTGTGGACAGAAGAAATCTTTGAGAGGATGTTTAATTCCTTAACGCCGGGAGGTGTACTGGTTACTTATGCGGCAAAAGGTAGTGTTCGCAGGGCCATGCTTAAGGTAGGTTTTAAGGTTGAAAAACTTCCCGGTCCCCCCGGAAAAAGGGAGATGTTAAGAGCTTTAAAAGATTAATCTTCACGTGTTAAACCTATAATAAACTTTGGCATTCAATCTTTTGTATGTGTATCTTCAAAAGAAAAAATATGCGGGTTTTAATTACGGGAGCAACAGGTTTAATTGGTTCACATGTTACCAGATTGTGTCATGAAAACGGAATTGAAGTAAATTATCTTACTACCAGTAAAAGTAAGATAGAGAAGAAGGATAAATACAAAGGATTCTACTGGAATCCTTATGATAGGGAGATGGATTTAAAATCTCTTGAGGGAGTTAGTGCAATTATTAATCTGGTGGGGGCAAGCATTGCCAAACCCTGGACCAAAAGTCATAAAAAGGCCATTATGGATAGCCGGACGGAAACGGCAAAACTGCTATTCGATGTACTTTCCAAAAATGATCATTCTGTAGATCATTTTATCTCTGCAAGTGCCATAGGAATTTATCCAAGTTCTAAAGATAAACTATATTTTGAAGATGAAACCGGAGTGGATGATAGTTTTGCCGGCAGAGTTGTGGTAAAATGGGAGAGTGCAGTAAATAATTTTCAGGATATTGGTATAGATGTTACTAAAATAAGGATTGGCCTTGTTTTGGCTGAAGAAGGAGGGATGCTGGAAAAGCTTAAGCAGCCTGTTGGTTTTAATGTGGGAGCTCCATTGGGGAGTGGAAAACAATGGCAATCCTGGATTCATATAGAAGATTTGGCACGAATCTTTTTACATGCACTGGAAAACGATTTAGCGGGAACTTACAATGCCGTAGCGCCAAATCCTGTTACTAATAAAGAGCTGGTGAAATGCGTAGCTAAAAATATGGGAAAATCGGTATGGCTGCCTAATGTGCCAGCAGTAGTGATAAAAACTATGGCTGGGGAAATGGGCAGGCTTATATTATCAAGCCAGTTGGTAAGTAATAAAAAAATTGAAAGTACGGGCTTTCACTTTAGATATACTCATTTATCAAACGCACTGCAGGATTTGTTGAAATAAAAAAGGCTACCAAACCGGCAGCCTTTTCATACTTTAACTTCTTTTAGAGATTATGCTTTTTTAGCTTTAATATCAAGTTTTAACTGAATATCATCACTAATAAAGTTATCTCCAAGGTTATCAAATACAGATTTAGAACCATAGTTTACGTTCCATTTTGTTCTGTCTATCACAAATTCTTCACTGGTGATATTTATTTCGTCTCCTGATCGATTAATCTCTATAGGAAAAGAAATATTTTTAGTCTGATCTTTAATGGTAAGATTACCTTCCATCATTTTCTGGTCATTTTCTTCTTTAATCCCTGTTACCTCGAAAGTAGCGTGAGGATACTCCATAATATTAAAGAAATCTCCTTCTTTTCCTTCTACAGTACCTTTAAGATGAGCTTCAAGATTCTGTTTGTCTTCACCTTCAAGATCGGTTACGTCAATAGTAACCATATCAATTTTAAAGCTTCCGCTTTCTACTACAGAATCATTTGCAGAAAAAGTTCCTTCAGCAATTTTAATTGTTCCGGTATGTGTTCCGGTAGGCTTGGATCCTTTCCACTCTATTACAGAAGCAGTAGTATCGGCCATATATTCCATAACCTCTCCTTCAGCAACGGCAGCTTCCTTAGCTTCTTCTACCTCTGCTTCATGGCCCTGGTTATTTTTACAGCCTACAATGGATAGGGCTATAAAAGCGACGAAAAAAGTATTTAACAAGTTAGTTTTCATAGTTTATAATTTATTTTTTGATTAGCTGGCGAAATTACTAATTTGATAAATAGGTTGTTCATAAATAATTACTAAAAAATTTCAATGACATTTTGACATCTCAGCGGAATTGGCAATACTTTTGTCCTAAATTGCAAAGCTTAAAATGTGAGAAAATGAGTAAAAAGAAAGATAAAGAAGTAAAAGAAGAACAGGAGTCTGTAAAAGATCGTGTAGAAGAAATATTAGACGAAGCAATTGAGGAGGTTGAGGAAAAAGAAAAAGATCAGGAGAATACTGAAGAGGACTCTGATTTTGGAATGTCTGAAACAGAATTGCTGAAGGAGGAAGTTCAAAAGGAAAAAGATAAATTTCTTCGTCTCTTTGCTGAATTTGAAAATTATAAAAAACGCACTTCCAAAGAGCGGCTGGAATTATTTAAAACAGCCAACCAGGAAGTTATAACAGCCATGTTGCCGGTATTGGACGATTTTGATCGTGCGCTGAATGAAATCAGGAAAACTGAAGACAAAAACCTTCTGCAGGGAGTAGAGCTTATTAATAATAAATTCCGTGAAACTTTACACAGTAAAGGTCTGGAACCAATGAATGTGGAGGAAGGTGAAACTTTTAATGCCGACATCCATGAAGCGATAACTCAAATCCCGGCTCCTTCTGATGATTTGAAGGGAAAGATTGTAGATGTTGTTGAGAGAGGATACAAGTTAGGAGAACGAATTATTCGTTATCCTAAAGTTGTAACCGGCAAGTAGAAATTACTTTTAGAACCCGCAAAATTTAATCATGAAAGAGGATTATTACGAGATATTAGGACTAAGTAAAGGCGCTTCTTCTGCTGAAATCAAGAAGGCTTATCGAAAGATGGCCATCAAATATCATCCCGATAAAAATCCGGGAGATGAGAAGGCTGAAGAATTATTTAAGAAAGCAGCAGAAGCATATGAAGTCCTAGGAAACGAAGAGAAAAAGGCGAAGTACGACAGGTTTGGTCATCAGGCTTTTGAAGGCGGTGGCTTTGGCGGTGGTGCCGGCGGCATGAACATGGATGATATATTCAGCCAGTTTGGAGATATCTTTGGCGGAGGAGGTTTCGGTGGAGGCTTTTCCGGCTTTGGTGGAGGCTTTGGCGGTGGCCAACGTCGCGCCAAAGGCAGCAATCTTAGAATTCGTGTTTCGCTTACCCTTGAAGAAATTGCAAATGGGGTAGAAAAAAAGATTAAGGTAAAGCGGAAGTTACAGGCTCCCGGAACTACTTATAAAACCTGTTCTACCTGTAAAGGGACAGGACAGGTTACCCGCGTTACCAATACAATTTTAGGTAGAATGCAAACGGCATCTCCATGTAATGTATGTGGTGGCAGCGGACAAATTATTGATGAAAAACCTGCCGATGCAGATGCATTTGGTCTGGTTACCAAGGAAGAAACGGTTTCTATTAAAATACCTGCGGGTGTTGAACATGGAATGCAGCTCAAGGTTGCCGGAAAAGGTAATGATGCTCCCGGAAATGGCGTTCCCGGGGATTTGCTTGTTGCAATTGAAGAAAAGGAACATCCAAGCCTGCAAAGGGAAGGCGATAATTTGCATTACGACCTATATATTAGTTATTCTGAAGCAGCCCTTGGAAGCTCACGTGAAATTGATACGGTTTCAGGAAAAGTGCGCATTAAGATAGATGAAGGTGTACAATCCGGAAAAATCCTTAGGTTAAGGGGAAAAGGAATATCCAATCTTAACGGATATGGAAAAGGAGATCTTTTGGTCCATGTAAATGTATGGACACCAAAAACGCTTAGCAGAGAACAGCGGGAATTCTTTGAAAAGATGGCTAATGACGAGAATTTTCAGCCGAATCCGGAAAAAAGCGATAAATCATTTTTTGAAAAAGTTAAAGATATGTTTTCATAAACCGCTGGTTTTAAGAAAAAATTTATATATTTGAGAATCACTAAATATTTAGTGATAATTTTTCTTTTTCATAGCAATTTTTTTCCCATCCTTAACTTTGGTTAAGGGTGGGTTTTGTTTTTTAGGATATTCCTCTTATAAAATTCTATCAATTCCGGTATCTCTCATGCTATTTCTATATATTTACCCGATCTGGAAAATTTCTATATGGAGAATCTCTTAGTAGCGGAAAATATCTACAAACGCTTCGGAAAATTTACTGCACTTAATGACGTTTCTATTAGCATTCCCAGGGGCAGCGTATTTGGTTTGCTCGGGCCTAACGGAGCCGGAAAAACCACGTTGCTAAGGATAATCAATCAAATTACCATGCCCGATGAAGGCGTGGTTTTTCTTGAGGGCAAACCGCTACATCCTAATGATATTGCTCATATAGGTTATCTTCCTGAAGAAAGAGGACTGTACAAATCTATGAAAGTGGGAGAGCAGGCGCTTTATCTTGCCAGATTAAAGGGACTATCAAAATCTGAAGCAAAAGAGAGACTGCAGTATTGGTTTGAAAAGCTGGAAATAACCAGCTGGTGGGACAAGAAAATTCAGGAGCTCTCAAAAGGAATGGCCCAAAAAGTGCAATTCGTAATCACCGTTTTGCATAATCCAAAACTGCTCATTTTTGATGAGCCTTTTAGCGGTTTTGATCCTGTTAATGCTGGAATTATTAAAAGAGAAATTCTTCAGCTTAAAGAAAATGGGGCAACCATTCTCTTTTCAACACACAGGATGGAAAGTGTGGAAGAACTTTGTGATTATATGGCTTTAATTAATAAGTCTAATAAACTTCTGGATGGCAAAGTCTCCGACATTAAAAAACAATATAAATCCAATACTTATGAAATAGGAGTGGAAGTGTCCAATGAAGATGCCTTGCTCCGGGATTTGGAGGGAAAATTTACTTTGGGGAAGGCATATTTCAAGAGTATTAATGACGACCTTAAAGTAAGTGTGCAATTAAAAGAAGGAGAATCTCCCAACGATTTGCTGCAGTATTTAATTACGAAGGGTAAGATTAATCATTTTGTAGAGGTGATTCCTTCGGTTAACGATATTTTTATCAAAACAGTTACTCAAAATGCGTAATCTGAAGCTAATTATTCAGCGGGAATATCTGGCAAGGGTCAGGAATAGGACTTTTATTGTAATGACCTTTCTTAGTCCTTTAATCCTGGTAGGTATGATTCTGCTTATAGCCTACCTTAGCATGCTCAACAGCAGTGAACAGCGAATTATTGGAATTCATGATGAAACAGGCCTTTTCAAAGAAGAGTTTAAAGATAATGAACAGGTACAGTATCTGGATTACTCCGCAATGGACCTGCAGGATGCCAAACAGAAAGTGGTAGACCAGGAATATTATGGCCTTATTCATATTCCCATTACTTCCAGCCATGTAGATCTTACCAAAGCCGTTCGTTTCTACGGAAAAGAAAGCCCGGGAATGGGCACCTTACAAAATATTGAGAAAATTATAGCCGATAAGCTTACCAACCAGGAGTTGAAAGACCGGGGTATTGATACTTCTGAAATTGAAGAAGCCCGGGCACAGGTAAATGTACAAATTCAAAATTTTGCCGGGGAACGAAGCTCCAAAATGTCAAATTACATCAAAATGTTTTTTGGAGGGGCAGCAGGCTATCTGCTAATGATGTTTATTATTATTTACGGTAATATGGTAATGCGTAGTGTGATTGAAGAAAAAACCAACCGTATTATAGAAATTATTGTTTCTTCGGTAAAGCCAATCCAGCTTATGATGGGTAAGGTAATAGGTACTTCTCTTGCAGGAATCACCCAGTTTAGTATCTGGGTGGTACTGGGCGGAATTCTTTTTGCAATCCTGGCCTTCTTTTTCGGAATTGATCCTCTTACCATTCAATCTCCCGCGCAGGAACAGGTAGAGGAAATGATGCAGCCGGAAATTCAGCAGTTAATTGTTGATGTTTTGAATCTTCCAATTTTAAGCCTGCTTATCTTTTTCCTTATTTTCTTTATTGGCGGATACTTCCTGTACAGTGCAATTTATGCAGCAATTGGCGCAGCTGTAGATAGCGAAACCGATACTCAGCAATTTATGTTTCCGGTTATCCTGCCACTAATGCTGGGGATTTATATAGGATTTTTTGCCGTAATTGAAAACCCGCATGGAACAGTCTCCACCATTTTTTCAATGATACCATTAACTTCTCCAATAGTGATGCTTATGCGGATCCCATTTGGAGTGCCATGGTGGGAACTTACACTTTCAATAGTAATTTTACTTCTTACCAATTTTGCTGTAGTTTGGTTGGCAGCACGAATTTATAGAATAGGAATTCTAATGTATGGTAAAAAAGCCAGCTACAAAGAAATCTATAAATGGCTTAAATATTAGTAATGCAGTCGGGTACAAAGGAAAAAATATCTGAACTTATAGAGCAGGATCTCTGGGGGGCTGTAAAAGATGTCTGGAACTTTGTAATTCTTGATTACGAGGTTAAAGACGGTATTCCTATAGAAATTACTGTTGGTCTGTTATTGCTGATAATAATTTCTTTCGTGCTCACCAGCATTGTACTTCGTGTGCTCCGCTCATTCATTATGGGCAAATTGCTTGATGAAGATAAGATGAAGTTTGTAAGCATCTTTAAATTTATTAAGTACTCCGTTTACCTGATAGTCATTTTAATCACGCTGAGTACGGCAGGGATAGATATAACCGTTTTACTTACGGCTTCAGCAGTTTTATTTGTTGGAATTGGGCTTGCCTTACAGGAATTGTTTCAGGATATTATTGGGGGGATTTTTATCATTATGGATAAATCCCTTCTGGTTGGAGATATTATTGAAGTGGACGGCCGGGTAGGCAGGATATTTCAAATCAAGCTTAGAACCACCCGTGCTTTAACAAGGGACGATAAAGTTATGGTGATCCCAAATCATAAATTTATCAGTGATACTATATTTAACTATACCCAAAATCATAAAACCACCCGGGAAGCAGTAAAAGTGGGGGTGGCCTATGGGAGTAATACTGAATTGGTTAGAAAAGTGCTGCTGGAATGCGCTAAAGACCAAAAAGGGGTGTTGAAGAAGCCGGAACCTTTTGTTCTATTTGAAGATTTTGGGGATTCGGCATTACATTTTGGACTTCACTTCTATATATCCGATAGTTTTGTGGACCCGAAAGTTAAAAGCGAGTTAAGATTTAATATCGATAAGAAATTCAGATTAAATAATATTACTATTCCATTCCCTCAAAGGGATGTGCATATGTTTTACCCAAATTCTGCAATGCAGGGTAACAAGAATCTGGATTAACTAATAATAATTGAGCAAACCAATATGGCTAAGATTTTATTAATAGAGGACGAAGCAGCAATCAGGCGGGTACTGGTAAAAATTCTTACTGAAGAAAATAAAAATTATTCCGTAGAAGAAGCCAGCGACGGGCTGGAAGGAATGGAAAAAATTAAGGATGAAGATTATGATCTCGTGCTTTGTGATATTAAAATGCCCAAAATGGATGGGGTTGAAGTGCTGGAATCAATAAGGAAGGTCAAGCCTGAAATTCCTGTAATCATGATTTCCGGCCATGGAGATTTGGATACCGCAGTAAATACCATGAAAATGGGTGCTTTCGATTACATTTCCAAACCACCTGATCTTAACCGGCTGCTTAACACGGTGCGCAATGCTTTGGACCGGAAGGAGCTGGTAGTGGAAAATTCTCGCTTAAAGAAAAAAGTTGGGAAAAACTACGAAATGATTGGGGAGTCTGAAGCCATTGTAAGAATAAAGGAATTAATAGAGAAAGTTGCTCATACCGATGCCCGGGTCTTGATTACCGGCCCAAACGGAACAGGAAAAGAATTGGTGGCGCACTGGCTGCATCAAAAAAGCGAGCGCTCCAAAGGTCCTATGATTGAAGTGAATTGTGCGGCGATCCCTTCAGAATTGATTGAAAGTGAGCTTTTTGGCCATGTAAAGGGTGCTTTTACTTCAGCAAATAAAGACCGTGCAGGTAAATTTGAAGCCGCGAACGGAGGTACTATCTTTTTGGATGAAATTGGGGATATGAGCCTTTCGGCCCAGGCCAAAGTCTTGCGTGCGCTTCAGGAAAACAAGATTTCCCGGGTGGGGAGCGATAAAGATATAAAGGTAGATGTGCGCGTGGTTGCGGCTACCAATAAGGACCTGAAAGCTGAAATAGAGGCTAACAACTTCAGGGAAGACCTTTATCACCGCCTGGCAGTAATTCTAATTCAGGTGCCGCCGCTTAATGAGAGGAAAGAAGATATTCCCCTGTTGGTGGAGCATTTCAGTGCCAAAATTGCCAGTGAACAGGGCACCAATAAAAAAGAATTCACCAATGAAGCTCTTGATATCCTGAAAGAATATGACTGGCGTGGTAATGTGCGGGAACTTCGGAATGTGGTGGAAAGATTAATTATTCTTGGTGGTGAAAAAGTTACGGGAGAAGATGTAAATCTTTTTGCGAGCAAATTTTAATTAAAGTGAATGTGAAAGGTGAAAAATATGAAGTGAAAATGGAGAATGAGTTTATTTTCTAAGAGACAAGAGACAAGAGACAAGAGACAAGAGACAAGAGACAAGAGACAACAACCCATATAACCCGCTAAAGGTTTATTGCAAAAGTCTATAGTTAACAGCCTAAGCTTTTTACTATTCTATTTTCTTCACGTTATCAGGAATATACCTTAAAAAATACATGGTGTCCCCGCTGGGATGTTGCCAGGTATGGAAAAGTTCAAATCCAAACCGCTGATAAACAATAGCATTTTTTTTCATCCTGGTTTCCGCATAAAGTGGGATTTTATATTCCCGTGCCTGTCGGTAAAACTCATCCTTCATAGACTTTCCCACCTGCGTATCTGCTCCCCGGGAATCAGGAAGTATTCCCCAAAACCAACAGTAAAGATATTCGCTTTTTTGAGGACGTTGTTTTTTGATATAGTTCTGATTTTTTAGAATACTATAAGCATTTTTAACCCCGGTAACATTCCAAACCAATCCTATCTGTGTCCACAAATCTTTCCAGAAGGAATCATCTTTTTTGCTTGTTTTAAAAAGAATGGCAATGCCTTTACGATTTTCAGAAATAATAAGAGCATCTTTTTCTATGGCTTTTTCCACCATATGGGTGGCAAGGTACCTGAACCGGTACTCCCTGTCTTTTCCTTTCTTAACAATGTCCATTGAAGAAGGCACCTCTTTAAGCAGGAGGCTTACTTTTTCAATTATTTCTTCTTTTTCTTTTGGATTCAAGCTGTTTTTCTTTAGCGGCGAAGATAAAAAAAATAAGTATCCCAAAGATTGTATAATTAGATTTCCAATCTAAACAACAGATATTAATCTCAGTACTTTTGGAGTAACTAATGCTATCGGTCTCGGAAATACACCAGCTTCTATTAAAGGTTCATCCGCATAATATCTTGAAGGAAAAACCTCCGCAAATGATGTAGATGGAAAGTTCTGGAAAGGGAAATACAGGAAATAAGAAATTTTTAGACGCATATTAGCAGTAACGGCATTATTGTTTTTAAATTTTTCTGAATACTTTAAAAGAAGAACAACGGCAGCGGCTGTTGAAAAGGATTAGAAAACCTAAAAAAACTTGAATTTTTCTCCCGGGGGACCTGCAGGAAAGAAAACTATGGGATGCTTATCGCAGCAGTTATGAAGAAGCTATCAATCATACTTCTACTGCAGATTTGCCAGGGTACGTATCCCTTCAGATAACAAGCAAGCGGCACGTTATTTGGTCGCAAAAGTGATGCAGGAGAAATTGAAAAAGTACAATGAAGTACAGGAACCCGCTTTCCTTCAGAAATTTTCAAAGATTTAGATGAATACAGGAAGCAACTGGAAAAAGAATAATCTTTATCTTTCCGCCGGTGGCATTTTCAACTTAATAGCGATAATAATGAAAAAAATATTTTTTGCCTTTTTTGTTTTTATAGGCGCACATTCGGTTTTTTCACAAATGAATCCTGAAGAAGCAGATTCTCTGATGTTCCGCAAAATTTATGATATGTCCCTGCTGAATGGGAAAAGCTATGACTGGCTGGATTATCTATCCAATAATATTGGCGGAAGGCTTTCAGGATCTTACCAGGCGCAACAGGCTGTGGAATACACCAAAGCTCAACTGGAAGAATTGGGCCTCGATAAAGTTTGGCTGCAACCGGTGATGGTGCCAAAATGGACGCGTGGTGCAAAAGAATTTGCTTACGTAGAGACTTCCCCTGGGCTTACAAAAAATGTTAATATTACTGCTTTGGGAGGCTCTGTGCCTACTCCTGCCGGAGGAACCAAAGCCCGCGTGATTGAAGTGCAGGGAGTAGAAGACCTGGCACGGTATGGAAAAGAACAAATTCAGGGAAAAATTGTCTTTTTTAACAGGCCAATGCGTCCCGACCTTATAAGTACCTTTGAATCTTATGGTGGTTGTGTGGATCAACGTTATTCCGGAGCGGCAGAAGCAGGAAAATACGGTGCCGTGGGAGTGATTGTACGCTCTATGAATTTACGTATGGACGATTTGCCTCATACCGGTTCAATGAGCTATGGGGAAACTCCGGTTTCTAAAAGAATTCCTGCCGCAGCAATTAGTACAAATGATGCGGCATATCTTAGCGGACTTTTAACAATGAATAATGAGCTGGAATTATATTTTAAACTAAACTGCGAGCAGCATGCAGACGTGCAGTCCTATAATGTAATTGGAGAAATAACCGGTAGCGAACATCCTGAAGAAATAATGGTTGTTGGAGGGCATCTGGATTCGTGGGATCTTGGAGATGGTTCGCATGATGATGGTGCCGGTGTGGTACAGTCTATGGAAGTGTTGAGACTTTTTAAGGAATTAAATTATAAACCAAAGAGGACGCTAAGGGTTGTTTTATTTATGAATGAAGAAAATGGCCTTCGTGGTGGTAATAAGTATGCTGAAGTGGCTAAGAGCAAAAATGAAAATCACATTTTCGCTTTGGAAAGTGATGCCGGTGGATTTACCCCGCGCGGATTTTCTTTTGATGCCGACAAAGCACAGTTTTCACAAATTCAAAGCTGGAAAGAACTTTTCAAACCATACCTTATCCATTATTTTGAAATGGGAGGAAGCGGTGCAGATGTAGCACCTTTAAAGAAAGGAGATGTGGTGCTGGCGGGATTGCGTCCCGATTCTCAGCGCTATTTTGACCATCATCATGCAGCAAATGATACATTTGAACATGTAAACAAGAGAGAGCTGGAACTTGGTGCAGCCACAATGGCTTCCCTGGTTTATCTTATTGACAAGCACGGCTTAAAAAAAATTGATACTGCAAAGAAGGAGAAGTTATAATGCTATATTAAATACTGTAAATCCCGGTGTGGAACAACACTTCCGGCCGATATTTTCTTTATTCTGAATTGTGGCTGAAAAGCCTCCAATTTTTGAATCGGAATAAATTTTTCAGCAGGGAAAAGCTGCTATCTTTGCACACCAAAAAAGAGCAGCTTGCAGTTATCAGCCTATACCAAAGAATTCAGCAAAAACCTGAAGCTGGCGTTTCCCGTCATGCTTGGACAGTTGGGGCATGTAATGGTTGGGCTGGTGGACAATTTGATGATCGGTCAGCTGGGGCCGGCGCCATTGGCTGCGGTTTCTTTAGGAAACAGCCTGGTTTTTATTGCCTTATCTTTGGGAATCGGCTTTTCGTTTGCAATCACTCCGCTTATTGCTGAAGCAGATGGGGCAGGGGATATAGAAAACGGAAGAAGTTACTTCCACCACGGCATCATTCTCTGTGCAATTAATGGTGTTCTCCTGTTTCTTCTATTGTTGCTGGCAAAACCGGTTTTAAATTATTTAGACCAGCCGCCGGAAGTAGTGGAACTGGCAATTCCTTATCTTGAAATTGTTGCTTTTTCCATGTTGCCTTTAATGGTTTTTCAGGCATTTAAACAGTTTGCTGACGGCCTTTCCCAAACAAAATATGCCATGTATGCTACTTTGCTGAGCAATGTTGTAAACGTGGTCTTTAATTATTTGCTTATTTATGGAATCTGGATTTTTCCAAGACTGGAGCTGGAAGGCGCAGCCATTGGAACTTTAGTATCCAGGTTCTTTATGTTGTGGTTTATCTGGGAAATACTAAGACGAAAGAAAAAGTTTGCAGAATATTTCAGGTGGACAAAAAAAGAATTTTTAAAAGCGGCGATTTTCAGGCGCCTATTGGCTTTGGGCTTTCCTACCGCTCTGCAAATGCTGTTCGAAGTTGCGATTTTTACCGCTACCGTTTTTCTGGCTGGTCTCCTGGGTACCAATCCGCAGGCAGCAAATCAAATTGCCCTTAACCTCGCCTCTATGACTTTTATGGTGGCAGTTGGACTTGGAGTTGCGGCAACAATAAGAATAGGAAATCAAAAGGGGCTGGGACATTATAGAGAGCTAAGAAGAATTGCACTTTCTACTTTCCTGCTGGTTTTTCTTATAGAAGCTGTTTTTGCCATCGGTTTTATCCTTTTAAATGATATTCTGCCCACTTTTTATATTGAAAATGCAGAAGTGGTTTTACTTGCCGCGCAATTACTGGTTGTAGCAGCTTTATTTCAGCTTAGTGACGGATTGCAGGTGGTAATCCTAGGAGCCCTTCGCGGCTTGCAGGATGTTAGAATTCCTACTATAATTTGTTTTATTGCTTACTGGATAGTTGGTTTTCCTGTTTCCTGGTATTTTGGAAGCGCCGAAAGAATGGGTAGCATGGGTATTTGGTTAGGACTGTTGGCTGGTTTAACATCTTCAGCTTTAATGTTGTATCTTCGTTTTGCATATCTAAGCAGGAAACTAATTTTGAGCAAACCTGTTCCTGAAGCAAAAACAAACATAAATTAAATTAACTATGGATTTTCCCAAATTTCTTCTTGGTGATAATACCGATTATCCCGATGCAGTTTTTATTATTCATACTGAATTTCCTCGTTTTATCATCAATCTTGAAAATGATGAAGTAGAATGGCTGGAAGATTTTGACTCCAGCGATGAGGAAGAACTTGCAAATGAAGCTGAACCTTTAATAGAAGAGGCTAATAAATTTTACGATAGGGAAGTTGCACGTTACGAAGAGTAAATGCAGGAATTGTTAGAAATAGATAAGGAAATTTTCCTGTTTTTGAACAATCTTGGCAGTGCTGAGTGGGATTGGTTCTGGCGGGCAATGAGTGATAAATGGACGGGGCTGCCACTCTATTTGTTGTTGATCTACCTTAGCTTTAAAGATTATGGTTGGAAAATAACCTTGCTGAATATGGTATTGGTAACGCTTCTTATTTTAGCAACAGGAGAAGTAGCTTATGATTTTAAACAGGCCTTTGAGAGGTTGAGACCATGTGCTCAGGAAGGGGTTGTAGAGTATGCCCGGGTAGTCACCAGGGGCTGTGGCGGGTTTAGTTTTGTATCTGCCCATGCTACAAATTCCACCGGGGTAGCCGTTTTCCTTTTCCTGTTGTTTAAGCGTTTTCATAATTATTTCGCTGCTGCACTGCTTCTATGGCCGGTTTTAACATCCTATAGCAGGATTTATCAAGCCCTGCATTATCCCTCAGATGTTATTGCGGGAATAGTGCTGGGAGTTATTCTGGCTTTTATTGTTTATCAAATTCAGCTTTTTATAAGCAAGAAATATTTAGGTGCTGATAAAATAATGTAACTGGAAAACCACAGGTTTTTTATGGAACAACTAATTGAATTAGATTACGAAATTTTCCTTTATCTCAATAATCTGGGTTCCCCATTATGGGACAGCTTCTGGCTAGCCATAAGTAACAAATGGACAGGAATTCCACTTTACATCCTTCTGCTTTACCTGATTTACAGAAATTTCGGCTGGAAAATAATGATTTTGAGTATGGTGATTATTACTTTATTAATCACTTCCACAGATCAGCTGGCTAATCTCTTCAAACACGGTTTTGAAAGGCCAAGGCCCTGCCGGCAGGATGGGGTGATGCAATATGCCCGTTTTGTAGCAGAACGCTGCGGCCGGTTTGGATATTTTTCAGCTCATGCTTCCAATTCTACGGGAGTAGCGGTTTTTTTAATTATGCTGTTCAGAAAAATTTATCCACGCTGGATTTATCTGATTCTTCTCTGGCCGCTGCTGGCTTCTTACAGCCGTATTTATCTGGGGGTTCATTATCCTGCCGATATTATTACCGGAATGGTTATAGGAGGTGCGCTGGGCTATGCCTATTATCAATTACATGCTTTTCTGCGGAAGAAATACCGCTTGTAAACCTGCTTTTTCAAAAATTTTGGTTCTTTACTCTTCGGAAGTACTTTTTCGGCTAAGAAAGATATTTCTTGCATAAATAAAGCTGCCTAGCACATGGCCTACGAAAAGTACAGGATCTCTCCTGATGATTGCATAACTAAGAATAAGCAAAGCACCTACAAGGCTTAAAAGCCAGAATCCCAGGGGCAGCACAGATTCTTTTAACCTTTCAGAATAAATCCACTGATAGAAAAAGCGGAGGTTGAAGATAAGTTGTGCAGCTGAGCCCATAATGAGCAGCCACAGCGGGATCTCTTCATTAAAAAACAGCTTTTGTACATCGTACGTTCCATTGTTATAGGAATATATCGTGAGAAGAACCGGGAACAAATAAAGAAACCACCGGAAGAGTCCCGGTATTTTCTGCCATTCTCCCTGTAACTGTAAATTTCTTATATAAATAAAATAAGTTACGGCCTGCCCCAGCATTATGGAAAAATCTTCCCGCAGGTAGCCGTAAACAAATAAGAGAAAAGAAGCAAATAAACTAAGTTTCCAGAACAGGGAAGGGGTGATAACCCTTTTTTGTTTTTCTGAAAGTATCCATTGCATGAGCAACCGGCTGGAAAACAGGATTTGGGCTGTAAATCCAACGGCATATACTTCCCAGTTACTCATTTTTCATGGTAACTTTATAATTGATGTAGTTTTTCTTCATCCAGAGGTAGGCAAAGCAGTCTATAAATGGCCCGGTTAAACGGTTCAGAAGATGAAATTTTGCTTTTCCGGCAATCCGCGGATAATGCCGTACCGGGACCTGGATTACTTTACCGTGTTGTAGCAGTATCATTGCTGGTAAAAACCGGTGTAATCCTTTGAACATCGGGATGCGTTTGGCATAATCTGCTCTTATAATCTTTAGGGGGCAGCCGGTATCGTCCATACCGTCATGTGTAAAACTTCTTCTTATTCCGTTTGCGATAAGGGAAGACATATTTTTTACAAAAGAGTCCTTACGGTCTGCCCTGTGTCCGGTAACCAGATCATACTCCTCAATGTACTGCATTAGCACTTCAAAATCCTCAGGATCTGTCTGTAGATCAGAATCAATATATCCAATAAGCGGAGTGTTGGCAAAATCGAAACCCGCTTTTATGGCAGCACTCAGTCCGCAGTTCTTTTCAAAGGAAATAAATCTAAAATCACAATTTCGGCTGGAAATCTCTTTAATAAGTTCCAGGCTTTTATCTGTGGAACCATCATTTACAAAAAGGGCACAAGTCTTTATGCTTGCAGTTTTCATGTATTTTGTTAATTCTTCTTCTACCCGTCCCAGATTCTCTTGTTCATTATAAAGCGGAACAATGATGGTGAATTCGTAATCCATAAAAATAAATTGATCGCAAAGGTATTAATATGAATTAAAAGTGGGGAACAGCTTTCTTCAAAAAGTGCAAAATCTTTAGAAAGATTGTATTTTGCATCCTCTAATATTAATAGGGAAAATGATCCCGGAAAGATCTAATAGATTTATATGAAAGTTTTAATTACCGGAGCAGCCGGATTCATTGGATCCCATATGGCCGAACGCCTGCAAAGAGAGGGGTTTAATGTAGTTGGGCTGGACAATTTTTCAGATTATTACGAGGTTAGCCTGAAAGATCTGAATAAGGCTGCTCTTGAGCAACAAGGTATTAAAACTGTAAAAATGGATTTAAGAAATTCGGAAGATTTTGAAAAACTGGAACTGGATTTTGATTTTATCATTCATTTTGCCGCACAACCGGGAATTTCGGCTTCCAGTACATTTGAGGAGTATCTGAGCAATAATTTTACTGGAACTCAAAATCTTATGGAATTTGCGCATAGAAATAAGAGGCTTAAACATTTTTTTAATATTTCCACTTCTTCAGTATACGGTCTTGAAGCTACTCATCCTGAAAACGCAGCCCCACAGCCGGCTTCTTTTTATGGAGTGACAAAATTGGCAGCAGAACAACTGGTGCTTGCGCAAAGCCGTACCAAGAAAATGAATGCATCTTCCCTCAGGCTTTATTCGGTTTACGGGCCCAGGGAACGGCCTGAAAAGCTATATACCAAGCTAATTACCTGTGCATTTAGAGAAAAATCTTTTCCGTTGTTTCAGGGCAGTGAAAAGCATCTTCGGAGTTTTACTTATGTGGGAGACATTGTGGAAGGAATATTTAAAGCCGTTCAAAAGCATCATGAAATTAACGGTGAAATTATTAATCTGGGAACTGAAGATGAATACACCACGCAGGAAGGTATAGACCTGGTCCAGGAATTACTGGGAATAGAAATTGACTTAGAGCTGGTACCAAAGAGGGCAGGGGATCAGTGGCATACCAGGGCAAATATTAACAAAGCAAAAAAACTTCTTGATTATCAGCCTTCCACTACTTTAAAGGAGGGTTTGCAACTACAAATTAACTGGTACAAATCAAATTTTCTGTAATTCCCGGTATTTGTTAAGGAGATAAATGGCCGCCGAAAACGCGGTTGTTTTGTTATTACCGATAGCTTCAAGCTGCTCTGCAAGGGCTTCTTTAATTTGGGGATGTTGGTAGAAATTATTTTTAAGATGCTCATTTATAGTTTGTAAAAGCCAAAACTTATTTTGTTGATGGCGATTGGCATTAAAATGGCCATTTTTAAAAACAAGCTTCTGAAAATTACTAATCATTTCCCAAACTTCAGCAATCCCGGAGTTATAAAGGGCACTGGATAAAGCGACTTCAGGTTTCCAGCCGCTTTCTTTGGAAGGATAAAGCTGAAGGGCTCTGTTAAATTCCAGTTTGGCTTCACGGGCTGCTTTTTGATTATCACCGTCGGCTTTATTGATTACTATGGCATCAGCCATTTCAATAATCCCGCGTTTTATTCCCTGCAATTCATCGCCGGCGCCGGCAAGTTTCAGCAGTAAAAAGAAATCGGTCATACTGTGTACGGTAGTTTCGCTCTGGCCAACTCCAACGGTTTCTATAAGAATAACATCAAATCCGGCAGCTTCACACAACACAATGCTTTCACGGGTTTTCCTTGCAACTCCCCCTAAAGACTCCCCGCTGGGAGAAGGTCTTATAAAAGCATGCTCTTCTCTAACTAGGTTTTCCATGCGGGTTTTATCACCTAAAATACTTCCACGGGAAAGGCTGCTGGTGGGGTCTACCGCGAGCACGGCTACTTTTTTACCCTGCTTTATCAGGTAGCTTCCAAAGCTTTCAATAAAGGTGCTTTTTCCAACTCCGGGAACTCCTGTAATCCCTATACGTATAGATTTGTTGGCATGGGACAGGGCACCTTCAATTAATGCCTGTGCTTTTTCCTTATGTGCAGGCTGGTTACTTTCCACCATTGTTATGGCTCTTCCCAGGGCTGTTTTATTTCCTTTGAGGAGTTGGCTGGTTAAATCTTCTTCCGAAGCCCTTTTTTTTCTGATGGCTCTGATACGTTCAGCTGAATTCGGATTTATATTTTTAGAACCCGGACTGCTACCCGTTTCATGTAATGCTGATTTTTCAGAATTTTTGCTCAAAGGAAATGGATTTTTACAAAGTTAGGAATTCATTTTGTGTGGCAATATTATTTGTATATTGAAGCTTATAAAATTAATTTAAACAATCCTCAAAATGAAAACATTGTACAAAACCACCGTCACAACGACAGGAGGAAGGAATGGACAGGCCACCAGTGAAGATGGCGTGTTAGATATAGAATTAAGAATGCCTAAGGAACTTGGAGGCCAGGGTGGAGATTATACCAATCCTGAGCAATTATTTGCAGCCGGATATTCTTCTTGTTTTGGTAGCGCATTGGAATTGGTAGCCAAAAGCCATAAAGTTGATCTGGGAGATTTTAGTATTACTGGAATTGTAGAGATTGGGCAAGCCGAAGAGGAAGATAAAGCCCTGGACCTTGCTGTAACCCTGGATTGTTATATCCCCGGTGTTGATGTGGATACCGGTGAAAAACTTGTAAACCAGGCACATGAAATTTGTCCGTATTCCAGAGCTA
The DNA here is from genome assembly GCF_031846585.1 of Autumnicola musiva. Lineage (NCBI taxonomy): Bacteria > Pseudomonadati > Bacteroidota > Flavobacteriia > Flavobacteriales > Flavobacteriaceae > Autumnicola > Autumnicola musiva. The sequence goes on from NZ_JAVRHK010000016.1 coordinate 68,422, forward strand.
CCAGGGATAATATTGATGTAACCTTAAACCTCATGCTGGAGGAAGAGGAATAAAAACATTTTATATAAGATAATTTCAATAAGGGGCGCTTTTTAGCGTTCCTTTTTTGATGTTTGAAAATATTGGTCCATCCGGATTTAAGGGGAGAGGTAAAAAAAGAATGAACAGAGAAGATTTCAAATATCCCTTTGTGCTGCCCGGGCAGGTTTGAGCCAGTAATATCCTTTGTTAGACCGCTTCTTTATAGAATTCGGTTCTTTCAGTTTTTATAGGTACAGGAATACTGGTGTGATCCCACGCCAGGATCATAAAAACCAGATCATTGGTTTTGTTGAAAAAGATGGTAAACTGTTCTACGTTTTCCTGAAGTTCGTCCACTCCAATTTCCACAACCAGTGCATCATACTGCGGATCGCGATAAGCCTGTTTTTCCATATTAATTCCCCAGGGATACATTTCAGAATTAAAGATTACCTTCCAGGATTCTTCACCCGGAATCGTCCATAAAGTATATTTTCCTGCTTTTAGCAGGGAACCATCCACCATAATATCTTCAGTGGTTTCAAAAGTTGTAGCCTCATTTGCCCCGGTACGCCATACTTCATTAAAAGGCACAAGTTCTCCAAAAACCTCCCTTCCTCTCTTATGAGGGCGGTTATAAAAAACTTCCATTTTTAATCCGTTATCTTCAAATACTATAGTATCCTCAGGGCTATGTGCTTTGGTATTATACCTCAGAACAAACAAAAGTACCAGGCCAAAGGCAGCAATAGCAGCAACTAATTTGAGGGAAGTTTTTACAACAGGTTTCATTCAGAAATTTTTAAATGCAGGTTCAAAAAATGTGCAAATGTAGCTTCAGCAAAAATAAATTCTACGGCAATGTCTGAAAATTATGAGGAGAATTTAGTCTATTTTTTCAGAAAAAATTATGACGATGTATGCAACATGCGAAAAGAATAATCGTCATTAAAGTGAATAGCAACCAAACCAATAAGAATTTTGTTACAACATCAGTTAATAGAAGCTTGCAGGCAAAATGATCGCCGGGCTCAACTGAAGCTTTACAATAAGTACAGCCAGGGCATGTATTATGTGGCGCTTAGGTTTATCCGGGATTCATACGAAGCTGAAGATGCCATGCAGGAGGCTTTTGTAAAAGCTTTTCAGAAACTTCACCAGTTTACGGGAGAAGTCACTTTTGGAGCCTGGCTTAAGCGTATCGTTATCAACAAATGCCTGGATAAGTTAAAGGCAAAAAAGATGGAGCTGGTCGCAATAAATGAACGTACAATGACCACGGTGGAAGAGGATGATAACTGGCAAATTGGAGATGGGATTGGAATTGAAGAGGTTAAAGCAGTAATACAGCAACTGCCGGAAAAGTACAAATATCCCCTGATGTTATTTTTAATTGAGGGGTATGACCACGAGGAAATTTCAGAAATCTTGGATATTACACAGGTGGCTTCCCGCACCTTGGTACACAGGGGAAAGAAAAAATTACAGGAAGAACTAAAACTTACGAGAAATGGCACAGGATATTAGAGACATGTTCAGGAATGATGAGAGCCGCGAACCTGAAAAAATTAAAAAAGGTCACCAGAAACGATTTGAGGCTAAACTGAACAAGGCGTTACCGCAGGAGAAAAAAGCCGGCAGTTTTCCTTACTTAAAAATAGCCGCGGTATTAGTGGTGGCTTTTGGAGTAGCAATGTTTTTCCTGAAGCCGGGTAGTGGAGCTCCGGAAACACGCATGGTGGAAACCCCGGTAGAGGAAAATAATGAAAATATCAATGCGCAGCCGGAGAAGCAATTTCAGCTTAGTGATGTTTCACCCCAGTACAAGGAAATTGAGAACTATTATATGGCAGGTTTAAACCTTGAACTGGCAAAGCTGGACATTAATGAAGACAATAAAGCCCTTATAGATGCTTTTATGGCCAAACTGGCAGAACTGGATAAGGAATATAAGCGATTAAATGCAGATGTTAATGAAAGCGGCCTTAATGAACAAACGGTAGAAGCCATGATTGCCAATTTGCAGCTAAGACTGGAATTGCTGTTCAAGTTGAAAAACAAGATTAAAGAAATTAATGAATCAAAAGACAAGAGCTATGAAAACCTACAAGCTTAACATATTTGTGCTTTTGCTCCTGTTAACGGCAGGACTTTCAGCCCAAACAAAAAAACTGGAAAAATCATTCAATACGAGCGGGACAGTTAACGTAAATGTTGATGCCAAGCACACCAACATTAGTATTGAAAAATGGGATAAGAATGAAGTAAAGGTGGAGGCATTTTTAAATGCCGGAGGTTCTGATAAACAACAGGTGCAGGAGCTGTTGAACAGTTGGAAATTGCAGGCATCGGGATCGTTAAACGACGTGAGCATTATCTCGGGGGGTAATAACAGTTTAAATCCCGGCGCTAATATAAACGTTGATATAAACGGCCTGGATGAATCTATAGGAGGCCTGCAGGAATTGCTGGGCCCAATGATGGAAGGGCTTATGCCAATGATCCGGAATATAGCTTCTAATCCTTTGCCGGAGAATTTTACCGCTAAAGTGGGCGATATGAATTTTGATTATGAAGCCTACCAGCGCAATCCCGATGCGTATATGAAGAAATGGGAAGCCCGGATAGAGGAGGAATTTGGAGAGGATTTTGAAAAAGATATGGAAAAATGGGCCGCCCGGATAGAGAAAAATTCTGATAAATGGGAAAAAGAATATGGTGCCAAAATGGAAGCCTGGGGTGAACAGTTTGGAAAAGACATGGAAGTATGGGGTGAGCAATTTGGCAAAGAAATGGAGAAATGGGGGGAACAGTTTGGCAGGGAGATGGAAGCTAAATTTGCAGGGAAAGATGCTAAAGTTATGGTGTTGCCGGGAAATCCCGCCAAGGCGAACAGGAATATTAAAATAAGTGTTCCAAAAGATGCCCGGCTAAATTTAATTGTGCGCCATGGTGAACTTAAACTTGCAGGTACCACTTCTAATGTAAAAGCTAATGTTTCTCACGGATCACTTTCAGCTAACAGGCTTACCGGTAATAAAACCGATGTAAATGTTTCGTACTCTCCAGTAAAGATTAAACAATGGGATTATGGAATACTTACTGCCGGATATGTACAAGATTTGCAAATTGAAAAAGCTGCCAGTATAAAACTGAATTCTAATTCCAGCGATGTGGTAATAGGTGAAATAAGTGAGACCGGGATTATTAATGGTTCTTTTGGGGAATTGAAAATAAACAAACTGGCACCGGGGTTTAATAATTTGAGGATTAGCCTTGAAAACAGCGATTTGGAACTTGTCCTGCCGGATACTGCCTATAGTTTTAATTACGACGGCACCCAGAGTGATATAGATTATCCCTCTTCTATGCAGCTAAAAAAGACCAGGACCTATGATAATGTGCTGTTGAGTGGTTATAATAAAACCAGTAATGGCCAGGGAAGCGTAAGCATTCAGGCGAGTTTTAGCGATGTCTTGGTAAAGTAAAACACATCGCTTATTTTTAGCAACCTTAAAAGGGTCGTCTTTAAGTACAGGTTCGTAAGACGAAAAATGTACTTTTTGACGATCTTTTTTGCTGAAAAAACTGCTGAATGAAAACTGATAATTTCGCTGAATTTGTTACCGGATTAACTTCGGAATATACCCCTGTAGTTGGAGCAGATTTAAAACATGAAGATTTTGCAGCTGTAGATCTTTCTGAAAGCAACCCCGAATTGATGAAGTTGGAAATACTTTCTTCTGAAGCATTTTCTATATTTTTACATAACTCCCTGCGTAAAGCCGGTAAAAAAGCTGCATTTGGAGGATATAATGAAGTGCGGAACTTGTACAAAAGGAGCAGGCTTTTTAATATAAATGTAGATGAATTTTTAAACCGAAACATTCATATAGGGCTGGATATTTGGGCTGCAGAAGGAACAGATGTGCTTGCAGCCCTGGAAGGCGAAATTCATAGTTTTCAGGATAATTCCAATTTTGGTGATTACGGTCCAACAATTATCCTGGAGCATGAAAAAGAAGGAAGAACATTTTATACACTTTACGGGCACCTAAGCCGAAAATCTCTGGTGGGATTAACAAAAGGGGAAAAAGTACAAAAATCTTCAAAAATAGGTGAATTGGGTGATTCTTCAGAAAATGGTGATTATGCGCCGCATCTGCATTTTCAGATTATGGAAAATTTAATGGGTAATATTGGGGATTTTCCGGGTGTATCTTCAAAAAAGGAGCTTGAAATCTATCTACAAAATTGTCCCGATCCTAATCTTCTCCTGAAAATTTAATAAATTATTGTTACTTTCTTCGTAGGATTAGCGCAACGATTGCTGAGGTAACCACACCCATGGCCAGGGCGCTAAAGATGCCCATAATAATGTAAGATTTCATATTGAAATATTCTTCGGCTGCGCTGCGCTGCATTTGCCCGGTTGCTACAGTATAATTAATCACATTTTCAAAATAATCGGGTGTAATCCAGGCATTGGTAATATACTGCATTAACGGAGTGAGTAAAGTGATAACAATAGTTAATACAATTCCGGAAACAAATCCCTGGCTCCAACTCATTCTTCCGCCGTAAAAATGTTTTCTTTTGTCATAAAGGGCAAAGAGAAAAAGTGCTATGGCCACAAGGCCAAAAAGATTGGTGTAGATAGGATGTTTGGCGATAAGTTCATCATGCCAGCCCATTCTTTTTTCAAACATCATCCAGAGAAGGGAAGCAAAAGAAAAGATAATTCCCCATTTTATTTCTATAATGATTTTTTTCATAATGTCACTGCTTGGTTTTGGCAAAATTAACCAAAAAGCCTGACACTACTTATTTTCAAAATTATCCTGAAGGGAATGGAAAAAAAATAGCTCAGTAAAGCTGACAAAAATAAACTGTTTCTATGTAGAACATCGGGAAGAAAAAAATCAACAAAAATTTTCTCTGCTACAGGTGTAATCAGCAGCAGGGAAAATTTGAAAAATTGCTATTAAACTTTTAAGTATCAGGCGGCTTTATCTAAATTTTTGGTGATAAAGAAACCAACCAGGAGGCCTACTCCCGCCATTAGAAAAATAGTTCCGGGATAAGCTACATCCTCCTTCATATTTAAGCTGTAAATAAAGAGGTTTGCAAGAAAGATTCCAAGACCAATTCCTATACATAACAATGCGAGGTTTAGCGTGATTACTTTCCATACCGGTGTAATCCTTCGATTTTTGCTGTAGAAAATGTTTGCATCTGCTCCTTTTTCAATTAATGCCAGGCGTTCCCTGTTGCGTGCCGAAATATACAAATAGTATATACCGAATACAGTGCCGAAAATTACAGGTAATACAATGATTTCAGATCCCATGATGATAGATTTTTATAGTTAATTTACTGTTCGTTTTCTATAGGACGCAGCTTTTTTGAGTCCGGTTACAAAATATTTTGACTTTACTGTTTATTGACGATCTGATTGCCGGAGGCTTGCTTGAGATTTTTATTTTTTCTTTAAATTCTGTAACCGGAACCATAACCAGGACGTCATATGTAAAATGAACCGCCAAACCGACCAACATTTTATTGACAAAGCACGGCAGGGAGATACCCGTGCATATGGAGTATTGGTGGAAAGATATCAGGATTATATTTTTACAATAGTTTACCGCATGCTAAAGGTAAGGGAGGAGGCGGAAGAAGTTGCGCAGGATGCATTTCTAAAAGCTTTTGAAGCACTTCCGGGTTTTAGGGGCGAGGCAAAATTTTCCAGCTGGCTCTACAGGATAGCGTACAGAAAGGCTCTTGACAGAATAAGAAAGAAGGGCATTTCAACTTCAGAATTGATAGAGGAAATCACTGAAGATGATACTACAAGGCTGGAGAGTGCACTGGAAATTATGTTGCAGGAAGAACGATCGGAAATTATTAGAAATTGTATTCTGAAATTACCGGAACAGGAATCGGCAATTATTACTCTCTATTACTTTGAAGAACAATCTGTAAAAGAGATTGCGGGGGTAACCGGATTAACTGAAGAAAATATAAAAGTAAAACTTTACAGAAGCAGGAAAACATTATTTTCATTATTGAAGAAATATATGCAGGCAGAAATACCCGGGAGAAATGGAAAAACATTCTAAAGAAGAAATTTTAGCAGAAAAAATAGTGAAAAATGCAGGCCTGGAAAAACCTTCGGCAGATTTTTCATCGAAGGTACTGAAGGCTATTGCAGCAAGGCAGGAAGTAGTGCATTACAAGCCGTTAATTTCCCCCTGGGCCCTGATTGTTTTCACGGGAGTAATGTTAGCGGCTGTTGCCGGACTTTTTTGGACTACTTCAGATTTTTCATTTGAGGTGGATTTTAAGCTAATCAATTTTGTTTCTATTCCAAAACTGGAGATCTCCGGTACAATGATGTATGCTATTGCTTTTATTTCGCTTTTCTTCCTGGAAATACCTTTTTTAAAACGTTTTCTGGTAAAGCAGTATGAGTAATGCAGGTGAAAACTTTTCCTTCCGTTTTTTAAGGGAAGGTGACTTTATCAGTTTTGGCTGATAAAGATGGAAGGGTAAGATTTGTACTTTTGCTCAAGTCATCTACTATTTTTTTCCAAACTTTCAATTGAAAAAACCACCCCGGCCTGCGCCCACCGCTTCTTAAAAAAGAGAAGAGCTTTTAAACAGCAAAGAATAAAAAATCCCGAAGCAGAAATTCTACTTCGGGATTTTATTTTAGTTTACCGTCTCACTATTCATTCACAATCACCCAGTCTCCTTTATCAAGAAGCGGAATAGCCTGCTTGTATTTCACGGTTTTATTTTCACCGCTCATTACATTCTTGATAGTGATTTTATCATTACGCCCAATTTTAGGCCGATCTCTTACTACGGTTTCGGTAACCTGAGGTTTTGGCTGTTGGCGCTGGCCTGCGGCACGACTTTGTGCAGCTCTTTCGTCAATATTAGGAATCTCTTCTTTTGAAGTTTCCACTTTTTCACGCCTTTTTTGCCTTGCCTCATGAATATTGGAAGTATTTCCTTCAGGAATTTCTCCTTTAAACAGGAAGGAAATTACGTCTTTATTCACCTGGTCCAGCATAGTCTTGAAAAGTTCAAAAGCTTCAAATTTATAGATCAGCAACGGATCTTTTTGCTCGTGAACGGCAAGCTGAACACTTTGCTTTAACTCATCCATTTTTCTTAAATGCGTTTTCCAGGCATCATCAATTATTGCAAGAGTGATATTTTTCTCAAAGTCTTTTACCAGTTGCTTTCCTTCGGTTTCATAGGCTTTTTCAAGATTGGTGACTACCTGAAGGGTTTTGGTGCCATCGGTAAAAGGAACTGAGATTCTTTCAAAATTATTGCTTTCATCTTCGTAAACCTGCTTAATAACAGGGAATGCCCTGGAAGCACTATGTTCCATTTTTTCCTGATAATGCTTATAGGCTGCTTTATAAATTTCTCCAGAAATTTGCTGAATGTTCATTTTTGTGAACTCTGCTTCGGAAACAGGGGAACTCATTGAGAAATAACGGATAAGCTCGAATTCAAAATTCTTGAAATCCATTGCGGCCTTATTGGTTTCGGCTATAGCCTCAGAAGTGTCAAATATCATATTAGCGATATCCACTCTCAGTCGGTCCCCAAACAGGGCATGGTATCTACGTTTGTAGATTACTTCCCGTTGGGCATTCATCACATCGTCATATTCCAGCAGTCTTTTCCTGATTCCGAAGTTATTTTCCTCTACCTTTTTCTGGGCGCGCTCAATAGATTTGGAAATCATGGAATGCTGAATCACTTCGCCTTCTTCAAGGCCCATTCTATCCATTAATTTAGCGATACGTTCAGAACCGAACAAGCGCATCAGGTTGTCTTCAAGAGAAACGTAGAACTGGGAACTTCCCGGATCTCCCTGACGGCCACTACGACCACGCAGCTGCCTGTCTACACGTCTGGAATCATGGCGCTCTGTACCAACAATGGCCAAACCACCGGCTTCCTTCACCTCTTTGCTCAGCTTAATATCTGTACCACGACCAGCCATGTTGGTGGCAATGGTTACAATACCAGATTTACCTGCTTCGGCAACAATATCAGCCTCTTTTTTGTGCAATTTCGCGTTAAGCACGTTGTGCGGAACATTTCTCAGCTTCAGCATACGGCTAAGCAATTCTGAAATTTCCACGGAAGTGGTACCTATAAGCACGGGCCTTCCGGCCTTAGAAAGATCGGTTACATGATCAATTACCGCGTTGTATTTCTCACGCTTGGTTTTGTAAACCAGGTCTTCTTTGTCTTTTCTGGCAATAGGGCGGTTAGTAGGAATTTCAACCACATCCAGCTTATAGATTTCCCAAAGTTCTCCGGCTTCAGTAACCGCAGTACCCGTCATCCCTGAAAGTTTGCGGTACATCCTGAAATAATTCTGAAGGGTTACAGTGGCGAAAGTTTGTGTGGCATCTTCAATCTTCACATTTTCTTTGGCCTCAATCGCCTGGTGAAGTCCGTCACTATAGCGGCGGCCCTCCATTATACGCCCGGTTTGTTCATCTACAATTTTCACTTTATTTTCTATCACCACGTATTCGGTGTCTTTTTCAAATAAAGTATAGGCTTTTAAAAGCTGGCGCATCGTGTGGATACGCTCACTTTTTACGCTGTAGTCGCGGAACAGTTCTTCTTTCTTTTCAGCTTCATCTTCTTTTGAAAGGTTTTCTTTTTCAATTTTGGCGATTTCCATACCTATTTCAGGCATCACAAAGAAATCGGGATCGCCGTTGGCAGAAAGAAAATCAATTCCTTTATCGGTAAGGTCTATCTGGTTTGTCTTTTCATCTATGGTGAAGTAAAGCTCCTCATCAACTTTAGGCATCTCACGGTTGTTGTCCTGCATATAGTGATTTTCGGTCTTCTGCAGTAACTGCTTGATACCCTCTTCACTTAGGTATTTGATTAATGCTTTGTTTTTAGGCAATCCGCGGTACACCCTTAGCAATTGTTTAGCACCTTCTTTAGTGTCTCCTGAAGCGATAAGTCTTTTTGCTTCCGCAAGAACTTTCACCAGGTGTTTGCGCTGTACTTCAACAATATTGGAAACAGCTGGCTTTAATTCATCAAATTCATGTATATCTCCTTTTGGAATAGGACCTGAAATAATTAGTGGCGTACGGGCATCATCTACCAGTACTGAATCCACCTCATCCACAATTGCATAATTGTGAGGACGCTGCACCAAATCGTTAGGGGAATGGGACATGTTATCCCTTAAATAGTCAAAACCAAATTCATTATTGGTTCCGTAGGTAATATCTGCATTATAAGCTTTTCTCCGGGCGGCGGAGTTTGGCCGGTGATAATCTATACAATCCACACTAAGGCCATGGAATTCAAAAATAGGTGCCATCCAGGCGCTATCCCTTTTTGCAAGATAATCGTTAACCGTTACCAGGTGCACTCCTTTTCCGGTTAATGCATTTAGATACATTGGTAAAGTAGCCACAAGGGTTTTACCCTCACCAGTTTGCATTTCGGCAATTTTTCCCTGGTGCATGGCCACACCACCAATCAACTGTACATCGTAATGTACCATGTCCCAGGTAATCGGCTTTCCGGCAGCGTCCCAGGAATTGCTCCAGATCGCGTGATCGCCTTCCAGACTTACATAATCTTTTTCTGCGGAAATTTCCCGGTCAAAGCTTGAAGCCGTTACCTGAAGTTCGGTATTTGCTACAAATCGCTTGGCGGTTTCTTTTACATTGGCGAAGGCTTCCGGAAGAATTTCGTTTAAAACTTCTTCAGAAATTTCATAAGCTTTATCTTTTAAGGCGTCAATTTCAGTATAGATATCCTCTTTTCGGGTAATATCTTCAGATTCGTCAGCCTCCTGCTCAAGATTGGATATTTTCTCATTAACTTCTTTGAGAGCATCGGCAATTTTCGATTTAAAAGAAGATGTTTTTGCTCTTAATTCATCCAGGCTCAGTGCTTCATATTCAGATTCAAGAGCCTTGATTTTATCAACTATGGGTTGTATTTCCCTGACGTCCTTTTTCGATTTGTCGCCAACAAATACTTTTAATACGGAATCTAAAAAACTCATAATAGTTTTTTGTTTTAATAGGGTTCAAATGTAAGCAAAAAAAAAGCCTCACTTTGGAGACTTTTTTGCTTTATTTCTTAATGTTTTATTTTAATATTCATCCTCATTCCAGAGATAATCATCGTCTGTAGGATAGTCTGGCCAAATTTCTTCAATAGAGTCATAGGAGTCTCCCTCATCCTCAATAGCCTGTAGATTTTCAACAACTTCCAATGGTGCTCCGGTTCTAATCGCGTAGTCAATTAACTCGTCTTTTGTGGCAGGCCATGGCGCATCACTTAAATAAGATGCTAATTCTAAAGTCCAATACATGTTGAAATCGGTTTTTAATTTTTGCAAAAATAATTTTTTTACCGATACAGCCAAGAAAAAAATCTAATTATTCATCAATATAGTTAAGAACTTATTCTAATTTATCAATCTCTGGAAAATCAAATGTTAAGAAATACAGACTTACAGAGGCAGAAACTGGTCTAAGATTTTTCGGGAATCCATTTTACCTCTTCTGCACGGAAATATTTTGACAATTTTCGTGCCAGCACAAACAAATAATCGGAAAGCCTGTTAAGGTATTTCAGTACAGCTTCATCAAAAGCCGCAATCTCATAAAGGGCGGTGGCAAGGCGTTCTGCACGTCTGCAGACACAGCGCGCAATGTGACAGAATGACACGCTTTGATGGCCTCCCGGTAATACAAAATGAGTCATTTCCGGTAGTTCTTCATTCATCTTATCTATTTCCTGTTCCAGAAATTCAATGTCTTCCGTAGAAATTTTTGGGATATTCAGTCTTTCCTTTCCATTTTTAAGCGTAGCTTTTTCGGGATCTGTGGCCAGAACAGAACCTATGGTAAAGAGGCGATCCTGAATCCTCATAAGGCTGGACTTTACATCTTCCTCCACCTTCTGGTCACGCAGCAGCCCAATATGGGAGTTGAGCTCATCTACCGTACCGTAGCTCTCAATCCTTATATGATGTTTTGGAACCCTGGTGCCGCCAAATAGTGCCGTAGTGCCTTTATCCCCTGTTTTCGTGTAAATCTTCATATTGTTAAATTTGAAGCTGAAGTAATTAGCCTCATTTATTTCAAATTTACGAAGAATATCAGGGAAGGGGAGGAGAGTCGACTATTTTTCTGAAGATTTTTCATCCAGATTTTCCCGGGATTTTTCATTTTCCCGTTTCCGTTCTTCATATCTTTTTCTGAAGTTTCGGTTTTTCCTGTTATTTCGATTTTGCTTTGCACGGCTGGAATTCCACCTGAAGAAAAAGAATGCAATGGCAATAATTAAAAGGTAGAGCCAGGTCTGCCGGTCAAAATCGAACATTTTTAAAATGAATTTTTTCTAAGATAACAAGATTTAATTCAATGGGCAATTGAGAAATTTATAATTGACAATGAGTAACCAATAAAAAATAAGACACAAAATAGTAATTAGCCACCAACCATTTCGCGGCGTTCATCTTTTTCCACCACCCCATCGCGCAGGCGGATGATGCGGTGGGCATGTTCAGCAATGTCTTCCTCATGTGTCACAAGAATTACCGTATTTCCTGCAGCATGAATCTCGTCAAAAAGGTGCATGATTTCTACAGAAGTTTTGGAGTCCAGGTTCCCTGTGGGTTCATCGGCTAAAATAATGGAAGGTTTGTTTACCAGGGCACGGCCAACAGCCACCCTTTGTCTCTGCCCACCGGAAAGTTGATTTGGTTTATGATCCATACGGTCCCCAAGCCCCACATTGGTAAGAACTTCTTTTGCCCGGTCATTTCTTTCAGTTTTGGAATAGCCGGCATAAACCATTGGCAGCGCCACGTTATCAAGCGCGGTAGTTCTGGGGAGAAGGTTAAAGGTTTGAAAAACAAAACCAATTTCTTTATTTCTTATTTCAGCAAGTTCATCGTCAGTCATCTTGCTTACATCTTTACCGTTTAAAATATAAGTCCCGGAAGTAGGGGTGTCCAGACAGCCGAGTAGATTCATGAGTGTGGATTTCCCCGAACCTGAAGGCCCCATAAAAGCAACATATTCTCCCCTTTCAATTTCCAGGTCTATGCCTTTAAGCACCTTTACAACTTCCTGGCCCAGCGGAAAATCCCTGGTGATATCTTTAATTTCTATGACTTTATTCATGAAGGTTCAGCTTTTACGTTGCCAATAGGACGTAAGTTAAGAAGATTTGTTACATCTATGGAATATTGAAAAAGTGAAAAGTTTAAAGTGGAGAGTTGAAAAGTTCAACTACGAAACTAAAAGTTGGAAAATGAAAAAAGGAAGAGTAGAATCGACAATGGTTAATGCACAATAAAAAACTTGGCGGTTGTAATTCTCACTTATGGGTTTCCAAATTTAAATTAATTGTTGAAGAACCATTACAAAGAACCTACATTCTACAACCTGATAACAAAATGTTGTTTGGCCTGTTCTTTTCTGAAAAAAATAAGTCCCCAGTAAAAGGTGTCTATAGAAACTGTGACTTCCGTATGATTCTTAATTTCCTCCCAGGCTTCTTCCATTTGAAGGGACCAGTGAATATCATCAAAAATAAATACCGAATTGTTATGAGCCAGTGGCAGAAGCTTATAGAAATAGTTGAGCGTGGGCTGCTTCTGGTGATTTCCGTCGAAGAAGATTAGATCGTATTTGTTGGTTTGTTGTTTGTAGTTTGTTGTGTCTCTTTTTTCCTGTTTCCTGTTTCCTCTCTCTGCTTTTTTTTGTCCACTTTCCACTTTCCACTTTTCGCTCATTTTTTCTTTTTCCAGCACATCTTCAAATTTGCCAATTTTCAAACTGATATTATCAAATTCAAATTTTTGAAATTGCTGGCGGGCGATATTAGCGGTTTCCGGGCAGCCTTCCATAGTTGTCACTGCTGTTTTTTTATTGGCGGCAAGTGCGGAAGTAGCAATGCCAAGAGAAGTTCCCAGCTCCAGCACCTTATTAGCCCCCAGGTAGTTAACCAGCCTGTACAGAAGTTCTGCCCTGGATTTTGTAATTCCTGCATTTTTAGCAATTGCAGAAATTTTCCGGGAATTGGAATTAAAAACCCTGCTCCCCGCTCCAAAATCGGTTATTTCTATGGTTTGTTTATTCTGAAGAAGATCTTTTCTGTACTCCTTTAATAACTTATAACCAGTATAATTCTTTTTATCATAAAAACATTTCGTCACCAGGTCATATACAAAAGGGGAGTGAAGCCCATGTTGGTTTTGGCTTTTTAGAAGGAAATTTATGTAAGATTTTAGTAGGTGCAATTCGGCTGTCAGTTGTGGGTTGTCAGTTGTAAAATAGCAAATATCACGTTCTCCAGTTCTTTTCAACATATCGTATAAAAGAAAATATTTGCCCACCTAAAACTTCATATTTCTGCTTAAGTTCTTTAATTTCCGCAATGTCATATAATTCATCGACCATTTCCAATTGTGATAAGCACTCTAAAAGAGAGGCATGAGCATAGGTGAGGAATTTCAGGAAATCCTGTTTGTATATTCTACGGCCATACCCTTCCACAATATTATCTTTAATACTTTTGGAAGACCTCCGTAATTGACTTCCCTGTTCATAAAGTTCATACTTCGGCAACTTTAGGGAAATTTTATGCGCTTCAATTGCATATGTAAAGGCAAGGTTATAAATGTCTAAATCTTTATAGCTCTTCATTTTCTTATAGAATAAAAGTTTGAGCAGAGCGAAAACAACTCACAACTCACAACTCACAACTCACAACTCACAACTCACAACTCACAACTCACAAC
>NZ_JAVRHK010000017.1:0-71844 GCF_031846585.1 Autumnicola musiva
AAAATTGAAGAAAAGCAGGAGGGATCCTGCTTTTTTTGGTACAAATAATAGGATTATTCGTTACTTGTTTTAGATGTGTTTTTTCTGAGCAATTCTCTTCTTTCTTTATGTCTTGCCATTATGTTAATTTTTTTAATACTTTTGAAGCTTTAACAATCTAACTTTATAAAATGAAAAATTTAATTTTGGCAGCAATGCTGTTTTTTGCAAGTTTAAGCTTTATGCAGGCTCAGGAAGTCGATTTTGGACTTTCTGCGGGATACACCAGTATTACCGGAAGGTCTTCAAGTTCCACTTCTTCTATGGTGACTTCGGCGAGTTCTTCAGGATTTAATGTTGGGGCTTTGGCTGATTTTTCAATTTCTGAGAATTTTCATTTACAGCCGGAGGTGAATTTTGCAATTGCTGATGATGTTAATTTTCTGATAATTCCTGTGTTAGCACAATATTACATTGGTGATTCGCAATTCTATTTACAGGCTGGCCCTCAGGCAACCTTTCTTCTGGAAGACACTATGGGGATGTTGGATAATTTTGGTTTAGATTTAGCTTTTGGAGCAGGATACCACATAAATGAAAATTTCTTTCTACATGCAAAATATTCTTTTGAAATTACTAATCGATTATCTAATGATTTTATAGATATGCTGGAAAGCGAGGGGCAGGATGCTGATTCCGGATTTGATGCTTTCACTGTTGGAGTGGGGTATAAATTCTAAAACTCATATTATATTGTTATTAAAAAGCGGGCAGAAGCCTGCTTTTTTTATGAATGAAAATTGATACCTTTATATTCATGAAAATACTTATTATCAACGGCCCAAATTTGAACTTATTGGGCACCCGGGAACCTGAAATCTATGGAGGTAAAACTTTTGAAGAATATTTTTCCCATCTACAGTTTAAATTCAGGAAACTGGAACTCTCTTACGTGCAAAGCAATATGGAGGGGGAGATTATAAACCAATTGCACAGCGCAAATAAAGAATTTGATGGTATTGTGATGAATGCCGCTGCCTATACACATACCTCAGTGGCCATTGCCGATGCAGTAAAAGCCATTGAGATTCCGGTAGTAGAGGTTCATATTTCCAATATCCATGCCCGGGAAGAGTTCAGGCATAGGTCCTATATATCTCCTCATGCGAAAGGAGTAATTTTTGGTTTTGGTTTAAAAGGTTATGATCTGGCAATAGAAAGTTTTATAGAAGAAAAGGCATGAAAAAAGCTTATATAAACTGGAGCAGTGGAAAAGATGCTGCGCTTAGCTTGTATAAAATACGCCATGGAAATGAATTTTCTGTGGAAAAGCTGGTTACCACGGTTAATACAGAAGTTAATCGTATTTCAATGCATGGTGTCCGTATGGAATTGCTACACCGGCAGGCAGCCAGTTTGGGATTACCGCTCCAGCTAATTCCATTAAATGGGGCGGTTTCTATGGAAGAATATAATACTTCTATGAAAGAGGCAACTTACAGTCTTTTAAATAAAGGTTTTACCCATAGTATTTTTGGCGATATTTTTCTGGAAGACCTGCGGGAATATCGTGATGAACAATTGGAACTTACAGGATTGGAAGGTGTTTATCCGCTTTGGAAGGAAAATACCACAAGCCTGATGCAGGAATTTTTGAAGCTTGGTTTTAAAGCTATAGTTGTTTGCACTAATTCTAAGTTGCTGGATGATTCCTTCTGCGGAAGAATAATTAATGAGGATTTTATAAAAGATTTGCCTGAAGAAATAGACCTTTGTGGAGAAAACGGAGAATTTCACAGCTTTGTTTTCGACGGACCAATTTTTAAAAATCCTGTAGAGTTTTCAGTAGGAGAGAAGGTAGAGCGGAAATACACCGCAAAAAGTTCAAAAAAAGATAATTGTTTTAAAGATGAAGAGCATGACTGGGATACCGAATTTTGCTATTGCGACCTTCTTCCGGAGTAAACTCTTTTAGTGTATAAATACCTTTAGAACTCCCAACTCCAGAATTCAGATTTGCAGCTGGAACTTCAAACTACATACTTGAAAAACCACCCCGGCCTGTGGCCACCCCTCCTTGAAAAGTAGGAGAGCTGTAATAATAACAAAAATCCCGAATAACTATTAAAGTTTTCCGGGATTTGGTGTTTGTCTAAAGTTAAAGTCTTAGATATGAATTACTTCATCATAAGCTGCGGCTACTGCTTCCATAACGGCTTCACTCATTGTGGGGTGAGGGTGAACCGCCTTTAAAACTTCATGACCTGTAGTTTCCAGTTTTCGGCCTAATACAGCTTCAGCAATCATATCGGTAACGCCGGCGCCAATCATGTGGCAACCAAGCCATTCTCCATATTTTGCATCAAAGATCACTTTTACAAAACCATCAGATTTTCCTGCAGCCTTCGCTTTTCCTGAAGCTGAAAACGGGAATTTTCCAACTTTAATTTCATAACCGGATTCTTTGGCCTGTTTTTCAGTCATTCCAACCGAAGCAATTTCAGGAGTAGCATAGGTACAACCTGGAATATTACCATAGTCTAACGGCTGAACCTTCATACCCTTTATTTTTTCCACACAAAGAATACCTTCCGCAGAAGCAACGTGCGCCAATGCAGGGCCATGCACTACATCTCCAATGGCATAAACACCATCAGCATTGGTCTTGTAAAAATCGTCTACTACAATCTTATCTTTTTCGGTTTTGATTCCCAGCTCCTCAAGACCAATATTTTCGATATTTGTTTTAATTCCAACTGCAGAAAGAACAACATCGGCTTCAAGTGTTTCTTCACCTTTTTTGGTTTTCACTTTAGCTTTAACTGTTTTTCCGGAGGTATCCACACTTTCCACAGAAGAATTAGTCATGACCTTAATTCCAGCTTTTTTCACGCTTCTTTCAAACTGCTTGGAAACTTCTTCATCTTCCAGGGGAACAAGATTTGGCAGAAATTCCACAACAGTAACTTCGGTCCCCATAGAATTATAGAAGTGGGCAAATTCAACCCCAATAGCACCAGAACCTACCACTATCATAGATTTTGGTTGGGTCTCCAAAGACATTGCTTCACGATAACCAATTACTTTTTTCCCGTCCTGCTTTAGATTTGGCAATTCCCGGGAACGTGCGCCGGTAGCAACAATAATATGATCGGCCTCGTATTCTTTGGTCTTATCATCTTTTCCTGTTACGGCAACTTTTTTACCTTTCTTCAGTTTTCCAAAGCCCTCAATAACGTCAATTTTATTCTTTTTCATAAGGAATTGTACTCCCTTACTCATGCCGTTTGCCACATCACGACTTCTTTTAACTACAGCACCAAAATCTTTGTCGGCATTTTCCAATTTTAGACCGTAATCATCAGCGTGCTTAAGATAATCAAACACTTCAGCGCTTTTAAGAAGTGCCTTTGTTGGGATACAGCCCCAGTTAAGGCAGACACCACCAAGGTTTTCTTTTTCAATAATAGCTGTTTTAAAACCTAATTGCGAAGAGCGAATTGCGGTTACGTAACCTCCCGGGCCACTACCTAAAATTATGACATCGTATTTACTCATTTTAGTAATTTTTAGTGAGGGTTTAGAAGTTGCGAATTTAAGTAATTATAGCTTAAACTAAAAGGAATATGGCCTGGGTTTCCTTCAGCAACATAAGTAATGATGACTTTAGCTAAGGAAGGGCTATCATAAAATTTCCTATTGAATTATTCCTGTTCTTCTTGTTCAGAATAGAAAGTAAAAAAGGACCTATTATTAAAATAGGTCCTTATCATATTATAGCCAAGCCAGATTTATTTTTCAGGCTCTAATCTAAAAGCTTTTAAAACAGCTTCCATATTCTCTGGGTCTACTTCTGAAGAAGCAAAGGTATCTGATGGCACAACTACGATTCTGAAAGTTTGTCCTTCTGTGTAACCGGAATCAAGATTACTTAGATCGTAATTCCCCTCAATATAAATTCCAACATCTCCCACTGTATGGTTATAAACATACTGAATAGTTCCTTCTTCCAGAAAGAAGTTTTGTGGAATTAAACTCCAGCCATCTAAATCACCTCCATTTTCATCTTCAAGTATTTCCAGCCTGTACACCAAAACAGCATCTGCATCAGGATTTATAGTCTCTACATCTTCTGAAATATCTATCTCTACATAAAAACGATTTATATCTTCCAGATAATCGAAATTAACTGTCTCTTCAAAAGTATAACCTAAGCCATCCAATCCATCTTCGCCTGCAGGCCCTTCCGGTCCTCGCGGTCCTACTTCTCCATCATCTGAGCATGAAACAAATAAAAAGCTGCTCAGGAATAAAATTGATAATATTTTTCTCATAGTTATAGGTGTTAAATTATTTATCAAATTCAATACTTGCCGAATTTACGCAATATCGTTGCCCTGTATCGGTAGGGCCGTCATCAAAAACATGTCCTAAATGGCTGCCACAGTTAGCACATAGAATTTCTGTTCTAATCATACCAAAACTTTTGTCCTGTACGTATTCCACTTTACCTTCAATGGCTTCATCAAAACTTGGCCAGCCACAGCCACTTTCAAACTTGGCATCACTTTCAAACAGTTTAGTATTACAGGCCGCGCAGCGATATTCCCCTTCTTCAAAATGAAGATTGTATTTACCACTGTGTGGGGCTTCAGTCCCTTTTTCACGTAACACACGATATTGTTCTTCGGAAAGTTGCTCTTTCCATTTTTCTTCTGGTTTTTCTATAGCGTATTTTTTCATTTTTTATTGATTTTTAGCGGGTACAAAATCCATGGCCACTCCGTTCATACAGTATCTTTTTCCGGTAGTTTCTCTTGGTCCGTCATCAAAAACGTGGCCAAGGTGGCCTCCGCATTTGGCGCAATGTACTTCATCCCTGGTATAACCAAGCTTGGAGTCACGACCTAAAGATACACCTCCCTCTATAGGGCGGTCAAAACTTGGCCATCCCGTACCGCTCATAAATTTATATTCAGTTTTATAAAGCTCGTTTCCGCAGGCAGCACATACGAAAGTGCCCGGTTCTTTAATTTTATTTAAATCACTTGAAAAAGCAGGCTCTGTTGCAGCTTTTCTTAAAACCTGAAATTCAGCACTGGTCAATTCCTGTTTCCATTCTTTTTCTGATTTGCTGATTTCAAAATTTTCTGAAGATTTCTTCTTCTGGGCATTTCCGTTACAACTCATCATTAGCGTTGCAAGGAGTAAGAATATAAACTTTCTCATAGTTTTTAATATTTAAAGTACAAAGATTATACCGCGATGAACGTTGTGATTCTGTTAATAAGATCAGGGATCTTACAGATTAACGATGGTAAAGTTTGATATTGCTGTTTTTCAGTTTTTTACGATGCTATTTGTCAGGGTTTTTGGAAAAGTAGAAATATTGTTCAAAAAAAATAATGGGTTAAAACGCGCTGTTGAGTAATTAACCAATTGTTCTTCTTTTTATTATGAAGAAGATTGAGTAGGGCTTCTGGTATTATTATTGAATGCTGGTATTTGTTAAATCCTACTTAAACCCCTCAGGAAGAAGTTGCTGCTTTTGTAATTTTAACAAAAATAAATTCCAAATTATGAGAATCAAACCAATACTTGTTACAATAAGTGCAATGCTGCTAATGATAGTGGCTTGTAAAACCAATCCATTTACGGGAGAGAGAAATCTCAATTTTGTTTCTAACGACCAGTTGTTTCCATCCTCTTTTGAGCAATATAATCAGTTTCTGGATTCAGCCGAAGTATTACGAAACACTCAACAGGCCCAAATGGTTAAAAATGTAGGACAGGAAATAGTTACTGCAGCCGAAAGATATTTAAACGCGAACGGCTATCAGGGTTTTATGCAGGACTTTCAATGGGAATTTAGCCTTGTAAGAGATGACCAGGTAAATGCCTTCGCGATGCCGGGGGGTAAAGTAGTGGTGTACACTGGCATCCTGGATGTTACCGAAACCAGAACAGGACTTGCGGTAGTTATGGCTCATGAAATTGCCCATGCTCTGGCTGATCATGGTGCACAAAGAATGAGTGCTGCCCAGTTACAACAATTAGGAGCGGTAGCGGGTTCTGTTGCTTTAAGCGGCAAAAGTACTCAAACGCAGCAGATTTTCGCACAGGCATACGGGCTTGGTTCACAGGTGGGGGTAATGCTTCCTTTTAGCCGTGGCCATGAGGCCGAAGCCGACAGGATTGGCTTAACTCTTATGGCAATTGCGGGTTATGATCCTGATGAGGCTGCCGATTTATGGAGGAGAATGGCAGCGCAAAGTAGTGGTCAGGCTCCGCCGGAATTTCTTAGTACGCACCCTTCCAATCAGTCAAGAATTGAAAATCTTACTGCATGGGCACCTGAAGCCAAAGCAGAAGCAAAAAAATATGGGGTAACTTCCTTTTAATATCTAATTATTAAATTGTTTTAATATTGAAAAGCTGCCTTTTACGGCAGCTTTTTCTATTTTTAGCCTTATGAAACATCTTCCTAAGGGCAGCAAGAAGCTTTTAAATGCCTGGGCTTTCTATGATTGGGCAAATTCTGTCTATAGTCTCGTAATATCTTCGGCTATTTTCCCCATTTTTTATGGAGCGCTTACCATCGTAAAAAATGCTGATGGACGAATTGTTAGCGACAAAATAAGTTTCCTGGGAATTAGTTTTAATAATGATAGCCTTATAAGTTATGTAACTGCCGCTGCTTTTCTGGTGGTTTCTGTTTTAAGTCCTTTTCTATCCGGAATTTCCGATTACGTGGGGAACAAAAAGAATTTTCTTAAATTTTTCTGTTATCTTGGTGCCTGCTCGTGTATTGCTTTATTCTGGTTTAACCTGGAATACCTATGGTTTGGCTTGCTTGCTTATTTCCTGGCGCTTATTGGATTTTGGGCAAGTCTGGTTTTTTACAATTCTTATCTTCCGGATATTGCTTATCCCAATCAGCAGGATAAAGTTAGTGCCAGGGGGTTTTCCATGGGCTATATTGGAAGTGTAATTCTGCTTTTGCTCTGCCTTATTATGATATTGAAATATGACTGGTTTGGGTTTGAAAGTGAAGCTTTGCCTACGCGTCTGTCTTTTGTGCTTACGGGAGTCTGGTGGATTATATTTAGTCAGTACACCTATTATTACCTTCCGAAGGGAAATAAAAAAGCCCCGCTCACACGAAATGTCCTTTTTAACGGATTTAAAGAATTGAAAAAAATCTGGTATTCGCTGAAGCATAATGTGCAGCTTTACCGCTACCTGATTGCTTTTTTTGTTTACAGTATGGCGGTGCAAACAATTATGCTTATCGCCACTTATTTTGGAATTGAAGAGTTGGATTGGGGAGATCAGGATCCCACTACGGGATTAATTGTTAGTATTTTGCTTATTCAATTGGTGGCTGTTATTGGAGCTACTTTAACCTCCAGGCTGGCGATAAGAATAGGGAACATAAAAACCTTGATCTATATAAACCTTATCTGGATAGCCATTTGCGGGTATGCTTATTATATAGTCTCCCCGCTTCAGTTTTATTTTGCAGCTGCCTCGGTTGGTTTGGTGATGGGTGGAATTCAATCCCTGTCACGTTCTACCTATTCTAAAATGCTGCCAAAAAATGCCATAGATACTGCCAGTTACTTCAGTTTTTATGATGTTTCTGAAAAAATTGGAATTGTTATCGGAATGTTCCTTTACGGGATAGTTGCCGAAATCACCGGCAGCGTAAGAAATTCTATTCTATTCCTAGTGGTGTTTTTTATAGCCGGGGTCATCTTGTTGCTAAGGGTTCCGAAGAAAGAAACTAAAAATGAAGCAATATGAATGTCGCCGGATGAGATTACTTCGCCGCTAACAATGCCGTTGAGGTTATCATTTCGTCTCTCTGTAAAAATGAAGAGATACTCGGTAAACTTAATAACGGAATTCTTATATTAGTGATAATAACATTTTGGTACAATGGCGATCAGGGAAAAATTAATTAATGAAATCCAGCTCTCAAAAAATGAGGAGCTGTTGGAAGAATTATATCAGTTCTTGCATAAAGAAAACAAGACAGAAAATGTTTATGAATTGTGTGAGGAACAAAAATCAGCAATAGAGAAATCATCAGAACAAATTCAAAACGGTGAATATTTGACCAATGAACAGGCCAATCAGGAAATCGAGAAATGGCTAAACGGGTAATTTGGTCAAAATATGCTCAGGAGAACAGAAAAGATATTCTTGAATATTGAAACAAAAGAAATAGGTCCAGACGATACAGTAGAAAATTAAATCAGCTTTTTGTTGAAGCGGTAAAATTAATTGCCCTTTATCCTGAAATTGGTAAACTTACAGATCACCAGAACGTAAGAGTCAAAATTGTTCGTGATTACCTCATATTATAAAAAATAGAAATAAATCGTATAGTACTTCTAAGTTTTTGGAATAGCCGGCAAAATCCTGAGAAATTAAAGGAATCATCTCTATGAAAAAATTGCCACGCTCCGTTTCATGTAGTTTGCAATTACATTAACATAGTTAATGTGAAGCGCCGGCTGAAATTGTCCTTTACGGAGCGAAAGCTGAAGCAATCTGTTGTTGATTGTTGAGATTGCTTCGCCCCGTTTACTGCACTCGCATTGATAATTTGCTAATTTGAAGAAACACTCCCCGAGCCGGAAACTTTAAAATCTTCTTTCGCCGGATTCCCTTTATAAGTGATATCTCCGGAGCCGGAAACTCTTGCGGTTAACTTTTCTGAAGCGTATACCATAAGGTCGCCGGAGCCAGAAACTACAGCTTCTACTGTGTTGGCACGAAGCTCATAAGCTTCAAAATCTCCCGAACCGGTAACTTTGCACTTAAAGTGATTTGCGGTTCCTTTTAACACAATGTCACCGGAGCCGGTTACGCTGCCTTTTAAACCCCGTACCTCCAGGTTAAGGTTCATATCTCCAGAGCCGGTTAAAGAAGTGCTAAAATTTGAAGCGATAATCTTATCTGAATTCCACATATCGCCAGACCCTGTGAGTGAAACTTCTTCCAGGTCTTCAAAAGGTACGGTAATTTTAATCTCATTGTTTCCCGAAGGCCGCAGGTCAATTCCTTCTTCTACTGAAATTTTTAATTTTCCCCCCTGTACTTCGGTAAGAATATATTCCTGAAGATTGCTCTCGGCTTCCACTGTAAGTTTTCCCTCGCGGCCACTTACCAGCTCTACATTCATGGAGCCTACCAGCTCTACATTCATGGAGCCTACCAGTTGTACTTCATCATATTCTGAAGTGGAACGCTCTTTAGTTACCATTTTCCCGTTTCCTTTTATTTTTTCATTTCCCCACCATTGTGCGTTTGCTGAAGTAAAACCTAGAAAAATAGTTGCTAAAATTAAAATTGTTTTCATAATTGTAATATTTGATTGATGATTAATGTTGATTTATTGTTTTCTAAAAGAGACACTTCCATAGCTGGTACTTATATTTACATGATTTCCACTGCTGACTGATAAATGATACCCCTGATAGGTTTTCCTGGTTCCGGATTCGTGTCTTTTACTCACTTCAAAATCATTCACGCCATTCACATCCCCATAAGAGGTGGTAATATTAAAACTGAAAGGCTGTGCCTCATCATACCCGATTTTTATGCCGGTGTAATCACTTTCTATTTTAACTTCTTTCATGCCTTTCACCAGTTTTTCTATGGAAGCAGAGCCATAATCCAGATCCAGTATTACCGATGTAAAAACCCTGCCGATTTTAGTGGTTAAATAATCACCGTTTCCTTTGAGCCTTCTTACTTTTTCAATGCTAATGCTGCCGTAGTCGCAATTAAAAGTGGCATCTTCAACTTTTAAAATGTTAGAGCTGGTATAATCGGCATTAATGTTAAGCTTACCGGCTTCCTCTATTACATAATCTGAATAATCCGCATTTATTTCGGCATTTTTTACATAGCCAATGTGGCTGTTTCTGGTGTAATCAAAATTGATATCATTGGAATTCCCTCTTAATTCACCTATGTCTATTTTTCCGTAGTCACAGGAAATTTTCGAGTTTCCCAGGAGGCGGTCCAGGTAAATTCCACCGTAATCATTGCTTAGATTTACATTATTTCGTGCAGGGGCTTTTATAACATAATTTATCTGCATATTTACATTATTGCTGCTCCCAAATAACTGATTCCACCAGGATTGATCTTCCTTTGAAAAATGCGTTTTGGCACTCACTCCAGCCGAGGACTGGCTAAATTCGATATTAATGTTATTCAGCTTTCTTTTCACTGCTTCTTCATCATTCCCGTTGGTCTCAATAAATACTTCAATAACCACGCGGTTTTCGTCCCAGGTTGAAATATCTATATTACCGTAACTATTATCTATCATAAGGCTTGATGTTGCCGAAACCTTAAATTCCTTCGAAATCTTTTTCTTTTCGGTATGCTTATCTTTAAATTCATTATTGGAGAAAGCAAGGCTGGGAGCGATAATAGCCAGAAAAAACAGTTTATATAATGTTGTTTTCATGATTTTGATTTTTGATTGATCTAATTTCTTCAATTTGGGATAAAACGTTGTTTAATAAATCTATACGCTGCTGGAAATTGTTGATCATGGCATGGATTACCCTGTTATCCTTTCCGCTGTTTAAAAGATCTGTTTTAAGTTTTTCATATTCGGCGTCCAGTTTTTCCATTTGTTTTAGTGCATCTTTTACAATGGCGCTGGTTTCAGGGGAATTGATTTCCTGGATTTCCTTCAGCTCATTTTCAATTAAAGAGGTATAAAACTCCTGGGTCTGTTTCATTTCAGGAGAAACACTGGCCAGCTCTCCGGATTTATCCAATGCTCCGGAATTAAGAATATTTCCAGCCAGAAAGAATACAAGTGCAAGGGCTGCCGCAACTCCAATAAAAGGAGCCCAAAGGCTTCTTACTTTTGTTTTCTGTTTAGCTGAAGCGTTGCCAGAATTAAGCTTCTCCAGGAATCGTTCTCTGTGGCCTTCTTTAGGTTCCGAATGATCCAGGTTTATACCTCTGAACAGATCTTCTATATTATCATTCTTCATCATTTGTCAATTTTTTACGGAGACTTTCTTTAGCGCGTGAAATTGTAGTCCTGCAGTTAGCATAACTTATATTCATAATTTTACAAATCTCTTCATAGTCATAACCTTCAATTAAATACAACGTAAGGCACATCCTGTAATTTTCCTTCAGGGTATCTAGCTTTGTGAGCAGCAATCGTACTTTTTCGCTGGTATGCTCTTTATCTATAATGTAGCCGTCTGAATCATCCATTTTATTTTTAAGTTCATCATTGTAAGCCACTTCTTCATATTTCATTTTCCTGTTATAAACATTTACGCACTTATTAACCACAATTCTTTTTAACCAGGCTCCAAAAGTGGATTCTCCCTTAAAACTGTCAATTTTAGTAAAGGCGTTCAGGAAAGCCTCCTGCATAATGTCTTCGGCTTCAGCCGAATGTTTTACTATTCGCAGTGCGGTGTTATACATTGCTTTATAATAGCGATCGTAAATCTCCATTTGTGCACGCTGGTCACCTTTACGGCAAGCGGAAACAAGATTGTTAATATGTGTGATGGTTGGTGTCAAAAATTCTTGTTATCTATTTATAAAGATAGTGGTGATTTCAAATTGTTACACTTAGGAGAAAAATTCTTTTCAGAAAAGCATGGCATAAGAATTGAATAATTGTTATAAACTTGTTGTCCCCTTTGCTAATTGCCCGCTAATAAAGGGTTGGGGGCAAAACAAAGATGAAATAAAAATTCAAACTGTGGTGACAGTTTGACCTAAAATAAACTATGGCTAAAACAAAATTTAATAATCTTGACAACTTGTCATTACAGGGTATAGACGAAGATGCGGAACTTATACCTTTGATGACTCCTGAAGATGAAGAAGAAATAAACCGGGAAGATCTTCCTGAATCTTTGCCAATATTGCCCTTAAGGAATACTGTTTTGTTTCCGGGAGTGGTAATACCAATTACTGCGGGAAGGGATACATCTATAAAATTAATTAATGAAGCCAATAATGGAAATAAAATTATAGGAGTTGTTTCCCAGAAGGATGAAGAAGTAGAAAATCCTTCTGTTAAGGATATCAATCGTATTGGTGTAGTGGCCAGGATTCTTAGGGTGCTTAAAATGCCCGATGGTAATACCACCGTGATAATACAGGGAAAGAAGCGCTTTAAGATTTCTGAAATAGTTAGTGAGGAGCCATATCTTAAGGCAAGTATTGAAGAAGTGCCGGAGGCACGACCTGCAAAGGATAATGAGGAATTTTCAGCAATTACCGATTCTATTAAGGAACTTGCCCTTCAGATTGTAAAAGGCAGTCCAAATATTCCTTCAGAAGCTTCTTTCGCGATTAAGAATATTGAAAGTTCTTCATTTCTTATCAATTTTGTTTCTTCCAATATGAACCTTTCCGTAGAGGAAAAGCAAAAATTGCTGGAGACAAACGATCTTAAAGAGCGTGCGCTTGCTACCCTTAGATATATGAATGTTGAATTCCAGAAACTGGAACTCAAAAATGATATTCAAAGTAAGGTGCAGAGCGATATGAGTCAGCAGCAGCGCGAGTATTTCCTTCATCAGCAAATGAAAACTATTCAGGAAGAACTTGGCGGGGTTTCTCATGAAGATGAAATAGAGGAAATGCGCATTCGTGCGAAGGAAAAAACATGGAATGAAGATGTGCAGACGCATTTTGAGAAGGAACTTTCCAAAATGCAACGTATGAATCCGCAGGTGGCGGAATATTCCATTCAGCGGAATTACCTGGATTTATACCTGGATTTGCCCTGGAATGAATTCAGCGAAGATAAATTCGATTTAAAAAGAGCAAAGAAAATACTTGATCGTGATCATTACGGGCTAGACGACGTAAAAAGAAGGATAATTGAATATCTGGCAGTTTTAAAACTGCGTAATGATATGAAATCTCCAATTTTATGTCTTTACGGTCCTCCGGGAGTTGGTAAAACCTCTCTTGGAAAATCTATCGCGGAAGCCCTGGGGAGGGAGTATGTAAGAATTTCCCTTGGTGGTTTACGGGATGAAGCTGAGATAAGAGGACACCGTAAGACATACATTGGCGCTATGCCCGGTAGAATTATTCAGAGTTTGAAAAAGGCCGGAACCAGTAATCCTGTTTTTGTTCTGGATGAAATTGACAAACTTAGCATAGGAAATGCCGGGGATCCCTCTTCAGCCTTACTGGAGGTTCTGGACCCTGAGCAAAATAGCGATTTCCATGATAATTTCCTTGAGATGGGCTTTGACCTTTCCAAGGTAATGTTTATTGCAACCAGCAATACGCTGCAAACAATTCAGCCTGCCCTACGTGACCGTATGGAAATTATTAATGTAACTGGCTATACTATTGAAGAGAAGGTGGAAATTGCCAAAAGGCACCTACTGCCCAAGCAGTTGGATGAACATGGTATGACCAAGGAAGATATTAAAATTGGTAAGCCCGAACTGGAAAAAATAGTTGAAGGTTATACCCGGGAATCTGGTGTTAGAGGTTTGGAAAAGCAAATTGCCAAAATGGTAAGGTATGCTGCCAAAAGTATAGCAATGGAAGAGGAGTATAACAAAAAGGTGAAGCAGGAAGATGTTATTGAGGTATTGGGCAGCCCTAAACTGGAGCGTGATAAATATGAAAATAACGATGTTGCCGGAGTGGTAACAGGTCTCGCCTGGACCCAGGTTGGCGGAGATATACTTTTTATTGAATCTATTCTTTCTAAAGGAAAAGGCAATCTGAATATTACCGGAAACCTTGGAAAGGTTATGAAGGAGTCGGCAACTATTGCCATGGAATACATTAAAGCCAATGCTGAACAGCTGGGAATTATTCCATCAATTTTTGATCAGTATAATGTTCATATTCACGTGCCGGAAGGAGCAACACCAAAGGATGGTCCAAGTGCCGGAATTACCATGCTAACTTCTTTAGTTTCCCTGTTTTCTCAGAAAAAGGTAAAGAAGAGCATTGCCATGACGGGGGAGATTACATTGCGTGGAAAAGTTCTTCCCGTAGGAGGAATTAAGGAAAAGATACTGGCGGCGAAAAGAGCAAAAATCAAAGAGCTAATTTTATGTAAGGAGAATGAGCGGGACGTGAAAGAAATTAAGGACGAATATCTAAAGGGTCTTAAATTTCATTATGTAAATGAAATGAGTGAAGTAATAGATATTGCGATTACGCGGCAAAAGGTTACCAATGCAAAAAACCTGTAAACTGTCTTAAATATGCATAAAGGCCCTGTATTGTAAAGATGCAGGGCTTCTTTGTATTATTTTTTCCAGTTTAAAAAAGAGAAGGACAGGATTGCTAAAACAGGAAGCTAATTTATTCAGCTTAAAATTTCCTTGCTCTTTTAATTCCTTATTTTTGTGCATTCATTTATAATATGAATTTATGAGTAATAAAATAACCATTGCCATAGATGGCTTTTCTTCAACAGGAAAAAGCACTATTGCGAAACAATTAGCTAAAGAATTAGGTTATATATATGTTGATACCGGTGCCATGTATCGCGCAGTTACATTATATGTAATGCGCCATCTTTTTGTGACCGAATCTAAATTTGATGAAGAAGCCATTCTACGGCATTTACCATTTATTAACCTAAGATTTGTTTTTGATGAAAAGCTTGGCTATGGTGAAATCTATATGAATAAAGAAAATGTTGAAAAGGAAATCAGGCTTATGGAGGTTTCCAATAATGTTAGCAAAGTGGCAACCGTTTCTAAAGTAAGGGAGATGCTGGTAAAACAACAGCAGGAAATGGGGAAAGATAAAGGTGTGGTAATGGATGGCCGTGATATTGGAACCGTGGTATTTCCTGATGCCGATTTAAAATTATTTATGACCGCTTCTACCGAAACCCGTGCAGAAAGAAGATATAAAGAATTGTGTGAGCGGGGGGAGAATGTTGAATTTGATGAGGTACTTAAAAATGTAAAAGAACGGGATTATATGGATTCCACCCGTGAAGACTCTCCTCTTATTATGGCTGAAGATGCTATAGAAATTGACAATTCTAAATTAACTCTGGAAGAACAGTTTGAAAAAATTGTAAAACTTGCCAAAGATAAAATTGCGGCGGCACAAGAGTAGCAATTTGCCAGGAATGGAAGAAAATAGACTTTCCAATGCGGTGTTGTACCTTATGGCAGCCGGAGCAGGATTGGTGGTAGCCAACAACTATTATAACCAGCCTTTGCTTAATTTAATTGCCGAAACATTTAAGGTGTCGGAATCTGAAGTGAGCAATATTCCGCTTTTCACGCAGCTGGGTTATGCTTTCGGTTTATTATTTATTGTTCCATTGGGAGATAAATTTCCGCGGAAGAAAATGATCCTGATAGATTTTGTTGCAATTATAACTTCATTGTTAACCGCGGCGGTGGCACCTTCATTACTCATGCTGGGAATTGCCAGTTTTTTTATCGGCTTTTCCTCGGTAGTACCGCAGCTTTTTGTTCCCATGGCGGCACAATTGGCAGATGATAAACAAAGGGGAAGGGCTATAGGGATAGTGATGAGCGGCCTGTTAATTGGTATTTTAGGAAGCAGGTTTTTAAGCGGGATGATTGGGGAATATTTTGGCTGGCGCATCATGTATGTAATAGCCACAGGCCTAATGCTTATTTATTGGCTGTTACTGAAGTGGAAACTGCCCGAATTACAACCCGATTTTAAAGGTTCTTACACTGCCCTAATGAAATCTATGGCCCGTTATTTTAAAACCGAAAGTGATGTTAGGTTGGCAGCAGTTCGCGGTGGCCTTGGGTTTGCCGGTTTTAGCGCCTTTTGGACTACTTTGGTTTTCCTAATGGAAGAATCCTTTAATTATGGCAGTGGGATGGCAGGAGC
Source organism: Autumnicola musiva (assembly GCF_031846585.1). Taxonomy (NCBI): domain Bacteria; kingdom Pseudomonadati; phylum Bacteroidota; class Flavobacteriia; order Flavobacteriales; family Flavobacteriaceae; genus Autumnicola; species Autumnicola musiva. The sequence goes on from NZ_JAVRHK010000017.1 coordinate 15,868, forward strand.
CTTTGGGTTACTGGGAATAGGAGGTGCACTTGCAGCTACCTGGGCAGGAACATTAAGCGATAAAATAAACAGGAACAAGCTTATTACCATGGCCACCCTTCTAATGATTGGCTCCTGGATGATATTTGGGATTTCAGGCAGCTCATTGTGGGGCCTAATGCTGGGTGTTTTATTAATTGATATGGGGCTGCAATCCCTGCACATTACCAACCAAAATATCATTTTTTCCAAACATCCTGAAGCTCGTAATAGAATTAATACCATTTATATGGTGGGATATTTTATTGGAGGAGCGGCGGGAACAATTTCAGGGGCTTATGCCTGGGAAATGTATGGGTGGACAGGAGTTGCCGGCATTGGTCTTATATATTCCCTGTTAATTCTGGTTTTCCACCTGGCTTTCAAAAAACCAGACTTTTCAAAAGAGGTTTAAATGTCAACTTCAGTGGTTTGATATTAATAAATTAAGTTGTATTTTTGCACTCCTTTTTGGCAATTATCCGGAAGAACAAAAGGGATTGATAATCAAATACTATAATCACTTCTGTGTATTTTTAATTGCAGGACTTCTTCCGAAGAAACACGGGATACAAATATTTTAATCAGCAATGGCTGAAGAAACAAAAAATCAAGAAACTCAGGAAGAATCAAACACACCTGAAGTTCAGGAAGTAGCTGGAATGGCTACAGATTCACAACCTGAAGCTGTAGAGCAACAACAGGATCCTGAGCAATTCCTAAAAGAATTCAACTGGCACAATTATGAAGAGGGGATAGACCCAATTGATGACCAGAAGCTGGAAGAATTCGAAAAACTGGTAGAAGAGAATTTCGTAGATACTTTAAATGATGAGGTTGTTACGGGAACTGTGATTAATATTACAGATCGTGACGCGATTATCGATATCAACGCGAAAAGTGAAGGGGTTATTTCTTTAAATGAATTCCGTTACAATCCAGACCTTAAAGAAGGAGATGCGGTAGAGGTTTTAATTGATGTTCGTGAAGACGCTACAGGCCAATTAATCCTTTCTCACCGTAAAGCCCGTGTAATCAAGGCTTGGGAGCGCGTAAACAAAGCGCATGACGAAGGTCTAATCGTAAACGGATTTGTAAAATGTCGTACCAAAGGTGGTATGATTGTAGACGTATTTGGAATTGAGGCGTTCTTGCCAGGTTCTCAAATAGACGTAAAACCAATTCGTGACTACGATGCTTATGTAGGAAAAACAATGGAATTTAAGGTTGTAAAAATCAACCACGAATTCAAAAACGTTGTTGTTTCTCATAAAGCGCTTATCGAAGCCGATATTGAAGAGCAGAAGAAAGAAATCATCGGTCAGCTTGAAAAAGGTCAGGTACTTGAAGGTACTGTTAAAAACATCACTTCTTATGGTGTGTTTGTTGACCTTGGAGGTGTTGACGGACTTGTGCATATTACAGATCTTAGCTGGTCAAGAATCAACCATCCAAACGAGATTGTTGAGCTAGATCAGAAACTTAATGTGGTAATTCTTGACTTTGATGAAGCTAAGACAAGAATCCAGTTAGGTCTTAAGCAGTTGAGTCAGCATCCTTGGGAAGCGCTTGACAATGAGCTTAAAGTTGGAGATAATGTAAAAGGTAAAGTAGTTGTAATCGCAGATTATGGTGCATTTATCGAAGTTGCTGAAGGTGTTGAAGGTCTTATCCACGTTTCTGAAATGTCATGGAGCACTCATTTGAGATCTGCTCAGGATTTTGTAAATGTTGGAGACGAAGTTGAAGCGCAAATCCTTACTTTAGACAGGGAAGACCGTAAAATGTCTCTTGGTATCAAGCAATTGACTCCAGACCCATGGACAGATATTACTTCTAAATATCCTGTAGGTTCAAGACATTCAGGTATCGTACGTAACTTCACCAACTTTGGTGTGTTCGTAGAGCTTGAAGAAGGAATCGACGGATTGATTTATATCTCTGATCTTTCATGGACCAAGAAAATCAAGCATCCATCAGAATTCACCAATGTAGGTGATACTTTGGAAGTGGTTGTATTGGAACTTGATGTTGAAGGACGTAAACTAAGTTTAGGTCACAAACAAATCGAGAGCAATCCTTGGGATAAATACGAAGCAGAATTTGCCGTAGGAACTACTCATACTGCTGAAATTTCTGAAATCGTAGACAAAGGTGCTACTATCGACTTTAATGAAGATATTACCGCATTTGTTCCACAGAGACATCTTGAAAAAGAAGACGGAAACAAACTGAAGAAAGGGGAATCTGCAGAATTCCAGATCATTGAATTCAATAAAGAATTCAAGAGAGTGGTAGCATCTCACACTGCTGTTCACAGAGAAGAAGAGCAGAAAATTGTTAAGCAGGCCGCTAAAAAAGCCGCTGCTCAAAACAATGATAAAACCACTATTGGTGATATGAATGCCGATCTTCAGGCATTGAAAGATAAAATGGAAGGAAAATAATCCTCATTTTTATAAACATAAAAAGCTCTCCGGGAAACCGGGGAGCTTTTTTATTTTTAAACTATTCTTTCTCTATAGTTACCTGTTCATAATACAAGCCGGGGCCATCGCAAATTTGCCAGTCGCTCAACAAAGTCTGGCTTTCAAGATCAAGATGCAGATATTCTTCAGGTTTCCCGGAACAGCTTCCTATAAGGCCATTTTCGCGATTATAAACCAGATGATAGAGAATATGGTTGGAATTATTTTCCTGTTCAGAAATACTATAGGTTCCTGATGCTTCCTTTACTTCATTATTTCTTTCCCTGGTTTTTTTAAAAGCACCATCTGCATAAAAAATATAATTTTCCTGCCAGGCCATTTTATCTCCTCTTGTTTGAGAATCTTGAAGACTTCCGGTCATCATTACTAATTCCCATTTCTGAGGAAAGCGGGTAAGGCTTAAGCTGGCAATTAACACTTCTTCCTCTTCGTCTCCACATGAAATAAAAGTTAATAACAATAATAATATGAATGGATTTTTCATCATTTTGATCTAATAGTGTATTAGAAGATGATGAAATTGTTAAAAGGTTGCGTGTTATTCAGATAAAAATTGGTTATCTGCCGGATCAGAATTAATTGGCTAAGATTTTTTCAGCAAGCTCCGTTTAACTAAGCACTTATATTTCCCTGAATATGTAAAAACTATAAGGCTTAATATAATTAGCCAGTCTTCAAAAAATCCCTGCACAAAATATCAATTGGATCGTGATAAGGCAAGATTAATTTCTAATGTTTTAAAAATAGTTTAAAAGTTGTTCCTTTCCCCACTTCGCTTTGTACTTCAATTTTCCCGCCAATGGCCTCAACCTGATTTTTAGTAATAAACAAGCCGATTCCCCTCGCTTCTTTATGGCGGTGGAAGGTTTTATACATTCCAAATATTTTAGTGCCATACTTTTTGAGGTCTATTCCCAGGCCGTTATCTGAAATGTTCAGAATAATAAAATTTTCATTTCTTATGGCAGAGAGTTTAATGTAACTTTGTCTTTCATCTGACCTGTATTTTATCCCGTTGGTCAGGAAATTAAGAAGGATACTTTCCATATAAGCCGGAATTGCAACAACATTAAATTCAGCATCTACTTCGTTTTTGATCTCGATATCTACTTCTTTTGCAAGTGCGGAAACACTGCGTAAAGCTTTATTAACCGCTTCTCTTAAATTAACCTGGATAAGGTTTTCTGAAGTTTTGGTGTTGATGAGTACCACTTCATTTAGATGAGAAATTGTTTCTTCAAGATTTTCTGAAGCGGTTCCCAATAATTGAAATATCTCATTTTCAGTTGCCTCAGGTTGCTCCTGATTATATAACTGCAACAACATTTTTAAGTTTCCCGAGTGGGAACGCAAATTGTGGGAAACAATATGAGCAAAATTTTTCAGGCGCTGATTTTGTTCTTTGGTGACCTCCAAAAGAGATTTTATTTCCTTTTCAACGTTTTTTATTTTACTAATATTCGTAGCCACACCTAAATATCCAATTACCTCTTTGCTGCTCTTTATTGCAGTCATAGTAAGTTGTACGGGAAATTGACTGCCATCTTTCCTAATGTAAGTCCATTCCCGCGTGTCGTGTTTTCCACTTTCGGCTATTGCAGAAAGAATATTAAAATCTTTAGGAGCCAGGTGGCCGGTTTGCTCCAGTTCCTTTTTTCTAAGCTTTAGTTCCAGCGGTAAATGCAAGAGCAGGGGAGAAGCCTTTCCAATTAAATCCTGTCTGGAGTAACCAAGCAGGTTTTCAGCACCTTTGTTGAAATTGGTAATAATTCCGCCGGGATTGGTACTTATAACACTTACCTGTGTACTGGCTTCTAAAATTCCTTCAAGCTGTGCAATGGCTTCCTTTAGTTTTCTTTCTGCTACTTTCTTTCCGGTTACATCTATTATTTGTGAAATAAAGTAAAGCGGATTTTCATTTTTGTCGCGTACCAGTGAAACAGAAAGCATAACATAGAGAATATTACCGTTTCTATGGAAATATCTTTTTTCCCATTGATAATGTGCTCTTTTGCTATTTAAAAGTTCTTCCCTTAATTGCAGGTCGGAATACAGATCTTCAGGATGTGTAATTTCCTGAAAGTCGAGTTGTTTAAATTCTTCTTCAGAATAGCCTATAAGGTCACACAATGTTTTGTTCACTTCAAGCCATCGCCCCTTAGTGTCGAGAATAGCCATTCCCACCGCAGCATTTTCAAAATTTCCCCGAAAGGCTTCTTCGCTTATTCTTAGTTTTTCTTCGGTTTGTTTCCGTGAAGTAATATCGTGCATGGCTACTACCGCACCAAGAATATTGCCTTTGTTATCAGTTAACCGGGATCCATTAACATTTACTATTTTTGAATCACCGTTTTTTTGTTTGATAAGGATTTCCTCATTTGCTATTTTTCCGTTTTTCAGAGCTTTAACTAATGGAACTTCTTCCTCTTCCATGGGAGAGCTTTTATCACCAATTTTATAGACTCCGTAATTTTTTGAGTATTTTGAAGGAATAGTTTCTTTAGGAGAAATTCCGTGCCATTCTTTTGTAGTTTTGTTGAAGAGGGTGAGTTTTCTATTTTCATCACAAGCCACAATACCTACATCAACACTATTTAAAATTGTTTCCAGTAATACCTGTTTTTCGTGGTTTTCCCGCTCTATAATTTTAAGATTTGAAATATCGGCAGTGTGCATCAAAAGGCCTCCTACCTGGCCGGCATCGTTGTACCAGGGCCTTATTTCCCAGCTTAACCAGGTTTTGTCTCCATTTTCGGTTATAAAAGAATCTTCGTTGTTGCTTTTTACAGCACCTTTAAGACATTCCCTGTGAATTTGTTTCCATTTTTTGCTGATATTGGGAAAAATCTGGTAATGGTTTTCACCAATAATATTTCTCTTACCAATTTTATAATCTTTTAACCATCTTTGAGAAGCTGCAATGTAGTTCATACTGCTGTCAAACATGGCTATTGCAGTGGGAGCCTGTTCAATAAATAACCGGTTTCTCTCAAATTCCTTTTTTCTCTGAGTGATTTCTTCATGAAATCCGGTCATCCATTCAGGTTTACCATCGGCAGTCCAGCTTACAACTTTTCCTTTGTCCAGCACCCAAATCCATTCACCGGCTTTGTTAAGCATGCGTGCTTCACTTTCGTAAATTTTTGTTTTACCCGCAAAATGCTCCCTAAGCAAAGCATCACATTTCTCTTTATCTTCAGGGTTCGAAAATCTTTTCCAGGTGTATGGTGAAGTAGGTTGAATTTCTTTAAGACTGTAGCCAAGAACATTCGCCCATTGTTCGTTAAAAATGGTTTCCCCCGTTTGAATGTTCCACTCCCAGGTGCCAATGTTTGTACCTTCCAGAACATGCTCGTACCTCTCCAGAGTCTGGATTAGCGGTAATTCAGGTTTTTTAAATTTGGTAACATCAATAAAGCCGGCTAAAATCAATTCTCTTCCGCAACCGGCATATTCAAGATGTAAAAAGGTACCCTGCAGCCATATGGTGTAACCGGTAAAATGTTCAAACCTTAGAAGTTCAGAAAATTGTTTTTCATCATTTTGAAGATGTTTCTGAAATTTTTCAAAATCTTCAGGAAAAATATGTTTTTGCCAATCCTGAAATGAACGTGTGTCTTCTTCAGAAAAACCTAAAGCATAACATAAATTGGGATTGATCCAGAATTGGGCATAATCATTTGCATCAATCAGCAAAATGCCATCCCTGGCTTCATTTTGGGTAAAATTGAAGATATCAGGATTTTCCCTGATTACTTTCAGCAATTCATCTTTTAGTTGTGCGGCAGGAGATTTGCGGCGTGGGGGAGTAGGTACAGACATTAGATTTGGGGAATCTGAATTTGTTGGTAAAAATAAAAAATCCTTTGAACAGACCAAGCATTTCATAATTTATAAGCATCGCATAGAATTCAGCAGAAAAAAATATTACTTTTGCGTTTTAGTTACTTCATTCTTAAGAGAAAATATGAGTCAGAAAGTCTTATTGAATTCAAAAGAAATAGACATCATATTACATCGTTTGGCCTGCCAGCTGGTGGAGAACCATACCGATTTTAAAGAAACCATACTTATTGGTATCCAGCCCCGTGGAGTATATCTTGCCGCGAGAATTGAAAAAATATTAAAAAAAGAATACCAGATAAGCGATATCAAAAATGGCCAGCTGGATATTACCTTTTACCGGGACGACTTCAGGAGAAGTAATAAACCTCTTGAAGCAAATAAAACAAAAATAGATTTTGTGGTGGAAGATAAACGGGTGGTGTTTATAGATGATGTGCTTTACACCGGAAGAAGCATTAGAAGTGCTTTAACCGCAATACAATCCTTTGGCCGACCCAGAGAAATTGAATTACTCACTCTTATAGACAGAAGGTTTAGCAGGCATTTACCCATTCAGCCAGATTATAACGGGAGGCAGGTTGATGCCATAAATGAAGAAAAAGTAAAAGTAAACTGGAAAGAAAACGAAGGTGAAGATATAGTTTACCTGATTTCAAAATAAGCAGAAAATGAGCAGTGAATTAAGTGTAGATCACTTATTGGGGATAAAATATCTTAACAGGCAGGATATTGAACTTATTTTTAAGACTGCCGATCATTTTAAAGAAGTGATTAACAGGCCCATCAAAAAAGTCCCTTCGCTTCGGGATATAACCATTGCCAATCTTTTTTTTGAAAACAGCACCCGTACCAGGCTTTCCTTTGAACTTGCAGAGAAACGCCTGAGTGCCGATGTAATAAACTTTTCGGCGGCATCTTCTTCAGTAAAAAAAGGAGAAACACTTATAGACACCGTTAATAATATACTTTCCATGAAAGTGGATATGGTGGTAATGCGGCATCCAAATCCCGGGGCGGGAATTTTCCTTTCTAAACATGTTAATGCCCGGATAATCAATGCAGGGGACGGGGCTCATGAACACCCTACCCAGGCATTGCTGGACTCTTATTCCATCAGGGAAAAATTAGGTGGGGTAAAAGGAAAAAAGGTGGTTATTGTGGGTGATATTCTGCATAGTCGGGTAGCACTTTCTAATATTTTCGCTTTAAGGCTTCAGGGGGCGCAGGTAAAAGTTTGCGGCCCAAGAACTTTAATGCCCAAACATATCGAATCTCTGGGAGTAGAAGTAGAGACTAATATGAAAAAAGCTTTGGAATGGTGCGATGTGGCCAACATGCTTCGGGTACAAAATGAGAGAATGGAAATTAGCTATTTTCCCAGTACGAGGGAATATACCCAGCAATATGGTCTGAACAAGAAAATGCTGGATAGCCTTGACAGGAAAATTGTAATTATGCATCCCGGACCAATTAACAGGGGAGTGGAAATTACCAGTGATGTGGCAGATTCTGACCAGGCTATTATCCTGGATCAGGTTCAAAACGGAGTTGCTGTGAGAATGGCAGTAATCTACCTTTTAGCTTCTAAAATAAAACAATAAATACCTGAGGCTTTCCTTCTTCTTTGTTAACTTTAAAGTTAGAAAAAGAAAAATTATGAAAACAACAGAGAAAGATAAGTACCTGCTCATTGAAAATGATCAGGATTCTCTTACAGAATTTGCATCTGTGCTTACCCGGGAACATGCAGTCTTTGAAGATAAAAATGTTATTGTAGATTTAAAAAAATATGATGAATTGCAATTGCAGGATTTACTTGGTTTTTTAGAATTATCAAATACGCACCGGCAGCATAAAAAATCTTTTGTTATTGTGAACAATGCCTTACATGCCGATAAAATTCCGGATGAACTATTTGTTGCCCCCACCTTGCCGGAAGCAGAAGATATTGTTCAAATGGAAGAGATAGAGCGTGATTTGGGCTTTTAAAGTTTCATCCTCTATATTATGCAATAGGTTAAATTTTTCCTTTTCATGAAACTTACCATCCTTGGCTGTTATGCAGCCACGCCCAGATCTTTTACAAACCCTACTTCACAGGTTCTGGAAATTAAAAATCATATTTTTCTAATTGATTGTGCTGAAGGTACTCAGGTAGAGTTGAGGAGGAATAAAATTAAATTCTCTAAAATTCAGCATATTTTTATATCTCATCTTCATGGAGATCATTGTTTTGGACTGGTGGGGCTTATATCTACATTCCGGTTGCTTAACCGGGAAACAGAACTTCATGTCTATGGCCCAAAAGGAATAAAAGAAATCATAACACTACAGCTGAAGTTATCTAATTCCTGGACCAATTATGCTCTTTATTTTCATGAATTAGAAAGTAAATCTCCGGAATTGATCTATGAAGATGATAAAGTTACAGTGGAGACGATACCGCTTAATCACCGTATCTATACCAATGGATTTCTTTTTAAAGAAAAACCGGGAGATAGGAAATTGTTAATAGACAAAGCCGTTAAGTACAACATTGATGTCAGCCTCTATAAAAGTCTGAAAAAAGGCAAGGATGTAAGATCTGAAAATGGTGAGTTAATCTCAAATGCGGCGGTAACAGCCAATCCTCCTGCGCCTAAGAGTTATGCTTACTGTAGTGATACTGTATTTAGCCCGGGGATTATACCGCAACTTAAAAATACCACAGTACTTTATCATGAGTCCACATTTCTTGAAGACAAGAAAGATCTGGCAGCACCTACTAAACATTCCACTGCCAAACAGGCGGCTACCATAGCCAAAGAAGCTGGAGTGGGAAAGCTTCTCCTGGGCCACTATTCCACCCGCTACTCTAATATCAATCTTTTTAAAGAAGAAGCCACGGAAGTTTTTTCAAAAACAGAGCTGTCAGATGACGGAAAAGTTTTTGTCTTCGATTAAGCATGTAGTGCTTTAACTTTCCTACATATTTACAGGTATTACTACTTTGAATTCATTTATTTGTAAGATTTCTCCTATTGATTTGTTAAATATTTTATGATTTCGATCTTCATCAACCTCCTTTAATGTTGTTTATCGATTTTATATGTATTTTAACCCTCCCAAATCTTAATAACAACTTATGTTCAAAAGAGCTTTACGTTTTGTTATGGTACTATATTGTACTATATCATTAGTGTCCTGCAGCAAAAAGAGTATTGAGGAGGAAGTAAAATCCTACGATCAGGTAGCAGAAAATAAAATTTCCTACAATTATACTGAGGTAGAACTGGAAATTTTAGAAAGAATCAATGCTTACCGAACTAAATTAGGCTTAGGAAAACTTAATGTTCTGCATGAAGTTTCTGTTGAGGCAGAAAACCACACCGAATATATGATTTCTAAAGGGGAGGTAAGTCATGATAATTTTCCCGTTCGTTACGGTAATTTGGTAAATAAAGTGGGGGCCCGAGAGGTGAGTGAAAATGTAGCTTTTGGATATCACACTGCAGATGCAGTTGTTAAGGCCTGGACGAAGAGCGAAGGGCATCGCTTGAATATTGAAGGAGAACATACTCATTTTGGTATATCTGTAAAGGAAGATAGCGAAGGGAAAAATTACTATACTAATATTTTTATAACCAGGTAAGTATTTTCATTTACTATTTCAGCGCTTATTAACTATGTTTTGATTCAAAATAAGTTATTGATTTTTCATTATATTCATACTGGAACGTTAGTAAGATTTTAATGAAAATGAAGGATTTCTACAATAAGGAAAATAAGAAAATCACCGGGCTGAGCCTGGCAATTATACTATTTATACTAATTTTTTTAAAGTTCCTCTTCGGTTAGATTCATTTTAAAAAATAAAAAAGGTCCGGAAGCGATTCCGAACCTTCTTTTAAGAACAATTTGAATATGTATTTTTAATCTCCCATGCGAACCACTTCAAAAAGTGCCCGCCGGTTAAGCTGATGCTGCTCCCTTGTACATCTTTCGCACTCTATGGCGGGTTGGTTTTCCCCATAACCTTTAAAAGATTCTATACGGTTTTCATCTATGCCATTATTAACAAGATACTCGTAGGTGGACCTGGCTCTTCTTTCTGCCAGAATATCATTATATGCATTAGTTCCCCTTTTATCGGTATGGGCACCTATGGCAATCACCATCTCAGGATATTCATTAGTCATTAAATCAACTAATTTATCCAGTTCCCTTGCGGCGTCGGGCCTGATGTTATATTTATCGAAATCAAAATAAATAGTATCAATTTCTGCCAGATATTCCAGATCATTTACCGGTTGTAGTTGAATGTTATAGACAAGAGTGTCTTTGTCATCCGAATTGCGTGTATCTACAGTCCCGGTGAAAGTCTGGTATTCAATTTCTTTAGCCTCTATCGGAAATGTAGCATCCCGGTCTATCGGTGTCATAAAATTACCATCTTCGTCTGTTTCCATAAAAGCTAATTGTTTATTGGTGCTGTCCATTAGTCTTACCGTAGCCTTTGCTATGGGTTTTTCATTTACAGCATCTGTAACAGTGCCTTTCAGAATAAGTGGATTAAGCTGATTAAAGCTATAAATATCATCACTTTTGCCGTCACGATTAGATGAAATATAACCTCTATTATTAGTAGACATTTTAAAAAAAGCAAAATCATCAAGATTGCTGTTTATTGGTTCTCCGAGATTTTCTACTTCTGCTGCTTCATCCTTAAGATCAATTCTGAAGATATCCATTAATCCTAACCCGGCATGACCGGTAGAGGAGAAATAGAGCGTGCTGTCTTTATCCACAAAAGCAAAACTTTCTTCCCGCTCAGTATTAATTTTTTCTCCCAGGTTTTGAGGAGATTCATAGGTGCCATCCGGATTAATATTGACCATGTACAGGTCGCTTCCCCCATTTCCGCCAGGCATATCTGAAGTGAAATAAAGTATTGTTCCATCAGGGGAAAGTGCAGGATGGCCTACGGAATATGAATTATCGTTAAATGGCAATTCTTCAACATTGCTCCAGGTACTATTGGTTAAAGTTGCTTTATAGATTTTTAAATTATTGGTAGCCTCTTTGTCACGTTTGCCTTCTTTATTTCCAACGTAATTATTACGATTAAAATATGCCGATTTTCCGTCGGGAGAAATTACCATTGGGCCGTCGTGTAACCTGGTATTTATTTCTCCTGAAACAGGAGAAATTATCATATTTGTGGAATCCGTTTGATAAACATCCAGAAAAGGTTCACCGTTCCAGGAATAAATCCTGTCTTTTTCAGCCACAGCTTCAGCCCTTGCAGAAACAAAATATAAGATTCCTTCTTTTTCAAAAGTGCCAAAGTCACTAACTTCTGAATTGAAATCGGTTTTTTTTAGCTTATAAGTAGTTTTCGGCTCATATTCGTCTTTTTCAAGCGTTTCTTCAGCACTTACTGAAGTTGCCCCGGTTTCCAAATATTTTTTTAACCAATCCCTGGATTCCTGGTATCTTTTTGTTCCTCTTAAGGCCTGGGCGTATTTGTAGTAATATTCCGCAGAAATCCCGCTGCTGTCTATCACATCTCCGTAGTAAAAAACGGCATTTTCAGGACTTCTCAATTTCATATAAGCGTCGCCAAGCTTTAAGCTATTTTCCTGAAAATTATAATTGTTTTCAATAAGCTCCTTGTAAACATTTGTTGCCTCCAAATAAGCAAGATTATTGAATAATTTATCAGCTCTTTTCTGCTTTCCGTATTGCGCATGGCCTGCGGAACAAATTAGAAGCAGAAGTATAAAATATTGGTATTTTTTCATCATAAACCGGGTTTATATTAGAAAAATCTAGGTGATTTGTAACGTGTATTCTGAAATCTGAATTCATAGATTAACAGGATTTCATGTGAGCCCGAAGTGTAAGGCCGAATATCTGATATTGAATATTCATAGGCATAACCTGCCCTAAAGCCATCAAAAATTTCTACATCCATAAATGCTCCAACCGCATCGTCTATCCTGTAATTAGCCCCCAGATAAAATCGCTCATTAAAAATTGCAGTAGCAGAAAGGTCTACGGATAAGGGAGCTCCTTCGGTCATTTTAAATAAAGCAGTTGGCCTGAATTTCATATTATCGCTCACATTAAAAACGTAACCCCCGGTTAAATAATAATGAACCTGTTCCAAAGCCCGGAATTCTTCAAGCCTGTTGTTATCCTTATTAATAAGTTTTGGAGCTGAAAGTCCTATATACCAATCCTGCGCTGAAAGATAAAAACCCACCCCAAAGTTTGGTGTCCAACGGTTGAAGTTGTCCTGAAAGAAAGGATCTTCGCCCCCCGTTGGATCATTCAGGCCGTAGTAATATGCGCCGGCTTTTAACCCCATTCTAAGGGAGACTGCCTGGCTAAGATCTATTCGGTAGGAAAAATCTCCATATACATAGGTGGTGTTTTCATCTCCAATTTTATCATTAATTATTGAAAGTCCCAGCCCTATTTTGTCATTTTCTAGGGGAGAGTTTACAGAAAGGGTTTGCGTAACAGGAGCACCTTCAACGCCCACCCATTGATTCCTGTTTAAAGCAGTTATGGAAAACCCATCCCTGCTTCCTGCATAAGCCGGGTTAATAGAAATGGTGTTATACATATACTGCGTGAATTGAGGGAGCTGCTGCGCAAAAGCATGTGAGGCGACAAGCAAGACAATTATAGTTAGATAAACTTTTTTCATGGTTTCCCTTTTTTATTTTGTTCCTAGATAGATGTAACCTTGAATGGGTTCAAATCCGCTATTCCTTATTTCAAGGACGTAGAAATATGTTCCCGCGGGTAGTTGATTGGAGCTGGTGAAAGAATTGGTGGCAAAACCATCCCAGTTGTTTTGATAATCTTTTGCTTCAAAGACTTTGGCACCCCAGCGGTTGAAAATTTTAACGTCATAAACAAAATCGCATTCATTTTCAATATCAATTTCAAAATAGTCGTTGATACGATCATTGTTTGGCGTAACTGCTTTGGTAATGCTTTCTCTAATATCTCCAATACTACAAGGTAATACCACACAATCATCATTTATTGAAACAATTACTTCTGTAGTAGAAGGACACAGTCCTTCAGTTTCATATCTAAAAGTATAAGTACCTACTTCCAGCTGAGCAGGATCAATTATCCCCTGATCCAATGCTCCTGTATTTTCAGCATCTATCCATGTTCCTGAAGGATCATAATCGCCAATCAGTAAATCAAAAAGATCAAACATAGAGTCCTCAATACAGAGATCTATTGTGGTGGTTTCAATTACGGCAGCAACCGGTTCATTTATAATCACTGAGGTTGCTTCAGAAACCTGGCCGAATTCATCCATTGCTGTTACCTGGTAGGTCCCCGGAGCGACCTGGTTAAAAGTTCCGCTGGTTTGATAGTTTTCACCATCAATACTATAGGTTAGTCCTTCAATTATATCTACAAGGATAGTTCCTGTAGGCTCTGCGCAGATAGCATCTACAATGGTCACAACCGGCGCTTCCGGAGCGGGAGGAGTGGTATCGGGTTCCTCTTCCACAGTTACCGTAAAGCTACACTCTGCATTATTGCCGGCGGCATCAGTAGCGGTATAAGTGATTGTTGTTGTACCAACCGGGAACTGCGATCCTGAAAACGGTCCGGCAGTCTGTTCTACAGTCACTTCACAATTATCAGTTGCGGTGGCCTCTTCAAAATTAACCACAGCAAAAGATTCCCCTTCTTCAGTAGATACAGTAATGTTAGAAGGACAGTTGATCACCGGAGCCTCATTATCTTCCACAGTGATGGTGAAAGTAGTGGTGGCGGTATTGCCATTATTATCGGTAGCAGTATAAGTTACCGTAGTTGTTCCGGTTGGGAATTCTTCGCCGGGATCAAGCCCTTCGATAAGTTCCACGCTTTCTATTTGACAATTATCGGTAGCTGTAGGAGTTTGGTAATCCACAACAGCACCACAAATGCCTGCATCGGTATCTACAGTGATATCCTCCATATCTTCAATTACCGGAGCCTGGTCATCAGAAATTGTTACCGTAAAGCTGCATTCTGCAATATTTCCGGCTTCATCTGTCACGGTAAAACTTACGGTTGTAGTTCCCACAGGGAATATTTCTCCTGAAGCAGGTCCGGCGGTTTGTTCTACGGAAACATTTTCATTATTATCTAAAACTTGAGGCATTTCAAATTCTACCACGGCACCACAAATACCGGCCTCTGCATTTTCAGAAATATCTGATGGACAGCTCAGCTCAGGAGCTTCGTTATCTTCCACAGTTACCGTAAAGCTACACTCTGCATTATTGCCGGCGGCATCAGTAGCGGTATAAGTGATTGTTGTTGTACCAACCGGGAACTGTGCTCCTGAAACAGGGCCAGCAGTTTGTTCCACGGTAACCGAACATTTATCAGTGGCGGTAGCGTCTTCAAAATCAACTACAGCATACGCTTCACCTTCCTCAGTAGCAACAGTGATGCTCTCCTGGCAAACAATTACCGGAGCCTCATTATCTTCCACGGTGACGGTGAAAGTAGTGGTGGCTGTATTTCCTGCATTATCGGTAGCGGTGTAAGTTACCGTAGTTGTTCCGGTTGGGAATTCTTCACCGGGAGCAAGTCCTTCGGTGAGTTCCACGCTTTCTATTTGACAATTATCGGTAGCTGTAGGAGTTTGGTAATCCACAATAGCACCACAAATGCCTGCATCGGTATCTACAGTGATATCCTCCATATCTTCAATTACCGGAGCCTGGGTATCTATAACTTTTATTACCTGTGTACATGTTGCAGTATTTCCAGCAGTATCGGTTACTGTCCATGTTACTACAGTTTCACCAATGCTGAAGTTATCAGGAGCATCATTAGTAAAAATTAATTCCGATTCAGCAGTACAATTATCAGTAGCAGCCGGAATTCCAAGATCAATATTTGAAGCCTCACAACTGGCATTATCTGCAGCTACTTCCATTTGGTCAGAAGCACATGTAGTAAAGCTTGGGGCGGTGGTGTCATCTTCAGCAGGTACAGTAATATTAATATTTATCTGGCATACCCCATTACTGATTGTTAACTGGTAGGTACCTGAAGGAAGATTAGCAAAAACCCCATTGTTGTGAGTAAATTCTCCTTCGGAATTTGCCAAAGTATAAGTTAGTCCGTTTTCAACTGCGATTTCCAATTCTCCATTACTCTGTCCACAGAGTGTGCCGGTGACGGAAAGGATTTCCGGTTGTGCAGGAGTTTCCGGCTGTTCTTCAATAATAACTGAGGTTGCTTCAGAAATACATCCATCTTCGTTTCTGGCAAGTACGTAATAAGTTCCGGCAGCAAGATCAGCGAAAGTTGCAGCATTTTGAAAATTATTTCCATCGATACTATATGCAAATCCTTCCGCAGTATTTACAGAAAAAGATCCCGTAGCAATCTCACAGGTTGGCTGGATAATTTCAGCAACTACAGGTGTGGCAGGAGCATTTGGTTGTTCTTTGATAATAAATATTTCAGATACTTCTTCACAATCCTCATTGGAAACTTTAATACTATAGCTGCCCGGAGCCACATCATTAAAATTGCCATTTTCATAGGTATAGGTTGTAGCCTCACCCTCCTGATTTAGCAAAACATAGTTGAGATTATCTTCATTATTTTCAATAGATATGCTTCCACTGGCCAACTCACAATCTGGTTGAGTAACAGAAATTACCGGAGTTGCGGGGGCACCTTCATTTTCGTTAATAGTAAGAGTTGGAGAGACAGGTTTGCAATCAATATTAGAAGCCTGGATCCTATAAGTGCCGGGGGCAACGTTGTTAAACTGTCCGTCTTGATACTCATATCCTGTAGCCACACCATTTTCGTTCAAAAGCGTGTAAGAAATATCGGCAGAGGGATTTTCAACAGCAATGATTCCAAAAGGTTGCTCACACGTAGATTGTTGAACAATTACAGCTTCAGGATTGGCAATAACTGTTACAGTTAAGGTAGCTTTGTTAGGGCTAATACAACTGTTTGATGCTCCTTCAGCAACGTAATAGGTAAATTCCCCTGCCACGGAGGTACCAGGGATAATAGATTCCTGCGGGGCGGCATCTTCAGATTCATAGTAGAAAAGCTGGTACGCCGGATTGCCTGGCTGAGCGGTAAGCGGCTGAGCTTCAGAATTAATACAATATTCAATATTTTCCGTCTGGGGTACTGAAGTTATATTATTCACTTCTATACTAAAGGGAATATAGCAATTTTGAGTTCCCGGCAGCACTGCATAATAATCAGCAGAAACATTAGGAAAAGGATTACTAATATTGAATTCCGTAGAATTTGCTGTTACAGGAAATTCATTATAAAAACGCGTTCCCACCGGGAAAGCGGAATTCACATCGGTAATAGGAATAGGATTTTCCCTGTTGCAGTAGATAAATACGTTTTCTTCAGGAGTATCCCCACAATTATCCTGGATATATTGAGTGGCATCTATGGAAACACTCAGGGGTGAGGAAATAGGTTCTCCTTCGCAGGAGCCGTCATCATTATAGCCCTGGATTAGATCTTTGTTACTAACTTCTATTCCTGTTATTGCACCTTTTCCGCTTAGCGTTCCGTTAAACATTATATTGTATCCATCCCCGCAGCTGGAGCTCTTCAGGATAGAACAATCTTCGGTTATTCTGAAAGAAAGACTAATATCGGCCAGAACGGTATTTGTATTTTCGGGTACAGGAATAGTTCCAATATCCCAGATAACAGAACCCGTTGCGCCTAAAGAAGGGTCATAAGTTACATTGTTGGGAGAAGGGGAGGGAGAAAAGTAAATATTTTTTTCTGCCGAAGAATTGATGTATTCCACATTGTAAGCAACAGGAATAACCAGTCTCGCATTTTCTATGGGCTCGTTGCCTTTATTTTTAATTTCAACTTTATAGGTGATTTCATCTCCGGGAAATCCTGAATAAGGAGCAGAAACATTCTGTCCATTAATTTCTTCTATAGTACTTAAGCCTTCAATATCGGGGGCATATGCATCTACAGACATTACAAGATTGAAAATAACATACGTGTCCCGGGTAGAACCATAACGGAATTTTGTGGAAGACTGGTTATTTCCAACTACACTATTGTTAGGGTTTGGAATATTAAACATACTAATGTCCAGACCGGTGTTATTAACAAGTAGGGGATCCCGGTTGCCTTCAGTTACTATGGAAGAATTGAAGAAATTATTAGTAGAATTACCACTGTGGCTTAAATTTATCCATGTATTATCGCTATTTTTCTGAATTTCAAAGTAATCTCCACTAATGTCCCTGTCACCTTCGCCAGCCATTAGACCAAGCTTCATGTTCACGTCCCCGTTTTGTGCAGTATTGAAACCGGAAACAGGAAGTTCATAATTTGTCACCACGTTGCCTTCCACGTAAGCGTAGCCATCAAAAACAGTAACATCCCTAAGGTCCATTCTGGAATTTTCGTAAATAATAACCATGCCCCAGCCGCCATAGAAGCCGGTTGCTCCACCGTTTCCTTCAGTTAAGGCCATATCTGCCACCCAATAATCACCTGTTCCTCCGTTTCTTACAAGGTCTGTTACCTCGCTATAGGCAACATAGATATTATCTTCACCGGGAAACCTAATATCTGAAGAGTTAGCTGTAATACTTTGATAAGAGCCATTGGGAGCCTTAAATTTAACCGACTGTTTTTCGGCATCTGCAAAGTTGTTTTTCGTCCTTCCGGTCCAGTATAATCCGGCATAGATTACATTTGAACATTCAGGATTTGCATCATTTTCGGTAGAAAAATTAAGTTCTGCCTTAGATGAATTATGGGTTTGCGGGTCTCCATCTTCATCCACTTCCCGCATCAGGCTATTACTATTATTTTCGTCTTCTTCATAATATTGAAGCGTCATATTGGTATTCCCAATCATGGTAAAATCCCCGTGGATATTATAAACCTTTTTTGAAGGTGAATACTGGGAAGTACGCTGTGTAAAATCCTTACTAACCTGTGCATTTGCACTACCGGCTAAGGTCAGCAGCAGTATAGTTAAGAACATAAAGAATTTAGCAGATAAGCTGCAGTAGTAGTTTTTTTCCATAACTTCTTAATTAAAATATGGCAAGAATTATCTTTATCTGTTTCGAAATACTATTGTGGTGTAGTCACCAGATAAAATACGGTAATGTTTTTAGTGCTTCTGAAGATTTGCTCCACCTGGGAAGCTGTGCAGGTGCCGGTGCATTCAACAAAAATATAACTCAGACTATTAAAACTGCTTAATTCAGAAAGATCAAGTAATCCTGAAATGTTATTCACCTGTGGTAATTCAAGAGTTAAAAGCTCCACAGAATTAAAAATTGGATTTGTGCCAGTGAGCACATTCCACGAATCCGGTGTTACACGAAGCACGAGCGGATTTTCTTCTTGGTAGGATTTTATTGATTGATCTTTTACAAAAATAGTAGGATTAAGATCATATATAAGGGACCTGACTTTTTCAGTTTGTGCCACATCAAATAAAGTACCTGCTTTCCCTGCTGTATTCAGGATTTGATCCAGGTTATACGCCTTATAGTTTTGTGCAGATGAGGAAAAAGGAATCAAAAAGAAGAGAAATAACCATCCCATTAAAACAGAAATAGTAGTAATTTTCATATATAATAGATTTGTGACCTTCAAAAATTTAAAATGTATTAAACCTCGAAATCCGTGGGCAGGATATGATCTAATTTAGCTGATTTTCATACCTGGTGAAAATTGGGGGTTTTCACCTTTAGTTTCCTAACATGGAATGTATTAAACGATTTTCAACGATGTAAAATTACCAGAATAACAGCCTTAAAAAAGTTTTTAAGAACTTATTAGATGTAATGCCATGTATATTCGTTCAACAACAATATTTCCATTTTTAGGTGTAAAAGAGGTGAGAATTTGAGAGGGTAAATAAAATTTTCAGAATATTTTGAAGCTCTTAATACCCATGCTCCCTTTGTTGTCTAAAGGATTTATACGAAAATATGATTGAAAAAATTTGTAAGTAGTAGGGGGTTATGGGAGGCAAATAGAGGGATTCTATTTCAATTCATACATTATCATCCTGTGCTCTTCCTGTTCTACAAGAGGAAATTTTTCCAAATCTATTGAATAAATCCACCCTTCTTCTACAGTTTCAAATACGTCATAAGGAGAATTGGCGGTGTATCCAAGATCTTCCATGGCATATTGCAGCCAGGTTTTATAATTTGGAATATCCATGGGATTTTCATTTGCCGTCACTGTAAGGTGATCGTCAACAATGCTGATACTGAATTTTGAATTCTGGCCATTTTTAACTTCTCCTATGGAAATCCAATCACCTTCATCCATCTTGTAGATATCTATTCGGGTAAGATTTTCAGGATTAAAATCTACTGCATAAACGTTATGATTACGTTCATAGCTTTCCTTATTTGTCATTCCTGGCACAGAACAGCTTGTGCTTCCTGCCAGAAAAATCAGTAATAAAAAAAATATAGATAAATGGGCAGGATTCTTCCGGATCTTAAAAAATGGCTTATTCATTATACTACTTAATTTTAAAATATTCAAGCAGCAGGTTAAGTCATAATTAATTCCGAGGGGTGTAAGAATTAATTTTCAGCAATTTAAGAAGATTTATTCAACGGGATGAGTCTATATAACGTTTATAGATAAAATACCCTAAAATTAGATAAAATACACTGCTTTAACTTTTAGGTTGGTAGGAATAATAGATTTTCCTACTTATAGTTTCTGTCTACCTTAATGTGCAGGATTGATAGAAATCGTTGTAAAACTTGTAAATTGCGTAGAAATGATTTTGTATGGAAAAGAACCTTCAGGAATATAGAAAATCTTATGAAAGGGGAGAGCTGCTGGAAAATAGTATTCCTAAATTACCTTCTGCCTTATTTGAGAACTGGTTTCTTGCGGCAGAAGAATACCAGGTAGTGGAAGAGGTGAATGCGATGAACCTTTCTACTATTGGGGTAGATGGCTACCCTAAGAACAGGGTGGTGCTGTTAAAGAAATTTGATGAAAAAGGTTTTGTGTTTTTCACAAATTATAATTCTGAGAAAGGCATGGCTATTGAAAAAAATCCACATGTTTGCCTATCGTTTTTCTGGTCTGCCGTAGAGCGCCAGGTAATTATAAAAGGTATTGCTTCCAGAGTGTCTGAAGAAGAATCTACTACTTATTTTCATTCCAGGCCGCGGGGAAGTCAGTTGGGTGCTTTAGCTTCCCATCAGGGTGCAAAGATTGCCTCCAGACAGGTGCTGGAACAACGACTGAAGGAATTGGAAGAGGAATATAAGGGCCGTGAAATTCCGAAGCCGGAAGAATGGGGAGGATATCTGGTAGTGCCGGAAAGCTATGAATTCTGGCAGGGAAGGAAAAATCGTTTACATGACCGTATCCTCTACACCAGGTATAACAATAACTGGCAAATTGAACGTTTGGCACCTTAATTTATGAAGAGATTAATTTTAATAAGGCATGGTAAATCCTCCTGGAAAGAGAATCTGCCTGATCATAAGCGGCCTCTGAAAAAAAGAGGCTACCGGGATGGTGAAACTATTTCAAAAACCTTCCGGGAATTTTATACCGCTCCTGCTAGCTTTTGGAGCAGCCCGGCAGTGCGTGCTATGGAGACAGCAAAAATATTCCGGAAAAAACTGGAAGTGCCAGATGATCATTTCAAAATTGTAAAAGATCTTTATACCTTTAGTGAAGAACAGCTTTTGGAGGTAGTTAAAACCTGTCCGGATCATGTTGAAAAACTCGTGGTGTTTGGGCATAATCCGGCAATGACCAATCTGGTAAACCGGCTGGGAGATAATCCTATAGATAATCTTCCCACCACCGGACTTTGTGTGATAGATTTTGAAGAGGATAGCTGGCAAAATATTAAGAATGGAAAGACCATAATCACCTTATTACCTAAGAATTTGCGATAATCTATATGCAGAATAAAAAATATTTAAACCGGGAACTTAGTTGGCTTCAGTTTAATTCCAGGGTCCTTCAGGAAGCAGAAGATGAAACTGTTCCTTTAATTGAAAGGTTACGTTTCCTCGGGATTTTTTCCAACAATCTGGACGAATTCTTTAAAGTTAGATATGCTACAGTTAAGCGCATTGATCTTGCCGGTAAAACTGGAAAAAGTGAACTTGGAGGAATAAAAGCAAATAAATTGCTGGAGAAGATTACACAAATTGTAATCCGGCAACAGTCGGAAAGTCTAAAAATTTTAGACGATATCCAAACCCGTCTCAGGGACCATAACATCAATATTATTAAAGAAGATGAAGTTTCTGAATCCCAGCAGGATTATATCAGGAATTTCTTCCTTTCAAAGGTTAGTCCGGCGTTGGTAACTATCATTCTTAATGACCTTCCTGATATTCCAAGCTTAAAAGATAGCGCGGCATACCTGGCAGTAAAAATGGTGATGAAAGAGGAAGTGCCCAAACATGGTATTACCCAACTCATTGACAGATCGGTTAAAGAAAAGAAATATGTGCTAATCGAGATTCCCAGAAGTATTGAACGATTTGTAGTGCTTCCTGAAGAAAACGGGAAACAGTATATTATGCTGCTGGATGACCTGATAAGGTATAACCTGCATAGGATTTTCAATATTTTTGATTATGAGAGTATTACCGCTCATATGATAAAAATTACCCGGGATGCCGAACTGGATATTGACAGTGACCTGAGCAAAAGCTTTATAGATAAAATTTCCAGCAGCGTGAAGGATCGTATAAAAGGAGATCCCGTACGCTTTGTTTACGATATGAATATTGAAGAAGATACCCTTACTTATTTAATGAATAAAATGGGTATCGATTCTACAGATAGCATAATTCCCGGCGGAAGATATCATAATAGGAGGGATTATATGGATTTTCCAAGTGTGGGTTCCAAAGATCTTTATTATGAAGTTAAGGAGCCTTTGCCTATTCCGGGTTTAATTCTACAGGCAAGTCTTTTATCTGGAATTGCCAAAAAAGATTTCCTGCTTTACACTCCCTATCAAAGTTTTTCCTATACCGTGAAATTCCTTCGTGAAGCTGCTTTGGATCCAAAGGTAAAAACTATAAAAATCACCATATACAGGCTGGCAAAAATTTCCCATATTGCCAGTTCTCTTATAAATGCGGTGAAAAACGGTAAAAAAGTTACCGTGCAAATTGAACTTAGAGCAAGGTTTGATGAAGTAGCCAATATAAGGTATGCAGAACAAATGCAGCAGGAGGGGGTTAATCTTATCTTTGGTGTTCCCGGTTTAAAGGTGCATTGCAAAACCTGCTTAATAGAGCGGGAGGAGGAAGGAAAACTTAAGAGGTACGGATTTTTAAGTACGGGAAATTTTAATGAATCTACTTCCCGTGTTTACACAGATTATACTCTTTTTACCGCCAATCCTGAAATACTTAAAGAAGTAAATAAAGTTTTTGATTTTTTCGAAACAAATTATAAAGTAAGCAAATACAAACATTTGCTGGTTTCTCCACATTATACCAGGATTACCCTTATGAACCTTATTCAGAAGGAAATAGATTGCGCCAAAAAAGGTATTTATGCCGAAATTAAATTAAAGCTGAACAGCCTGTCCGATTATAAAATGATCGATAAACTTTACATGGCCAGCCAGGCGGGGGTAAAAATAAAACTGATTGTTCGGGGGATATGTTGCCTTATTCCTGGTGTTAAAGATATGAGCGAAAATATTGAAGCAATAAGTATTGTGGATAAATTCCTGGAACATCCAAGGGTTTATATTTTTGAAAATGCCGGAGATCCCAAAGTTTACATTTCTTCAGCAGACTGGATGACCAGGAATATGGATCAGCGGGTAGAGATTTCCTGTCCAGTTTATGATGAAGATATTAGGCAGGAAATACTGGATACATTTGAAATTAGCTGGAATGATAATGTAAAGGCACGGGTTTTTAATCCAGACAAGGAAAACATGTATCGAAAAAACAGCGAACCCGCCTTGCGCTCTCAATTTGCGCTTTATGATTATTATTTAAAGAAAATAGAAACAATAACAGAGTGATAATACAAAAAAAATACGCTGCAATAGATATAGGGTCCAATGCCGTAAGATTATTGGTTTCTACAATTACAGAGAAAGCAGGTAAAGAAACCAGTTTTAGAAAAACATCCCTAGTAAGGGTGCCAATTCGGTTAGGGGCTGATGTATTTCTTCATCAAAAAATTTCAGAAAATAATATTGCGAGAATGCTAGATACCATGCAGGCCTTTGATCTTTTAATGAAGTCTCATGGGGTTGAAAGGTATAAAGCCTGTGCTACTTCAGCTATGCGGGAAGCAGATAACGCGGAATGGGTAACCCAAAAAATCAGAGAAAAAACCGGCGTGGAAATCGAAATTATCGATGGCAGCCATGAAGCGGCAATTATCGCAGCTACAGATTTGCATGCGCTTATCCAAAATGATTGTAACTATTTGTATGTGGATGTTGGTGGGGGAAGTACAGAATACACACTTTACAGCAATGGCAAAACGGTTGCCTCAAAATCATTTAAGGTTGGAACTGTCCGGCTTCTAAACGATTTGGTTGAAAATAAAACCTGGAAAGAAATGGAAGCCTGGGTTAAAGATACTACCAGAGATTTTAAGGAAATAGATCTTATTGGTTCAGGTGGAAACATCAATAATATCTTTAAAACGAGTGGAAAGAAGGAAGGGAAACCTTTAAGCCTGGCATATTTAAAAAAATATGATGAATTGCTGAATTCCTATACCTATGAGGAGCGGATTACAGAGCTTGACCTTAAAAGTGATCGTGCCGATGTTATTATTCCTGCATCAAAAATTTATTTAAGATCGATGAAATGGGCAAAGGCACACAATATTTATGTTCCTAAAATTGGACTTTCTGACGGAATTATAAAGTCGCTTTATAATGAGGAAAAGGAAATTCAAAATGCTTCTGTTTAAAATCAGCAATTCCTTTCTTCATTTTTCAGCAAATGCTGAATTTAATTTGTTGTAAGGATTTGTATATAAACAGTTCATTTGGAGTAAACTGCTCCAGATGATACATGGAAATCGACATTGACCAAGATGATAATATTTATTTGAGCTTATTCCGGGAGTTTAGTTTTCTTCGGAAAATTTATTAAGATTTTCCCTTAAGACGTATAACAAGGAATCCAGGTTCAGCATGATGATTGGAAGTATTCCTACTTAAGCGCGTCTTACCCGTGAATGCTTTCGTTTTTGCCGAGCTCCTTTATGACTTCTGCTTCAAAATCAAGTAAATCCTGCCATTTCTGGTCTACTTCTTTACGGTCTTCTCCATATTGGCGGGCGAATTTAAGGAACATTGTATAATGGTTGGCTTCACTTACCATTAAACTGCGGTAGAATTCTGCCAGCTCTTTATCTTCCAGTTTTTCTGAAAGCAACCGGAATCGTTCACAACTTCTTGCTTCTATAAGCCCGGCTATCAAAAGTCTGTGAACCAGCTGCGTAGGCCTGCTGCCTCCTTTCGGAAAGTAATTTCGGAGTTGCAGTACATATTCATCCTTACGATCATACCCCATAACATATCCACGCTCCAGAATTCTATCATGCACCATTTTAAAGTGGCCCATTTCTTCCCGCGCCAGGGCAGTCATGGCCGTAACAAGTTCAGAATATTCAGGATAGGTTACAATTAGTGAAATTGCAGTAGAGGCTGCTTTCTGCTCACAATAGGCATGGTCAATGAGAATTTCATCAATATTTTTTTCAGCAATATCAACCCATCGTGGATCTGTAGGTAATTTTAATCCTAGCATAATTATACGTCTAAATCAAATGTGGTTCTTAATTTTTCAATCAGCGGGTTTTTTTCCTTCAGTTTATTATATTTTTCAATCGGGGTGAAGGCAAATTTTTTAGCGGAGCTTTCATTCACAACTATATTCAATGAAATTTGTGAATTATGGAGCTTATTTTTCAGGAAACCAACCAGTTTATTTTGAGCCCTTTCCAAATCCAGTTTCATGGTTTCGTTCGGTAATTCTATGGTGACTTCTTTTTCCTTTAAGCTGGGCAAATCGGTTTCTAAAATAGAAGCGAGAATTTTTTCACCATTTTTCTTAAGTCTCTGTACATATTCGTTCCAGGCGAGGTGTAGCTGATTTTCAGTAAAATCGCTGGTCATCTCTTTTTCCTTCGGAATATTCTCCTGCTGTTTTGCCTGAATTTCTTTCTTTGCACGGATACTCTTCAGCGAAAGGCCGGAAACTCTATCTTTTTTTATTGATGCATCATTTACCGGTGCTTTTACCGGTGCTTCCATGGAAACGGAAGCAGGTGTGGCAGGGGCCTGTTTCTTTTCTTCCGCAGGACTTTTTTCTGAATAGTATTCAGGATTTTTCTTTACCGGTTTGCAATCTCCATCCGGAGTTTTATTTCCTTCTGAAGGAAGTTGTGCTTCTTTAGGCGCGACAGAGTCATTGGAAGCATATTCGTTATTTTGAATAAGCTTTTTCTCTTCCGCAGAAAGGGGAGAAGGGGTATTTTCAAAATGCCCCGGGAGAATTATATTGCGTTCAGACTTTTTTTTTTCTCCATCAAAAGTGATAGAGGCAAGCTGCATGAGGCATAATTCTACCAGCAGTCGCTGGTTTCGGCTGCTTTTGTATTTTAAATCACAATCATTCGTTAATTCTATTCCTTCCAGTAAAAATTGGTGCGAAGCTTTTTGCGACTGCTGAAAATATTTTGTTTTAGTCTGTTCTCCCACCTCCAGCAGGGAAATTGTTTTTTGATCTTTACAAACCAGTAAATCCCGAAAATGTGAGGCAAGTCCCGCAATAAAATGATGACCGTCAAATCCATTGGAAAGTATATCATTATAGGTAACCAGCAATTCGGGTATATTGTTTTCAAGGACCAGGTCTGTCACCTTCATATAAGTATCATAATCCAGCACGTTCAGGTTTTCAGTAACCGCCTGACGGGTAAGTTCATTCCCGCTAAAACTTACAACCCTGTCATAGATGGATAACGCGTCCCGCATGGCACCATCTGCCTTTTGAGCAATAATCTGCAGCGCATCTTCATCGGCATTCACGCCTTCCTGTTCTGCGATATAGCCAAGGTAATTTTTGGCATCGGTGACTGTAATGCGCTTAAAATCGAAAATCTGGCACCTTGAAAGAATGGTAGGAATAATCTTGTGCTTTTCAGTAGTCGCAAGGATAAAAATGGCATGTCTTGGCGGTTCTTCCAGTGTTTTCAGAAAAGCATTAAAAGCCGAAGCCGAAAGCATGTGAACCTCGTCAATAATATACACCTTGTAATGTCCAACCTGTGGCGGAATTCGAACCTGGTCTATAAGATTACGAATATCGTCTACAGAGTTATTGGAAGCCGCATCAAGCTCAAAAATATTAAAAGCGAAATCTTCATCTGGAGAATGATGCTCATCCTGATTGATCATTTTTGCCAGAATACGGGCACAGGTGGTTTTACCCACTCCACGTGGGCCGGTAAACAACAATGCCTGCGCAAGGTGATTGTGCTTTATGGCATTGGCAAGAGTGTTGGTAATGGCCTGCTGGCCCACAACATCCTTAAAAGTTTGCGGTCTGTATTTACGGGCTGATACTACAAAATGCTCCATCAAAATCTATTGAAGCACAAATATAAAAATCACGAGCCTAAAGATGAAGTTTGTCTTGTTTATTTTTTAAACAAAAGAGGGCAAGACATCAACAATTTTATCCCGGTTTTTTGCATTACCTTTGCGGCAAAGCAGGTCGCCTTGTCGCTTGATCTATTATTCCGGCTTTTGCCGGGATGCGAGGTTGAGAGGAAAGTCCGGACACCATAGGGCAGCATAGTGGGTAACGCCCACCGGCCGTGAGGTTAGGACAAGTGCAACAGAAAGAAGGTACAGGTAATGCTGTAGTGAAACCAGGTAAACTCTATGCGGTGCAATGCCATGTAAACCGGTACTGCGGGCGGCCCGCCTGCTTCCGGAGGGTAGGCAGCTAAAGACCTTTGGCAACAAAGATTTCAGATAAATGATAAGGGCTTTCGAATTATTCGAGATGCACAGAATCCGGCTTACAGACCTGCTTTTTTTATTTCACCTGAATTTTCTCTGCTAATTCGGAAAACTGAACTTCGGATTATCTTATCTAATTTTCAAAAATTCTCCTTAACAAGAAATCAATAAAATTTTTAATCTTAGAAGAAGCATTTTTTACCTGAAAAAGCTGAAGGCAGAATTCCCGTAATTTCTTACTTCTTCAAAATTCTCAACTGTGGAAAGATCTGTTCTTTTCCAGTGCTCAATAATGAGAAGACCTTCCGGTTTTAAAATTTTATTGGCAAAAGTAAGATCGGCAATTTTGGCAAAACTCTCCTGGTCAAAATTATATGGCGGATCTGCAAAAACAACATCAAATTTTGCTGAGGATTTTTCTAAATATTTATATACATCACTTTTTATAACCGAAATATTAAAGTCCAGTTCTGCCGTTGTTTTCTTAATGAACTTTACACATTCAAAATTTTCATCTACGGCAGTAACCATTTCTGCGCCCCGGGAGGCAAATTCGTAAGAAATATTCCCGGTTCCGGCAAAAAGATCCAGAATGCTAATACTTCCAGGGTGAAATTGATTGGCCAGAATGTTAAATAGTGCTTCCTTGGCCATATCGGTAGTAGGCCTTACCGGAAGTTTTTTTGGAGCTGTGATTCTCCTGCCTTTATTTGTACCTGAAATAATGCGCATTATAATGATTTTAAAAGGATATACTCTTCGGTTTCGGTGGAAGGTTTATTAACATTATCCTTATAGTCAAAAGGAAAAAATACATTTAGAAAATCAATATTCCTGATATATGTGTAAGCAATTTTATACAATGGTGATTCTCTGTTAATATCTCCAAACAACATTAATTGCAATTCCATGGGATCAAGGTTTAATTGTTCGGCAGTAAAAAGAATGTAATAAAGAAAATCTTCCCTGGTTTCATACGAAAATGTATTGCAAAGAAGCAGTTTTTCTTTTTCTATAACCACCAGGTCATATTCTTTTCCCCGGTTATAAATGTACATCTTTGTTTCCTCTGCGGGTAATTTGAGAAGTTCCTCTACAAGGATACTTATACTATGCCTATATTCAAATTCGCCATATTTCTCAAAGAAGTAATTAATAATATTGGTAAATGGTATATAAACATTTACAATTTCATGCTTTTGAAGCTCGTCATAAGCAATAACATCTGTTTTTAATATCCTGGTGTTAAACTTTAGATAGCTGGAAGCATTTTCTTCCTGAAAAAAGGGAGAGGGAACCAAAGTAAAGAGTGCGTTGCTAAAAATCAGGTTTACTTCATCTACAGTCTGCTGCAAAACGGGTTCAGCACTATATATCTCTTCAATTTTTTCCAGCACCTTTACCGGATCCAGCCGGGTGGGAAAAGATTTTTTTAGGTAATATATAATTGTGTTTTCTTCTGTATTCAGGATACAAAAAGAAAGTCCATCCAGGCTAACCTGAATGGACATTTTTAAAAAAGCTTTTTTCTGACTATTCGTCGCCATAAACCTGTGGCCAATTTCCGTTTGTATTCACCTGTTGCATGGATCCTACACTAATATAACGGCCGTTCACATCATCTACCGAGACAATTTCATTTTCCTGTAAAACTAAAGTCCTGTCCTGATCGTAAAGAACCTCACTTTTTGCAATTTTTGCTTCAAAAACAGGAATTTGATTTCCTCCTTTATTGATAGTTCCTGCTTCCAGTTCAAATTGTGCATCCACACCTTCAATAGGAACGTTCATCATAGTCCTGTAACGTTCTTCATTTCCTTTAAACAAAGAATCCTTTACGGGAACAAAACCAAGCGTATCAATTACAACGTCTTCTATATATTGGTCCACTCCATATGTTGCTCTGTATTCTTCATCAAGGTATGTAGTATCCCGGCGTTGTGTAATGGCAAATTCAGCAGTATCGATAAAACTTACCAAATTGTCAAAATCACCTTCAAAAGATCCGGTTACTTCTTTGTGAGCAAGCTCGGCTGCCCTTATATCTTTAAGATTTTCAATTACCTTCGCATATCGTTTTTCTTTAATTTTATTAAATTGGATTGGTCTGTAAACCGCATCAAATGTAAGATAGGCCAGGAAAATGATCACCAACCAAAGGAGTAACTGAATTACAAGTCTCATGCTTTAATAATTTATTATATAAAATTAATAGTGTGTATGACAAATCTACAATTTTTTTTTATTCGTAAAAGTTTCTTCCCTAAAAATCCATGGCTATATTTGAGAATTCACGTATAAGCTATGGATAAACTAAATACTTCCTCCTTTTATAAACTACTTATTGGGGATTTAGGGTTTCCGGCAAAGGCTAAACAGGATCTTGCACTTCAGCAATTATCTGAATTTGTTACAACGGGGGGAGACCATTCTCTTTTTGTATTAAAGGGCTTTGCCGGTACCGGTAAAACCACAATTATCAGCACATTGGTGAAGAATCTCTGGAAAATTAAAAAATCCGGGGTTTTAATGGCACCTACCGGAAGAGCGGCCAAAGTTATTTCCAATTACTCAAAACAGGAAGCCTTTACCATTCATAAGAAAATCTATTTTCCTAAGAAATCCCGGGGGGGAGGCGGAGTGAGTTTTGTGCTTCAGCCAAATAAGCATAAAAACAGTATTTTTATTGTAGATGAATCTTCTATGATTTCAGATGAAAATTCCGACTCGAAAATGTTCGAAAACGGATCCCTTTTAGATGATCTGGTTCAGTATGTTTATTCCGGGCATAATTGCCAGCTTATATTAATAGGGGACACTGCGCAGCTTCCGCCGGTAAAAATGGAAATGAGCCCGGCACTGGAAGAGCAAAAACTTCAGTTTAGCTATAATATGGAAGTAAAACATATTGAATTGGACGAGGTGGTAAGGCAAAGTGAAGAAAGTGATATTCTCCTGAATGCCACCAGAATAAGAGAATGCCTGCAGGAAGAATTTTACAAAAGTTTCAAGTTCCAGCTCACCTCAAAAAAAGATGTGGTGCGGCTTACAGACGGCTATGATATTATGGAAGCTATCCAGGATGCCTACGATAATTTGGGAAATGAAGAAACCAGTATCATTGTAAGGTCTAACAAAAGAGCAAATCAATATAATCAGCAAATAAGAAACAGAATCTTATTTCAGGAAGAAGAAATTTCGGCCGGGGATTATCTTATGGTAGTGAAAAATAATTATTTTTGGATTAAACCCGCTTCTGAAGCTGGATTTATCGCAAATGGCGATATTGTAAAGGTTCTGGAGATCTTCGGAATAAAAGAACTTTACGGGTTCCGGTTTGCAGAAGTACAGGTGCAAATGGTGGATTATCCTAAAATGCGACCCTTTGAAACTGTGGTTTTGCTGGATACCCTTACCAGTAATTCTCCGTCTCTTTCTTATGAAGAATCTAATAATCTTTACCAGGAAGTAATAAAAGATTATGCCGATGAAACCTCCAAGTACAAGAAGTTTTTAAAGGTGAAGAACAATAAGTTTTTTAATGCGCTTCAGATTAAATTTTCATACGCCATGACCTGTCATAAATCCCAGGGGGGACAGTGGAATACTGTTTTTATTGAACAGCCATATTTGCCAAATGGAGTAGGGAAGGAATATTTGCGATGGCTTTATACTGCAGTTACCCGTGCAACAGATAAACTTTACCTGATTGGTTTTAAAGATGATTTTTTTCTGGAAGAGTGAAGCAATGATCGATTGAAAATGGACAATTTGAAAAATTCGAAATTGAAGAGAACAAATGTAGGAATGTAAATTCTATTCAAGATTTCACAAAGTTCAAACCGATAATCCAAATCGATAACAAATATTAAAATTAACTTGACCTAAACATGACGTCCTTCTAAAATTAGCTATTTTTGAGCAACTATAAAATATAAAATTTTGAACAGCACCCCACTTAAAATTGTTGCAATGATTCCTGCCCGTTATGAGGCCAGTCGCTTTCCGGGAAAACTATTGCAGGACCTTAACGGCAAAACAATTATTAGAAGAACTTATGAAGCCGCTAAAGAAACAGATCTTTTTGATGATATTTATGTGGTAACCGACAGCGATAAGATTGAAACTGAAGTAACCGGTTTTGGAGGAAAAATCATTAGGAGTAAAAAAGAGCATGAATGTGGAAGTGACCGCCTTGCTGAAGCGGTGGAAGACATGAATGTAGATGTGGTGGTGAATGTTCAGGGAGATGAACCATTTATAGACAGGAACAGTCTTGCCAAATTATTGCTTGTCTTTAGAGAAGATGAAGAAAAGGTTGTTGATCTTGCTTCTCTTAAGGTAGCACTTCATGAAAGTGATGAAATTACCAATCCTAATAATGTGAAGGTAATTACAGATAAAGATAATTTCGCGATGTATTTCTCAAGATTTCCAATTCCTTATCCACGGGATAATGAAGCACCAATGACGTATTTTAAGCATATTGGTATTTATGCTTTTAGGAAACAAGCTTTGAATGATTTTCATAATTTGCCAATGTTGCCACTAGAAGCCACCGAAAAAATTGAGGCTATTCGATTTCTGGAATATGGTAAGAAGATAAAAATGGTTGAAACTACCATGCAAACTATTGGCATAGATACTCCTGAAGATCTTGAAAAAGCAAAACAGCTATTAAAATCTTAAGTACTTACCGCTTCTTTGTAAACCTTTAAAGCCCGTTCGCGGGCTTCTTTATGGTCTACCATAGGATCAGGATAATCTTCTGTTCCATATTCTTTTACCCATTTTTTAATATATTTCCTGTTCTTATCAAACTTTTCAATCTGAGTTGTGGGATTGAAAATCCGGAAGTAAGGAACGGCGTCAACTCCGCTTCCCGCAATCCATTGCCAGTTCCCCACATTTGAAGACATTTCGTAATCCAGTAGTCTTTCAGCAAAATAAGCTTCTCCCCAACGCCAGTCAATTAAAAGATGTTTACATAAAAAACTTCCCACCAGCATTCTTATACGGTTGTGCATAAAACCAATTTCATTGAGTTGTCGCATTCCCGCATCTACAAGTGGATAGCCGGTTTTTCCTTCCTTCCATAATTGAAATTCCTCTTTATTATTGCGCCAGTTAATACGGTCATATTTCTGTTTAAATGCTTCGGTTACAGTTTGCGGATTATAATCCAGTACCTGCATAAAAAATTCCCGCCAGATCAGTTCATTCAGGAAGGTTTTATTTTTTTCAGAATTAGCTTTTTTAACCATCTTACGAATACTAACCGTTCCAAATCTTAGATGCGGCCCCAGTCTTGATGTGCCATTTTTACCGGGATAATCCCTTGTTTTTTCATAATCTTCGATTAGTGTGGGGGTAACATCATAATCAGGAACCTTTAAGGAGGAAGTTTTAAAGTCCATGTCACTAAGGCTTAGGTTTGGCAATTTTTTTTGTTGGATAAGATTATCCATATACCGACTTGTATAATGGATTTTCAGATCAAAATTTTGAAATTCCTGTTTCCAGCTTTTCATATATGGCGTGTAAACCACATAAGGACCGCCATCCTGTTTGGTAATTTCATCCCGCTCAAAAATCACCTGGTCTTTATAGGTGCTGAAATCAATTTCATTTTGAGAAAGCAGTTTACCTATTTCTTTATCCCTGTCTTTGGCATAAGGTTCATAATCGTGATTTGTAAACACTTTCCCCACGTTATAATCCTCAATAATTTTCTTGAAAATGGATAAAGGTTTGCCATGGTATATGGCAAGTGAACTATTATAGTTATTCTGTAGTTCCTGTCTCATATGCTGAAGGTTCTCATATATAAAATTCACCCTGGAATCATCTTCAGCGAGGTTATCGAGAATTTCAGTGTCAAATATGAAAATCGGCAAAACCGGATTTTCGCTTTTTAATGCTTCCAGGAAACCAACATTATCGTCCAGGCGTAAATCTCTTCGGAACCAGAAAATATTTATTTTTTTACTCATCTATTATAGGTTACGGATTTCAGTAGATAGCTTTAAATTGCAGATCCTATGAATGTCAGGTCAAGCGCAGTAGAAGCCTGTATTTGTATTTTGCAGACAAATTAATCTCGACGTTGCTCGAGCTGACTGAAAAAATAGTTAACAATGTTTATCATTTATGGTGTTGTGGATATGCATCTAACTACTTACCTTAAAGGTTTATATTCAATAAATCCGGTGTTCCGGATATTTTATTATTAGGGCTGTATTTATATGATAGCCTATTGATCCTGATTTTTCTCTTTAATTTCGGTTTGGGTTTCCGGTGTCGAAGGAAATTTACCAAAAAGTTCCACCAGCTTCTTCTGCCGGTAATCAAATATCTCTTTTAGTTTTGGTTTTACAAGAAAAGGGTGGGCCATTCTTCCAAAAATCCCCATAGGTAATTTATAGTCTACAACATCTTCCATTTCCACACCACCGTCTATTTCCTTTAAAAAATGTTTATGATGCCAAAGGGCATAAGGTCCAAACCGCTGTTCATCTACAAAATATTCCTTAGGTCTAACATGTGTAATTTCGGTTACCCACTTTGTTTTTAATCCGGCAACAGGAGTCACAATGTACTGTATAATTTGTCCTTCAAATATTGGCCTGTCTGCTCCGGAGATAATATCAAAACTCATATAATCAGGAGTAATGGTTTTAAGATTTTTTGGATCGGAAAGGAAATTCCATGCTTTTTCAACTGAAACTGGTATTTTTTGTTTACTGCTTAAGGTGTAAATTTTCATGGGAAAAATTTAGGATAAAAATAAAATCAATTTTGTCTAAAGAAAAATATATTAAGTTAAACAAATACCAATTCTTTTAATTCAAATGTTCCTGAAGAAATATTCTGCAACCTCATAAGCTTCTTCTTCCTATATTTATAGGACTAATTTTAAGCAAATCAAATTATGAAAAAATTATTCATCTTATTTTTTGTTTTGGCTACAGGCTTCGGCTTAAAAGCTCAAATACAAACACCCCAACCCAGTCCTTTAGCTAAAATTGAACAAAAGGTAGGACTTACTGATGTAATCCTTAAATATTCCCGCCCAAACATGCGCGGCCGCGAGATTTTTGGAAATCTTGTACCTTATAATGAATTATGGCGTACCGGGGCTAATGAAAATACTACAATCTCTTTTAATGATGAGGTGACGATAAATGGCAAAAAATTACCAAAGGGAGATTATTCAATATACTCAATACCTAAACAGGATGAATGGGAAGTAATTTTTTATAGTACAAACGATAACTGGGGAATTCCGCAGGAATGGGATGAAAATAATATAGTGCTTAAAGCCACGGCTCAGGTACAGGAATTACCTTTTGATATGGAAACTTTCACCATTATGATGGATGAATTGCATAATGACGGTGCAGTGCTCAACTTTATCTGGGCCAATACAGTTGCAAGCCTTCCTTTTGAAGTACCAACAGATGAAAAAGCCACAGCCAGCATAGAAAAAGTAATGAGCGGACAGCCAGAACAAAACGACTATTTTGCTGCCGCTAGTTATTATCACGACCAGAAGAAGGACATGGATAAAGCTTATACATGGATACAGAAAGCTGTGGAAGGCAATGAAAATGCATTCTGGATTTTAAGGAGAAAATCATTAATAGAAGCTGAAATGGGCAAAAAAGAGGATGCTATAGCTACCGCAAAAAAATCCCTTGCCGCTGCCGAAAAAGCCGGAAATAATGATTACATAAAAATGAACAAGGACTCTTTACAGGATTGGGGTGCAATGTAAAATAGGTATGATCTATAAAATTTAAGCCCTTTTCTTCGGAAGAAGTTAAGGGCTTTTTTTTATTTGATCCATCTCACTCCACACCTGAATAAGAAAAATATTATAAAAAAGAAAAAAGAGTGAAACAATATCACTCCTAAAGTCCATTGTAAACCAAGTTCACCGCTAAACAATACTTTAGCAATTATAAATGAATTTGGGTTGCTATAAACTTTGTATGCAAAGTATAATACCAAAAAGGAGGAGGTTATTAAGAGTACAATTCCGACAGCTTTTTTAATCATAATGGCCTTAAAATTCTGAAGATAAATTACTCCAAAATTAGATCACTCTCAATTTTAATACACCAAATCAATTTTTCTTCGTACTTCATCCAGAAGGCCAATTAGCTGAAGGCTTTTTTCAAAGGTCATCTGGTCACTTTCGATTTGTCCTTTTTGTAGCATTTCCTGCACGTGAGCTGCTTCAAAGTTATACCCATTGGCTGTTACACCAAATTCCTTTGTTTTTTCTCCTTCTTCAGTAGAGATTGTTACTGTTGCGGGTTCATGGAAGCGGGAATTTATTGTTACGGTTGCTTTTTCAAAGAGAAAAGTGGCGGTGGTGGGGGTTTCCCTTCCCACGGTGCTATGTAATTCGGCTTCCACACCATCTTTATAGGTGAATATCATTTCACATTCTTCGTCTACTTCTGTTTTCGCAAGTTTTGCCTTAGCCGAAATTTTTTCAGGAATTCCAAGGGAACTTAAAGCGGTAAAAACAGGATAAATACCTATATCCAACAAACTTCCGCCTCCCAAAGATTTATTATACAGCCTGTGGCTGGCATTAAAGGGGGAATGAAAACCAAAATCGGCTTTCATACTTTTTAATTTTCCAAATTTTTCGGTTGAAATAAGATTCATTACGAACTGGAAATGTGGTAAAAATTGTGTCCACAAGGCTTCCATAAGAAATACTTTTTTCTCCCTGGCAAGAGCAATCATCTCCTTTACCTGTTGAGTATCCATGGCGAATGGTTTTTCACACAATACAGCTTTCCCGTGGTTGAGGCATAAAAGTGTATTTTCATAATGAAATACGTGCGGGGTGGCAATGTAGACTACCTCCACATTTTCATCCTTTACTAGTTCTTCATAGCTGCCAAAAGCTTTATCTGCTTCGTATTCCTTTGCAAAATTTTCTGCTCTCTCCATAGAGCGGCTGGCAACGGCGTAAAGATTAGCGCCGGGAACTTCCTTTAAGCCCGTGGCAAATTTTCTGGCAATTTTTCCCGGGCCAATAATTGCCCAGTTTACAGATTTATTTTTCATTTTATGCTTTTTTCAGTTTTAGTGAATTGTTCAATGAGTAATGCCAGCAGCATAACAATAGCACAACCTAATAAATTTAGCCACAAATAAGGAATTATATCCAGTAGAAATATGCCAATTATTACCAATTGTGTAATAAGTGCTGCAATAAACGTTGGCGTACTGCTAACGCGCTTTACAAAAAAGGCGAGAAGGAACACTCCCAGTACATTTCCGTAGAAAATGGAACCTATAATATTAACCAGCTGAATGAGATTGTCAAAAAGATCTGCCACCGAGGCAAAGGTAATGGCAATACCTCCCCATAATAGGGTAAACCATTTTGAAGCTTTCAGGAAATGTTGATCTTTTTTGTCGGTTTTCACACCACGTTTATAAAGATCTATTGCAGTGGTGGAGGCGAGGGCGTTTAATTCTGAAGCGGTGGAAGACATGGCAGCAGATAAAATAACGGCCAGCAATAAACCCACGACTCCGCGGGGAAGATTATTCAGGATAAAGTGGATAAAAATATAATCTTTATCATTGCTTTCGGCATCTTTATCGGCTGCATCTATAAATGTTTTTGCCTCCTCCCGTATTTTTCTCTCTTCGGAATTCAGACTGTTTAATTTTTCCCGGAATTGTTCTTTTTCCTGTGGGCCTGCTTCAGCAAAATTTAGCACTACATCCTGCTTTTGCTTTTCGATACGTTTATGATCTGTCATTAGATCCTGATATTGTTCTGAATAATCAGAATTTAAAACAGTTTCTGTAGCAGCGGGATTAAAGTTTAGGGGTGTATCATTAAATTGATAAAATACAAAAACCATCACGCCCACCAGCAGGATAAAAAATTGTAACGGCACCTTTAGCAGTCCGTTGAAAATTAATCCAAGCTGACTTTCCCTAACCGATTTTCCAGTTAAATAGCGTTGCACCTGGCTTTGGTCTGTTCCAAAATAGGAAAGCATCAAAAAAGTCCCGCCTAACAATCCACTCCATAAGGTATAACGGTTTTCAAAATCGAATGAAAAGTCCAAAATTTCCATTTTTCCACTGGAGCCGGCAATTTCCAGGGCAGAGGTAAAATCTACATTTTCAGGTAAACTATAGAGAATGATAAAAAAAGTAGAAATCATCCCGGTTAATATTACCGCCATTTGTTGTTTATGGGTAATATTTACGGCTTTGGTGCCACCCGAAACAGTATAAATTATCACCAGGGTGCCAATTAAAATTATTAGGCCTGTAAGATTCCACCCCAGAACAGCCGAAAGCACAATAGCCGGGGCGTAAATTGTCAATCCGGCCGCAAGACCCCTCTGTATAAGAAAGAGAATTGCAGTGAGCGTTCTTGTTTTTCTGTCAAAACGGGATTCCAGATACTGGTATGCAGTATAAACCTTTAGGCGGTGATAAATGGGAATAAATACCATGCAGATAATAACCACGGCAATTGGGACTCCAAAATAAAACTGAACAAAGCCCATTCCATCATGAAAAGCCTGGCCTGGAGTGGAAAGAAAGGTAATAGCACTTGCCTGTGTTGCCATAACCGAAAGCCCGATAGTCCACCACTCGGCATCTCCACCACCTTTTATATAATCCTTTACATTTTGGCTGCCACGTGAGTTATAAACACCGTACCACACAATAAAGGTTAGGGTAAGAATAAGAACGCACCAGTCTATTATCTCCATATCAGGCGAAGGATTTCAAAAGGAAGTAAAACAGAGCTACATAAACTGCATTTGCGATAAGAACAAGCGTATAGCTTTTTTTCCAGGTGTACTTTTCAGGTTTCTCCATTATTTTCCTATTGAAATCATATTTGCGAAAAGTTTATAAGCTCCGGGAACTCCTGCCGGAAATTGCCTGAAAAAACTAAGGCCGGTATAAACATAATAGCCACTGCCGTACTTTGCTACCAGAAGGCTTCCATCTCTGGGTGGCTCATCTTTATCATTCATGGAAAGCACCGGGGTAAATTCATTGCCCCAGCTATCGGGAAAATACAATCCGCGTTCCTGCACCCAGTTTTCAAAATCGGCTTCAGTAATTTGGTTTGGAGAATTTAGCAATGGATTTTCCGGTGCCAAAAATCGTACTTCTGCAAATTCATCGGTAACACGGTTGCGCGATAATTGTAAATTATAAGGAGCAATGTTATTGGTAACTATCCCGCGATTAGTGTTGTATTGTGCTATAAGGGTACCGCCATTTTTTACATAATCAAGCAGAATTTCTTGTTTGTAAGCTAAATCATCCTGTACATTGTAAGCACGTATACCTATAACCACAGCATCAAAATCTTTGAGCAAAACTGTGGAAATTTGCGCGGGTGAAATCCTTGTAACATTATAGCCAATTTGTTCCAGGCTTTCAGCAACCACATCTCCCGCACCTTCTAAATAAGCAATATGTTGCCCTTTGGTTTTAATATTTAATTTGGCAACTTTTAATCGGGAAGGAAGTATTAATGTTTGGTAGGGGATATGTTCATAATCTATATGAACAGCTTTTTTTGAATAAGTTTTTCCTCCAATTTTTGCCTGTGGAACAATAATGGCTTCGCTTTCCTGTGCCGGAGGTGTTATGCTGAAATTGATTACAACAGAGCCTCCTTTTTGGCGAATATTGAAGCTTTCAGCAGCCGGTTCAATATTCCAGTTTTTAGCAGACTTCAGGGAAATTTGCCCCGAAATACTGTCTTTACCTGAAGTAATCTTTACTGAAATTTGTCTCTTTTCAGCATTGTCAAAAATTATAACTTTTTCATTAAAATCAACTGCAGCTGTAGGAATTATTTCAAAGGAACGATAGGTTTCTCCAAAAACATTGTCGTTGTATTTGTAAACTACTTCTCGGGAAAAAGGAATTTCCACTCCGTTAATATCTATATTGAAAATCGCTTTTGTATAATCAGGAGTTTCCGGAAGGCCAATTAATTCCTGGTTATCCACCCTGTACATTCCCACACTGCCCTGCTCATTAAGCCAGTAAGGAGAAGTTAAATTGCTTTCTGCAGGGATTTTTATACTTAGGCTCTCATGCCATCCCTGATTATTTTGAAGTGTTGCATTGGGCTGAATAGCAGAATTACCTGGAGATAATTCCACACTTTTCAGGCTCATTTTATTTTCACTACGATTAATGGCTTCAAGATTTATAGTAACTGTTTCCGAAGGTGTAGCGGTAGCACTTTGTGCCACGGCTTCAAGATATAAACCTGCAGCAGCCGCGATAATATTCTTAATTTGTTCCGATTTTATTTCCCGCCAGTGTTCATTTTCAAGTTTTTTGATAAGCTGATAAGCATTCACCAGTTTTGGAATACTGGTCGCGGGATTGGTAAAATCGTAATTTTCCTGAACGTCTTTAAGAATTTTGCCAATTTCTGCACCGCCTTTAATACGGTTCCAGGAAGTATCTATTCCAGCAAAAATATTTTCTTTAGCGGCCGGCATTTCTCCTTTTATCAATTCCAAATACTCCATTTGTGAACCGCGGCTTCCTGTACTGC
The DNA here is from genome assembly GCF_031846585.1 of Autumnicola musiva. Lineage (NCBI taxonomy): Bacteria > Pseudomonadati > Bacteroidota > Flavobacteriia > Flavobacteriales > Flavobacteriaceae > Autumnicola > Autumnicola musiva. The sequence goes on from NZ_JAVRHK010000017.1 coordinate 55,859, forward strand.
CAAATCCCTGGGAGCGGTGTTGGCTGCGGCTAAGGGAAGCAATTTCAGGATTGGAAAGACCCTTCAGCGGAAAATAAACTCCGGTGTCAAACTGCAGAAATTTTTCTTTGCTTGCTTCTTCAAAAGCATCCTGGCTTCCGTAGAACCAGGGAGAGGTATTGAAGAATAAGCGTTTAGGCTGGAAAGTATCAATGAACTTTAGCTGTTCCGGAAATGCATTTTTATCATTGACGAGATCAAAAGCTTCCACACTTAAAATAGCTGAAGAAGTATGGTGGCCGTGCGTAGTGCCGGGAGTACGATGATCAAACCGGTTAATAACAACATCGGGCTGGAATTTGCGAATAATCCACACTACATCGTTCAAAACTTCATTTTTATCCCAAATTTGCAGGGTTTCTTCCGGGGTTTTAGAATAACCGAAGTCGTTTGCACGGGTAAAAAACTGCTGTCCCCCGTCAATTCTGCGCGCAGCCAGTAATTCCTGGGTACGAATTACGCCCAGTTCTTCACGAATTTGCGGTCCTATAAGATTTTGCCCGCCATCGCCGCGGGTAAGCGAAAGGTAAGCGGTACGTGCATTTACTTCATTTGAAAAATAGGAGATTAGGCGTGTGTTTTCGTCATCGGGATGTGCTGCCAGATATAAAACCGAACCTAAAAAATTCAGTTTTTCGATCTCATGATAAATTTCTGAAGCGGTTAACTTCTCTGGAGCCTGAGCCCTGACTGTACTAAATATAAAAAGTAATAGGAGAGATAGAAATTGACGCATTCCTGCATGATTTATAGGTAAAATCAAATATAGAAACTTTGCTGCCTCTTCTATGACTTTTAGCTGGGTTTAACTTTTAGAGCGCATCTTTGCCTTCATCAAAACGGGCATTCTTTTCTACCAGGGAAACTGCTTTTTGCAGTATTAGGTTATTCGGATAAGTTATAAGTTCCCCTTCCACTGTTCTTAAATGCAGGTGGAAGGCTTTTATATCTTCAATTATGGCCTCAATTGGCAAATCTTTATCATGAATTTTTATCTTATCTCCAATTTTGTACGGAAAAGAAAAAAACATTATCACGCCTGAAGTTATATTGCTTAGAATAGACCAGATGGCAAAAAGCGCTGCTCCCAAAATGGCAAATACCGATGAAAATATAAGGGCGAAATCTGCCCATTCCAATCCCCAGGCAACAGAGAAAAGTAATGTTGCCATGATAAAAATGAGGATATTGATGTATTTAAACATCAATTTTGTACGGGTAAGGTTTATTTCGGCACGTTCTCCAACCCTTTTCGCTGTTTGCTTCAGGATATATTGAATGATGAGCAACAGAACAAATATTCCTATACTGTAAAAAATTTCAATACGTATGGTGCTTAAAATTTCCGGCATTTTAAAGATTCAGATTTTTGGCAAATATAATGACAATAGCAAAACAGAAGCTAACGAAGTTAGGAATTTGCAAGCTCAAGGAGTTTATTGTAAACCAGGTGTGTAGGGAGCCCCACAACATTAAAATAGCTGCCTTCAATCCCGGTAATTCCTACTAAACCAATCCATTCCTGGATGGCATATCCACCGGCTTTGTCAAAAGGTTTGTAGCTTCGCACATAAAATTCTATTTCTTCAGAAGTTAATTCTCTAAAACTCACTTTAGTTTTAGAATTTACTGTTTCCTGTTTTTCTGATGTAGTAAAGCAAACAGAGGTAATCACCTCATGGGTTTTTCCTGATAAGGATTTAATCATGCTAACAGCTTCCTCTGCATCTGCCGGTTTTCCCATGGCAAGCCCGTCATTGGATACTATGGTGTCACTGGTGATAAGGATCTGATTTGGTTTCAGGTCTTTAAAAGCTTTTGCTTTTAGCTGCGCCAGGAAATCGGTTATTTCTTCTTTTTTAAGATGTTCGGGGAAGACTTCTTTTACCGGGCGTACATCCACGGTATAGGGAATTTCCATTTCTTTAAAAAAACGTTGTCTTCGGGGCGAACCTGAAGCCAGGATAACTTCTTTATTTTTTAAAAAATCTTTCAGCATAATCTAAAGTATAAATTTGTAAAGCCCTATGGAAATTATTCCGAAGAAAAGGATAAGTTTTAGAATAAGGCTCAACCGGGTATAATGTTTTCTTTTTTCAGCGTCCCATGTTTTAATCATCACGTACACAAGAGGAGCGAAAATAAGCAGAAGCGTGTAAATTGTGGCGAAGGTGTTCCGGAATAAATAGGTATAAGTATAATAGAAAATCGCCACCAGCGGAATTACAGCTATGCTAAAAATTAGTTTATTGGTGCGTGACCTGCCCAACAAAATCGGTAATGTATGCATTCCGGCATTGTAATCCCCTTTGATGTCTTCCTGGTCTTTTACCATTTCCCTTAAAAGGTTGATTAAAAAGGCAAAAAGTGCGTAATCTGTAAGAATGGAAAAAAGTAGTCTTTGCAATGGCTGATTTTGATCATTAATGGCAGGTAAAAGATCATAAAGCCCTACAATTATTACCACTCCGGCAATGGTGCAGCTCACAATAATATTCCCGATAAGTGCCAGTTGTTTAAGGTGAGTGGCGTAAAAATAGAGAATTGCTGATGCAAAGATCCATAATCCTGAAAATGCCGGCCAGCCCACAATATTAGACAGGTAAAAGCCAATCCCCACGCCAGTTATATTTAAAATCATAAAAAGGGTGTAGCCGGTTTTTTCTGAAACTCCCGAACCTATAATTGTTTTATCGCCACGGTTAATCCTGTCGGTTTCCACATCATGAACATCATTAATTATATAGCCTCCTGCGGCAAGGCAAACTGTAGCTAATGCCAGAAGAAAGCATCCAAAAAGGTTTAGCGTGATTGCCGCACCAAAAGGTTCAAATAATCCATATTTGATAAGGAATTGGGTAAGTGCGATAAAAAGCAGATTCTTATAACGCACCAGTCTTAAATATTTGTACATAAATTTAATTGGAAACGAACTTTAAACCGATAATTGAAATAATTAAAGTGCTAAGAAAGAAAATACGCCAGAAATGTGCGGGTTCTTTAAAAATCAGGATGCCCAGCAAGGCCGTTCCCGCAGCCCCAATTCCTGTCCATACTGCATATGCAGTGCCAATGGGTAAAACCTGGGTGGCTTTGTAGAGCAGCGTCATACTTACTGCCAGGAAAAAGAAAAATCCCAGTAACCAGAAATTTGCTGTGTTTCCGGAAGAAAATTTTGCTTTTCCCAAACAAAATGCAAATCCTACTTCACAAATCCCTGCGATAATAAGAAGGAGCCAGTTTATTGTTTTTCCATCCATTTTCCCTGAACTTTCATTACCTGCTCAATAATATCACGCACGCAACCTTTGCCGCCTTTGCGGTGGGAGACATATTTTGAAATTTCCTTCACTTCAGCCACGGCATCCTGCGGGCAACATGGTAATCCCACCAGTTTCATAGGATAATAATCGGGAATATCGTCTCCCATATACAGTACTTCCTCCGGCTTAATTTCATAAATATCAAAAAACTCGTCCATTTGTTCCACCTTGTCTGATATTCCCAGGTAAATATCATTAATTCCCAGGTCCCGAAGCCGCATTCTCACCCCTTCATTTTTTCCTCCGGAAATTATGCATACGGTGTACCCGGCATCTTTCGCTTTTTTTAATGCATATCCGTCCTTAATGTTCATGGTGCGCAACAATTCCCCCGCAGTACTTACCTGAACGGAGCCATCGGTTAACACGCCGTCTACGTCAAAAACAAAGGTGCTTATATCGTTTAAATATTCTTTAAAGTTCTTTTCCATGTAATTTAGTAATCGATTGGGTTAGCAGTTTATAAACTTCGGTTTGATCCTGATTTAGTAGTTTAAGATGTGTCTGTATGGTTTTTTTATCATTTCGCAGGGCGGGCCCGGTTTGTGCTTGTTCAGGAGATAATTCTTTAATTTTGGCGGCTGTTTCGGCTATTAATGGCTGTAAGATATTAAAAGGCACCTGGTTTTTTTCACAAATTTCAGCTCCAAGATGATATAAATGATTGGTGAAATTATTTACAAATACAGCCGCGGCATGTAATGCTCTTCTTTGTTCAGAATTTATTTCATATAAGTTTTCAGAAATACTGGCACCCAGTTTTTTCAATTCCTGAAGGTTTTCTTCGGAACTGGACTCCAGGCAAAGCGGAATTTTTCTAAATTCAACTTTTCGTTTTGTAGAGAACGTTTGAAGCGGATAAAACACTCCGAAATTTTCAAATTTTGAAAGAACAGTGATTGGAAGTCCGCCGGAAGTGTGTAGATAAAGGCTTCTGGAATCCTTCAGCTTTTTTGCAACTTCTGCAATGGCATCGTCTTTGAGTGAAAAAATGTAAATCTGAGCTTTCTTTAATTCCGAAAGAGAAGTAGTGGTATTGGTTTCAGTAAAATCACTGAGTTTTTCAGGTCTATGATTATACACCTGAACTACATCAATTTCCTTTGTGTGTTGAAAAGCGCGAAAGAGGTGGAAAGCTACATTGCCCGCGCCTAAAATTACCACTTTAGTCATTGGGCAAAAATACCAAAAAAATTGCTGTGGTAAAATTAACATTTGTGCCGGTAGATTGAAGGAATCAAAGTCTTACAAAACCGTTAAATTTCCTTAAATTTGCAGCCGATTTAAAGTATATCTTTTCATGCAGAATAAAATAGCTTCTGTCATTTTTTCTACCCGTATAATGGCAGTTTTATTCATCGTTTTTGCCACATCTATGGCATTGGGAACTTTCATTGAGACCTGGTACTCCATTGAAACTGCAAGGGTTCTTATTTACAATACGTGGTGGTTTGAAGGAATAATGCTGTTTTTTGTCATCAATTTTATAGGAAATATTAAACGTTACCAGTTATTAAAGAAAGAAAAATGGTCTACACTGTTGCTTCACCTTTCTTTTATCTTCATATTAATAGGGGCATTTATTACCCGGTACATTAGTTACGAGGGGATAATGCCTATTAGAGAAGGGGAGACCACCAATAAATTTTTGACCCAGGAAACTTATTTCACTTTTTTTATAGATGGGGAAATAGACGGAGAGCCCAGGCGGAGGGTTTTACAGGATGAAGTCTTACTGGCTCCCGAAACCGAAAATGATTACGAATTGCACAGCGATTACAATGGGCAACCTGTTAGTTTTGAAGTTACCAATTTTATTGATAGTGCTGAAGAAACCCTTGTACCTGCAGAAGACGGGAACCGGTTTCTAAAGATTGTAGAAGCCGGCGGGGGAGAGCGGCACGATCATTTTTTAGAGGAAGGAGAAGTTAGTAATATCCATAATACCTTATTCAGTTTAAATAATCCTACAGAAGGGGCCATTAATATTGTGGTTAATGAAGAAGGAGAATATACTATTGATTCCCCTTTTGCCGGAGACTATATGAGAATGGCCGATCAAAAACAGGGACAGCTTGTATCTGATTCTACTCAAACGCTCATGTTACGCTCACTTTATAATATTGGTAATTTACAGTTTGTAATTCCGGAGCCGGTATTGAGGGGAGAATACGATGTTGTTCCTACAGAGCAAAAAATGAAAGATCAGGCCGACGGCGTGGTAATGAAGGTAAGCTCCAGGGGAGAGACAGAAACTGTTATTTTGCTTGGGGGTAAAGGAATTCCTACTGAACCGAAAAAGATTAACCTGGCCGGTCTTGAGATATTTCTGAACTACGGTTCTATTGAGAAGGAACTCCCCTTCGCTCTGCGACTGAATGATTTTATTGCTGAAAAGTATCCCGGAACAATGAAAAGTTATAAATCTTTCCAAAGTAATGTAGAGATTGTGGAAGAAGGTAAAGAGGATGTTCCTTATGAAATTTACATGAACCACATTCTGGACCATCATGGTTATCGCTTCTTCCAGTCCAGCTTTGATCCAGATGAAAAGGGAACCGTTCTTTCTATAAATCATGACCGTTGGGGAACCTGGATTACCTACCTGGGCTATTTTCTTCTTTATTTTGGTTTAATGTGGATTTTGTTTGATAAAGGTTCCCGCTTCGGAAATCTTAAAGAAAGACTGGAAAAGGTTAAACAGAAGAAAAAACAGCTTGCAACTATTGCTACTATCCTTATGATTTCTGCAGGCGGATTTGCACAAAATCAGGAAGAGGAGCATGAGCATGTAAATACTTCAGTAAAAACTGAAGAAATCCAGGAGCAAATGGATTCTATTATTACTGCCAACGCTGTTAAAGAAGAACACGCTGCAAAATTTGGAAGACTTGTAATACAGGATGCCGGAGGGCGAATGAAACCTGCCAATACCTATTCTTCAGAATTATTGCGGAAGCTGAGCAAAACCGATACCTACAAAGGAATGAGTTCAGATCAGGTACTTATTTCCATGACTGAAAATCCCATGGTTTGGTACAACGTGCCGCTTATTTTTGTAGAGAAGAAAAATGATAGTCTGCATCAAATCCTGGATGTGGAAGAAGGCAAAAAGTATCTTTCCTTAACCGATTTTTTTGATAATGCCGGGAATTATAAATTATCACCTTATCTGGAAGGCGCATACCAGGCAGCTGTTCCAAACAAGTTTCAGAAGGATTATATAAATACTGATAAAAAGGTAAATCTCTTATACCAGGCATTGGAAGGAGATATTCTCAGAATATTTCCTATTCCCGGAGATGAAAACAATAAATGGGTTTCTTATCCTGAAGTGCAGGAAGCAGCCTTCACAGGAATGGATTCGGTTTATGTGCGGCAAATATTGCCACTTTATATTGATGCTCTTAAAAAGGCGAGACAAACCGAAGATTATGCAAGAGCAGATGAATTTTTGGGAAGTATAAAGAGTTTTCAGCAGAAATTTGGAGCTGAAGTAATGCCTTCCAAAGAAAAAATTGAAGCGGAAATCACCTATAACAAATATGACATTTTCAGAAATCTTTTCTGGATGTATATGCTCGCCGGGGTGCTGATGCTGATTTTTGTGATCGTACAAATATTTAAAGATAATAAAGTTATACGTGGTCTTGTCACCTTTAGTATTGTATCAATTATTATCTTATTTGTGCTACATACTGCCGGGCTTGCGGTGAGATGGTATATTTCGGGTCATGCACCCTGGAGTAATGCCTATGAATCTATGATTTACGTAGCCTGGGCCACAATGTTCTTTGGCTTTGCATTTGGAAGAAAAAGTAATCTTACCATTGCGTCGACTGCTTTTGTCTCGGCTATTATTTTAATGATTGCGCATGGCAACTGGACAGATCCTGCAATTGCTAACCTGGTGCCTGTATTGGATTCTTACTGGATTATGATACATGTTTCGGTTATCGTGGGAAGCTATGGGCCTTTAACGCTGGGGATGATCCTGGGAGTGGTTTCCCTGTTGCTGATGATTTTGACTAATTCTTCCAATAAGAAGAAAATGGATCTCAACATAAAGGAGATTACAATTATTAATGAATTGTCGCTTACCGTAGGACTGGTGATGCTTACCATTGGAAATTTTTTAGGAGGACAATGGGCAAATGAAAGCTGGGGCCGTTACTGGGGATGGGATCCAAAAGAAACCTGGGCTTTGATCAGTATAATGATTTATGCGTTTGTTATTCACATGCGTTTAGTGCCGGGGCTTAGAGGTAGGTGGACGTTCAATTTCATGTCTGTTGTGGCTTATGCCTCTATAATGATGACATATTTTGGAGTAAACTTTTACCTAAGCGGGCTCCATTCCTATGCCAGTGGAGATAAGGTTATTACTCCTACCTTTATTTATTATACTGTAGCCGGAGTAGCGGTGCTGGGAGCAATATCTTACTGGAAATATAAGAAACATTATGCTAAGGTACCTGCTAAGCAGGAATAGTACATGGGAAATGTATAGGTTTTTCTGCGGAAAATTTTTGCAAAAGAAAATTGGAAAATAAAAACTCTTGAAACCACCTGTTCCTGCAGTCTAGCCGTCCTGTATATTTTGCCGGTTTTGTTACGGCCTTTGAGTCAAAAACCTAAATTTCTATATTTCCCCTCACCCGAAAATGGGATAAGCAGTTTCAACCTCTCCTTAGATAGAGGTAAAGCGGAAATCCCAAAGGCCGAAGCTTCATATTTTTTAGATTAAATAAATAATTTTTGCTCATAAAAAAGAAAAGCCACTAATCTGTATTTAGGTTAGTGGCTTTTACATTTTATATAAAGAAGATTACTTCAGGTTTCCAATCATATCTTTAGGTTGTACCCATTCGTCAAATTCTTCGGCAGTAAGGTACCCCAGGTTTACTGCTTCTTCTCTTAAGGTGGTTCCGTTTTTATGTGCGGTATTAGCAATTTCAGCGGCTTTATAATAGCCTATTTTTGTATTTAGGGCAGTTACCAGCATCAGGGAATTATTAAGTAATTCCTGTATTCTTTCATGGTTAGGTTCTATTCCCCTTGCACAATGTTCTTCAAAAGACTGGCAGGCATCACCAAGCAATTCAGCACTTTGCAGAAGGTTAGCTGCCATAACCGGTTTAAAAACATTTAGTTCAAACTGGCCCTGCATACCGCCAACGCTCATACTAACATCGTTCCCGATTACCTGGGCACAAACCATTGTTAAAGCCTCGCATTGGGTGGGATTTACTTTTCCCGGCATGATGGAAGAACCCGGTTCATTAGCCGGGATAATGATCTCACCAATTCCGCTTCTTGGACCTGAAGCCAGCATCCTTATGTCATTTCCGATTTTATTAAGGGAAACAGCTAATTGTTTTAAAGCCCCGTGAGTTTCCACAAAAGCATCATGAGCGGCCAAAGCTTCAAATTTGTTTCCCGCAGAAACAAATGGAAGTTCAGTGAATTTGGCAATAAATTCGGCTACACGTTTAGAATAACCTTTGGGAGTATTTAATCCTGTTCCTACAGCTGTCCCGCCAAGGGCGAGTTCAGCTAAGTGAGGAAGTGTGTTTTCCAGAGCTTTAATACCATGGTCAAGTTGAGCAACATAACCACTGAATTCCTGCCCCAGGCTTAGGGGAGTGGCATCCATAAAGTGAGTGCGGCCGATTTTTACAACTTCTTTAAATTCTTCGGATTTTTTCTTTAAAGTTTCCCTTAACTTTTTGATTCCGGGTAAAGTTACTTTAGAAATTTTATGATATGCTGCAATATGCATTCCTGTAGGGAAAGTATCATTTGAAGATTGTGATTTATTCACGTCATCATTTGGTTGAAGAGTTTTATCTCCTTCCCCAATAGTTTTTCCGGCTAATTGTTGAGCCCGGTTGGCAATAACTTCATTTACATTCATATTGCTCTGGGTGCCGCTTCCGGTTTGCCAGATTACCAGCGGAAATTGATCGTCATGTTCTCCGGCAAGAATTTCATCACAAACCCTGGCAATTAAATCCCTTTTTTCTACCGGTAAAACTCCCAGTTCACAATTGGTATATGCTGCAGCTTTTTTAAGATAGGCAAAGCCATAAATTATTTCCAAAGGCATACTGGCCGCGGGACCTATTTTAAAGTTATTTCTGGAACGTTCTGTTTGGGCTCCCCATAGCTTATTTGAAGGAACTTTAACTTCCCCCATGGTGTCTTTCTCTACTCTGTAATCCATAATATTTAAAGTTATTTGCTTTACAAATTTACATTTTAGCCGCTTCTTTAGACCAAAAAACAGATTTAATTTGAAGTTAATTCAGCCTTTACTTTATTTTAGAAATGCTATAATAAAAGCCAGGGGAACCAAAAATTTAAATATTTCTTGCGAAAAGTTATTGAGACTTATATCTTTGACCATATTCTAAAAATAGAGTTATGTTCGAATTTGACCAGTATCTTGGATTTTTAGCTTTCCTTGTTATCCTTACAATAGGATTTTGGTTAATGTTCTTTTTAGCAGCTATTGTGCCTTACTGGATTGGTGGGTCTGTAGGTGAATTGATAAAAGAGAAAAGAGCAGCCAGGAAAAAGGCTAAAGAAGAAGCATAAAAAAAGGGACAAAATTTTGTCCCTTTTTTTAATTTCTGCTTCTAACTTAGAAGTCTCCTCCCATATCTCCATCTCCATTTTCTTCTTCCTCTCTTCGTTCCTGTTCTCTCTTTTGCTGGTTAAACCTGTATATAAAAGAGACGGTAACTTGTCTTTGTCTCCACTGGAAACGGCTCTCTCTGTTAAAAAACTCTGTAGTGGTATAAGATTCCCTTTTTCTTGAATTGAGTAAATCTCGTGCGTTAAGAGAAATTGTTGCATTCTCATTAAGTATTTCTTTACTTAAAGCAAGATCTATAGAAAGGATTCCTTCAGTTTCACCCTGAACTTCTTCAGAAGGTCCGCGATAAAAAGCATTTGTTTGCCAGTCTATCTGTGCAGGCAAGGTTACCTTGGAGCTGAAACGGGCAAACCAGCTCGTATTTTTAGCTCCGTAATTTTCTCCATTAAATTCTCCGTTTGTCTCAAACTGGAAAAAATTAAAACTTCCATTTAATCTCAACCAGTCAGCCGGATTGTATAGAAGCCCTAGTTCACCCCCGGTCCTGTCATTGGTGGAAAGGTTAATAGGTATAGTCCTGATTATATCCACACCTTCTGCCGTTTGCTCTCCGGTACTTTGCTGAACTCTTTCAAACGCATCTATCTCGTGCTGATAATAAACCGATGAAGTAAAGGTTAACTTTTCCCATCTTTTCAGGTAACCAAGATCAAAAGCGTGGGAAAATGCCGGATCCAGATTTGGATTCCCCTGAAAAACGTTTGTACGGCTGGAACGGGAAGGGAAAGGATTTATAAACCAACCGCGAGGCCGGTTGATCCTTCGATTATACCCCAGTGTTATGTTTTCTTCTTCTCCTAATTCATAGATAAGGTTAAGAGTAGGGAAGAGGCCAAGGTAATTTTTATCAAACTCGGTGTCTATAGGAAAACCAAATTCTTCCAAAAGCTCATTTTCAGTTAATTCTGAGTCTATATCTCCTTTTAACTGAGTGTTTTCCAAACGTAACCCAAGCAGGAATGAAAAGTCACCCAACTTAGTGCCGTATTGGGTATATAGAGCATTTACATTTTCACTGTAGTCAAAGATATTGGAAAGGTTTTCATTGAATAAAAAAACATTTGTGCCTTCTTCTTCCTGTTCAAGTTGATAATCGGTAACTTCATTTTCAAAATTTCCACGATAACCTGCTTCAAACTGTGAATCTTCACCAAATGGCAATACGTAATCTGCCTGGGCTAAATATTCCTTCTGTGTTTCCTGAGTTACAACGCGCTCCCGGGGGATAAACAAAGATTCGCCTGTCTCATCAAAATCTATATTTTCATCAAGAAAAGTGAATTGTGTTTCATTGTCATCTTCGTATTGCAAATCTGCGGTAAGCTGATGACCGTTATCATCAAACCTGTTTATGTAGTTCAGAGAGAACTGGTAACTTTCATCTTCTTCTTCCTGTCGTTCTGTTCTTGTGGTACCCTGCACGAGATCACTGTCTATAAAACGTTCAGTAATATTTGTAGTTAAATCTTCATCTTCTCCTGTCCTGAAAAAAATACTACCGGTAATAGAGGAATTTTCGGTAATATAATATTCCATTCCAACATTGGTATTAAAACCACGATTAAGGCGCTCCGTTTCACTATCTTCTATAAGACGGTCAAATCTTGGTTCTACAAGCTCGCCTTCCTCATTGGTATAGGTGAAATATTCAGTATTGTTGTAACTGTTTCCCGGTGCATCATAATAACGGTAACCGGTGGTAGTAAAGAGGTTAAAATTTTCTGTTCTGTAGTTAAGGTTTGCAGAAATTCCGGCAACGGCAGGAATCCCTCCATTAAGCGTAAGGGAACCATTTAAGCCAAGGGTTTTTTCTTTTCTAAGAATAATATTGAGAATACCCGCAGTACCTTCAGCACCATATCTTGCAGAAGGCGAGGTTATCACCTCAACCCGCTCGATGGCATCGGCAGGTAACTGGCTGAGCACATTGGTATCTCCAAATCCAGCCATAGCAGAGGGCTTTCCATTTATTAGTATTCTTACATTTTCATTTCCTCTAAGGCTTATTCCTCCCTCTACATCTACAGAAACCGAGGGAACATTATTTAGAGCATCGCTAACTGTACCTCCCTGGGTTGTAAGATCTTTTCCTATATTATAGATTTTTTTATCTAGCCTTACATCTACCTGTGTTGTTTCGGCCCGAACCACTACTTCATCTAGGCTGGAAGAACTCACTCCTAAAGGAATGGTTCCTAAATCTAGATCTGAATTAATGTTGCGGTTATTAAAATTTTTTGATTCGTAGGATATAAATTCTACTTTGATGTTGTAAGTGCCCTGCGATACTTCTATTGAAAAATTACCTTCGAGATCGGTAACCCCTCCGGTAACATCCTGTGGGTTATTTACATTGGTGACAGAAATGGTTGCATATTCCAGTGGTACCTCAAGGTCATCATCAATTACATTACCCGAGATGGTATATTCTGCATCCGAACTTTGAGCATTTACAGTAAAAATAAAACTAAAAAGAAGAATAAGAGTGCAACTTATCCTGCGAAAAATTTTGGTGGTCATTAGATAGATTTTCCCCTTTGACCAGCCAAAATCAAGATAGTTTAATCTAAAGAAGTTAAGATTCCGTTAAAGCCGATAAAAGACCAGAAGTTCTATCCAATGGTGCTTGAGAATCAGCACTAAAACTTTTGGGTTAATTGTCTATTTATGGCAGTATAATTTTCATACTGTTGTTGGTTGAGCAATTTTTTTAATGCAGTGTTTTCCGATTTCTGAACTGATTTCAATTTTATAATTTGGGATTCGTGGTTCAAAGGAGAATTGATAATCTCATTTTTTTTGATAGTATATTCAATAATGAGATTTTCAAGTTTATGTACCTGGTCTAGCGTAAGGTTAATTTTAGATTTCCAGGTATAAGCCAGCTCCTCTGCAATTTCTTTTATTTCCTGGCGCTCCTTTTTTTGTATGTATATACTGGTATAAACAAAACCCGCTACAAGCGCGCCTGCCAATCCTATAAGTCCTAATTTTTGTTCTAGTTTCATTCTCTCTTTTTTCTAAATTTACTGTTTTTACAGTACTTCTTCAATATCTGAAGTTGGTCTGCCAATTACCGCGTTCTGTTCATTTTCCACAACAGGGCGTTCTATTAATTTTGGATGTTTAGCCATTACTGCTATGAGTTCCCGATCACTCAAATCTTTATCCTTATAATTTTCTTTCCAGATTTTTTCATTTTTCCGCACCAGTTGAATGGGGGAAATATTCATCTTATTTATCAGGGCAGAAATCTCTTCTTCTGTTAAAGGTACTTTCAAATATTCTCTCACCCTGTAATCTTCTCCGGAATTTTTAACTAACTCCAATCCTTCACGTGATTTTTTGCATCGGGTATTGTGATAAATGGTAATCATTCTTTATTTCTTTTATTGCAATTAAAGTAAGCAATTAAATTCTAAATTAAAATATCTCAGTATTATTATCAATCATCATTCCGTTGTCCCATCATCATTAAATAAGCCTTTAGAAAATCATCTATTCCGCCATCCATAACATTATCTACGTTTCCTGTTTCTTCTCCTGTACGTACATCTTTAACAAGTTTATAAGGATGCATTACGTAATTTCTTATTTGAGAACCCCATTCAATTTTCATCTTTGAATCTTCAATTTCTCTTCGCTGTGCCTGTTGCTTCTGAAGCTCAATCTCATATAACTGACTCTTCAACAGCTGCATAGCCTTATTTTTATTCTCCAATTGAGAGCGGGTTTCAGAATTTTCAACTACAATTCCCGTAGGTGCATGGCGAAGCCTTACGGCAGTTTCCACTTTATTCACATTCTGGCCTCCGGCACCTGAAGAACGCATGGTTTCCCATGAAATTTCTGAAGGGTTTATATCAATTTCAATACTTTCATCGGCTAAGGGATAAACATAAACTGAAGCAAAGGAAGTGTGGCGTTTCGCGTTGCTGTCAAATGGGGAAATTCTCACCAATCGGTGTACGCCGTTTTCCCCTTTTAACCACCCAAAGGCAAACTCTCCTTCAATTTCAAGGGTAACGGTTTTAATACCAGCCACATCGCCGGACTGATAATTAAGTTCCTTAATTTTATAATCCTGTTTTTCGGCCCACATCAGGTACATGCGCATAAGCATCTGAGCCCAGTCACAACTTTCGGTTCCACCGGCACCCGCTGTAATTTGCAGCACAGCACTAAGGTCATCACCTTCTTCAGAAAGCATATTTCTAAATTCTATTCCTTCAATTAAATTAAGGATTTTATCATATTGCGCCTGTACATCTTCTTCTGAAGCTTCGTCTTCCTCATAAAATTCCAGTAACACCTGAAGCTCTTCAAGCAAATTTTTTGCCTGCGTATATTCCTGTACCCATTTTTTCTTTCCTCTTAAAACCCGCATAAATGCTTCAGCTTCCTTGGGATCATTCCAGAAATCAGGATCAAACGTCTTCTCCTCCTCATTCCGGATTTCAATTTGTTTCTGCTCAATATCCAGATGGGTATGAAGCGCAGATAGCCTTTCTTTAATATCTTTTACCTGATCGGTAGTAACCATTTATTCAATTTTACCCGAAATTATAATACTTTTTTAATTTATGGGAATCCTTAACAAGAATTTATCCCAGCATTGCTGTTGCTGCTGTACTTAAAAGCTTCTAAAAATGATCGCAGTCATTTTAATAAGCTACTATTCTGGATTAAAACATCAATCTACGGGCATTCATAAAAGAATGTTAGTGCCTTACCAAGTTTTACAGTCACTTTGGTATAGCATCTATTCTTTCAGATAAACTTATTTCTATAACTTTAAACCCGAAACTGGCATTTTTAATGAAGACGTTTCAGAAAAAAGAAAGAAAAAGGGAACTTATATGTTCTTACAGGAATGACAAAAAAAGTAAAATGAAAGAAATAGATTTAAGAAGTGATACCATTACAAGGCCAACAAAAGGAATGCTGCAGGCAATAATGAGTGCTGAAGTTGGTGACGATGTATATAAGGAAGATCCAACAGTTAATAAACTTGAAGAAAAACTCGCCACAATGTTTGGGAAAGATCAGGCACTGTTTTTTCCTACCGGCAGTATGGCCAATCAGGCAGCAATAAAATTGCACACCCAACCCGCCGACCAGTTGATTTGCGATAAATGGGCTCATGTGTTTAATTATGAAGGTGGTGGCGCGTCTTTTAATAGTGGCGTTTCCTGTAAATTGGTGGACGGCCATCGTGGAATGATCACCGCGGCACAGGTGGAGGAAAACATTAATCCGCCGGATTTTTATCATAGTCCGCTCTCCACTTTGGTTTGTCTTGAAAACACCACAAATAAAGGTGGAGGAGCCTGTTACAATTTTGAGGAATTTAAAAAGATCAGGAAAGTTTGTGATGAGCATAACATGGGGCTTCATCTGGACGGCGCACGATTGTTTAATGCTTTGGTTGCCAAAAATGAAGATCCTAAAGATTACGGGAAGATATTTGATACTATCTCTGTATGTCTTTCCAAAGGTCTGGGAACTCCTATAGGTACGGTACTTATTGGTGATAATGATATAATGAAAAACGCCATCAGGATAAGAAAAATACTTGGGGGCGGGATGCGGCAGATAGGTTTTATGGCAGCTGCGGGGGGTTATGCTCTTGATCATCAGGTGGAACGTTTGGCTGAAGATCATAAAAGGGCTGCTGAAATAGCTGAAATTCTGGACGCGCAATCATATATAGATGAAGTGGAACCTGTGGAAACCAATATCATCATTTTTTATCTGAAGAATGCTTCAGATGAGGCTGATTTCATGAAAAACCTACAACAGGAAAATATCAGGATTAGTAATATGGGGCAGGGAAAATTACGTATTGTAACACATCTGGATTATTCTGAAGAAATGCATCAGAAATTCCTTAAGGTTCTAAAAAACATGATGATTTAATCCATAATATTCAGACGGCTCGGCCTATTTTATTGGCCATTTTT
>NZ_JAVRHK010000018.1:0-67984 GCF_031846585.1 Autumnicola musiva
TATGTTAAACAAAAAAGCAGCTTTTTGAATGTTTTATTCTTTAAATATTTTCATACAAAGAACCAACCCCAACCAAAAATGAAGAAATGGCATCTATTATGTTTTATCATAGAATTTTACGTCTTTCATACTCTAACGTGAATTTGCTTAAAATGTATTATCGCATGCTTGAAGAAAGCAAATCGAAGAGCTTATTTGAAGATACAATAATCAAAGAAAGGATCGGAATAAGGGAGGCTATCAAGCAGGAATTACTGAAGTGGGAAGAGAATTCCCCGGAGTCGCATAGATGGCTTATATACATGCAGGAGCCTTTTGTTGCTTCGGAATATAAACTGAGTCATTGGCTGCGAAAACTCACCTATGAACACTGTTACAATAGTGAACTGGCCAATGTAAATTTATATTATGACTGTATCTATACCTCTTCCAACTCAAGAAAAACAAATGATTTGCTTATAGCACAAAAAAATAAAATTGAAAAATATCTTATAGCGGAAATAAATTAGTTGTTTAAAATGGGGATTAAATGACTAATTTTAGAAAGCCCGGCTAGATTGCCGGGCTTTTCTTAATAAATTTTTTTTAGAAGCCGACTATCTCCGAGGTAAGCCGTAGGGATATTCCGCTGGTTTCATTTTTAACCTCTGAGCCAAAACCAAAATTTATATTTCCCTCACCCGGAACTGCGAAAAAGTATTTACGACCTCCCCGAAGGAGAGGTGAAATGGAAACTCCGTGGCCGTGTTCTTGGAGAATCTTGTATATAAAAAACTCCCGGGAAGTATTCTTCTCCGGGAGTTTTTAAAATTTAAAAGCTAGCTAATTATGCTGCATTTTGTTTCTGGATAAGGTTTAATGCTGAACCTTGCCTGTACCATTCTATTTGTGGTTCATTATAGGTATGATTTGCTTTAATTGTATCCTTACTACCATCACTATGAACTACTTCAATAGTAATTTGTTTATCCGGAGCAAACCCTTCAAGATCTATAAAATTAAAGGTATCATCTTCCTGTATTAGATCGTAATCATCCTCATTTGCAAAAGTGATTCCCAACATTCCCTGTTTCTTAAGGTTGGTTTCATGAATACGGGCAAAAGATTTTACCAGTACCACTTTTACTCCAAGGTGACGTGGCTCCATTGCCGCGTGCTCCCTGGAAGAACCTTCCCCGTAGTTATGGTCTCCCACCACAACCGTTGGAATCCCGGCTTTTTTATACTCCCGCTGTACAGAAGGTACTCCGTCATATTCCCCGGTAAGCTGGTTTTTAACAAAATTAGTTTTCTTATTAAAATCGTTCACAGCTCCAATAAGGCAGTTATTGGAAATATTATCTAAATGGCCCCTGTAGCGTAACCATGGCCCTGCCATAGAAATATGGTCGGTGGTACATTTCCCCCAGGCCTTAATAAGAAGCCTTGCACCAGTCAAATTTTTGCCGTCCCAGGGTTCAAAAGGAGTAAGCAATTGAAGCCTGTCGCTGTCTTCTGCCACTTTAACTTCTACACTACTACCATCTTCCTTTGGTGCAACATAACCGTCATCCTCCACAGCGAAACCTTTGGTAGGTAATTCTATTCCCTGAGGCTCATCCAGCATTACTTCTTCCCCGTCTTCATTAATAAGCTTGTCCCGGGTAGGATCAAAATCCAAACGTCCTGAAATTGCTATTGCGGCCACCATTTCCGGAGAACCTACAAAGGCATGTGTATTAGGATTTCCATCGGCACGCTTGGAAAAGTTCCTGTTAAAAGAGTGCACAATAGTATTTTTCTCTTCCCCTTTACGGTCACTCCTGTCCCACTGACCAATACAAGGTCCGCAGGCATTAGTAAACACGGTGGCATCAAGATCTTCAAAAATCTGAAGCAGACCATCTCTTTCAGCAGTAAATCGAATTTGTTCAGATCCCGGATTAATACCAAAATCTGATTTTGCTTTTACTTTCTTTTCAACCGCCTGTTTGGCAATAGAAGCGGCACGGGTTAAATCCTCGTAAGAAGAGTTGGTACAGGAACCAATAAGTCCCCAATCCACATTTACAGGCCAGTCATGTTCCTTGGCTTTAGCTCCCATTTCTGAAATAGGAGTTGCCAGGTCTGGTGTAAACGGCCCGTTAAGGTGAGGCCTTAACTCAGAAAGATTGATTTCTATTAACTCGTCAAAATATTCTCCGGGATTTGCATAAACCTCGTCGTCTCCGGTTAAATGCTCACGTACAGCATTTGCAGCTTCTGCCACGTCTTTACGGTTGGTAGCATTAAGATATCGCTCCATGGAATCATCGTATCCAAAAGTAGAAGTGGTTGCACCAACTTCAGCCCCCATGTTACAAATGGTACCTTTACCGGTAGCCGACATAGAGCGGGCTCCTTCTCCAAAGTATTCAATAATAGCCCCGGTTCCCCCTTTTACGGTAAGAATTCCGGCAACTTTTAAAATAACATCTTTAGGAGCTGTCCATCCGGAAAGTGATCCGGTTAGTTTCACCCCAATTAGTTTAGGAAATTTAAGTTCCCATGGCATTCCTGCCATTACGTCTACAGCATCTGCCCCGCCTACACCTATGGCAACCATTCCCAGTCCACCGGCATTAACCGTGTGAGAATCTGTACCTATCATCATTCCTCCCGGAAATGCATAATTTTCAAGAACTACCTGGTGGATAATTCCGGCACCAGGCCTCCAAAATCCAATGCCATACTTATTTGATACCGATTCAAGAAAATCAAAAACCTCGTTACTGGTTTTATTGGCTGCCTGAAGATCTATAGCCGCTCCCATTTTGGCCTGAATAAGATGGTCACAATGTACTGTTGTAGGCACCGCTACTTTCTTTTTACCGGCCTGCATAAACTGAAGCAAAGCCATTTGCGCAGTTGCATCCTGGCAGGCAATCCTGTCCGGGGCAAACTCCACATAATCTTTACCCCGCTCAAAAGCTGAAGAAGTTTCTCCATCCCATAAGTGGGAGTAAAGTATTTTTTCTGAAAGTGTCAAAGGTTTCCCAACAACTTCACGTGCTTTATTTACACGATCTGCCATTTGGCTGTACACCTTCTTGATCATATCAATATCGTACGCCATTTTTTAAAAGTGTTTATTGTGTTCTAAAAGTCAGGCGAAATTACGAATTTTCCTTGAATTTTGAAAATTACAGTTATTATTCAAAAATTAATGGAAATAATGAAGCAGTTTCTATATGTAAGAAGAAATATTTCAGTAAAAACAAAAAAATATGCTAAAAATTATTAATTTGATAAATTATAAGACCGAAAATTAAAATATGGAAAATTAGCCTCACTGTAAAGAACCGGTAAAAGGAAAGGAGTAGGAGCAAATAACACAGGAGTTCACTAAACTATAGAAGTCAGAATAAATCCCTGATGATCTTTTCTTCAGAAATTCCTTCAGCTTCGGCTTTGTAGTTTTTAATAAGCCTGTGCCGCAGAATTCCAATAGCAACAGCCTGCACATCTTCAATATCGGGAGAAAATTTGCCATTTACGGCAGCATGTGCCTTGGCAGCAAGAACAAGGTTCTGGGAGGCCCGGGGCCCTGCCCCCCAGTCAACATAATTTTTAACAAGATTGGGAGCAGTATTTCCGGCAGGCCGTGTTTTTCCAACCAGCCCCACGGCATATTCCACAACATTATCGGCAATTGGAATCCGTCTAATTACATGCTGCAGTTCTGAAATTTCTTCAGCAGAAAAAAGAGATTTCACTTCCGGTTTTTCATCTGATGTAGTGCTTTTTACAACATTTACTTCTTCCTCAAAACTGGGATATTCAAGATTAATTGCAAACATAAAACGATCCAGCTGGGCTTCGGGCAAAGGGTATGTACCTTCCTGCTCTATAGGGTTTTGCGTGGCCAGCACAAAATAAGGAAGATCCAGTTTATAATGGTGTCCCGCTACCGTAACTGCACGTTCCTGCATGGCTTCCAATAAAGCCGCCTGTGTTTTGGGTGGGGTCCTGTTAATCTCATCTGCCAGGATGATATTGGCAAAAACAGGACCTTTAATAAATTTAAACTGGCGGTTCTCATCTAAAATTTCGGCTCCCAGAATATCACTGGGCATAAGATCTGGTGTAAACTGGATTCGCTTAAAGTTAAGCCCAAGAGCCTTTGCAATGGTATTTACCATTAAAGTTTTGGCTAAACCGGGCACTCCTATTAACAAAGAATGCCCTCCGGAAAAAACGGAGAGCAGAATTTGATTTATCACCTCATCCTGGCCAACAATTACCCTGGAAATTTCCCTTTTTAAATGTTGATTTTTTTCAACTAATTTTTCTACAAGCGCAACGTCAGACATTCAGATTATTCTACTTTTTCAACCAGTTACTGTTGTATTCACAGCTCCTGAATTTACCATTAATTTTAATATATGTATCGGCAATTTTTTCTTTTTGCCATTTTTCTATGGCTTCCAGTTGCTTTGCCTGTAATGCCAGGTCTTTAATTTTAAGATAATCTGTGGCATAATTTGCCTCATGCTCGGCAACACGTTTGGTTACCTGGATAATTTTAAAAAACGGTTTGCCGGTACCATCCTGATCGCTTAACCTTAAGGACATTTCTCCTTCTTCAAGATTTACCACTTGGTTATAAAGTGTGGGATCCAGCTTGGTAAGTTCAAATTTGGTATCCCCGGTTTGTGGATTCCTTAGCCTTCCACCGTCACCACGGGTTTCATCTTCATCTGAAGATGCCTTAGCTGCTTCGGCAAAAGTTAATTCACCCTCATTTATTCTTTTTCTAATAGTATCAATTTCAGCTTTGGCTTTTTCCACTGTTGCATTGGTCACTTCAGGAATAATTAAAATGTGTCTTAAATCTACCTGCTGACCTCTTATTTTGTCAATTTCTATAATATGGAAACCAAATTCAGTTTCAAAAGGCTCACTCACCTCCCCTTCCTGAAGACTGAAGGCAACATCTTTAAATTCCTTTACAAAATTATCTTTTCTTCCAAGAGAAAGGATAGATCCTCCTGTATTGGTATCGTCGGAATAAAGAATGGCTTTTGTCCTGAAACTGGCATCATTATCTACAACATCTGCCCGGAATTCATTTAGCCTGTCTATGGCTTTTTGTTTTTCGCTTTCAGGAACTTCAGGCTCTATAACAATTTGTGAAATTTCAACCTCATCCCCAAAAATGGGCAGCTCATCTTTTTTCATTTCCTCAAAATAAGCCCTTACTTCTTCCGGTGTAACCTCAATCCCCTCAACAATTTTCTGTTGCATTTTCTGGGAAAGCTGTCTTTGTTTATTGATTTCAAAAAGTTCGTCCTGTAATTCTGATTCTGATCCTTTATTATAATACTCCACCACTTTCTCCATAGATCCAAGCTGCCTTACCATTTCTGCTATCTGCTGGTCTATATATCCTCTAATATCTGCGTCCAGCACTACAATACTATCCTGGACAGCATGGTGGGCATACAGCTTATTTTCCATTAAAGAACCGGCCAGCTGGCATTCTGTAACATCTGCCGTAGACATATTCTGGCTCTGCATTTGCTTGTACATAAGATCAATGTCACTATCCAGAATAATATAATCTCCAACAACTGCCGCAATCCCTTCTACTCTCCTGCGCTCGTTGTTATTGGTTACTGTATTTTCAGCCACCTCTTCCTGCGGTTGGATAGCAGTACTATCGGTCACCACAACTTCCTGTGCATTTCCAGTAAGAGCTGAAAAGACAAGTATAATGCCTGCCGCGATTTTAGTTAAATATTTCAAATTCATTATTTTTGATTGCATCTTTGGTAATATCTTTTTCTAATTCCTTTATTAATTCCAGTTTTTTCTTGTTGAGCAAAATCTGTTCTATGGTTGGTGCGGCATATTCCATCGGGGCCTGATCATTCCTTTCCAGCACATCTTTTACGTACACCAAATATACGTTTAGTGAATCTTCAAGCTGCAGATAATTCGATTTTTTTAGCAGCCGGGAACGATCATCTACTGAAAGCGGCCCGATTTTATCATAAACTGCTTTGGTTCGAACCCAAACAGAATCGTTCATAGAATAGTTTTTAAACTGGAGGGCCAGTCTTTCCAATTCCGCCTTGTCTTTCTCATTAAAACGCTGAATAGCACGTTTAATTTCATCAAAATTGGTATTTTCCTTATCCAGGTTGATGTATCTTAGTTTCACCAGGTCTTCATTCAGCCTAAAGCTTTCCCTGTTCTGCTCATAGTAAGCTTCTATCTCATCCGGATTAACCGCAGTATCCAGGCTCCTGGAGACCACAGCATCGGTATATGCGTTGGTATAAATTTCATTTCGGTAATTCTCCACAAGATCATTAAATTCATCCTGCTGCTTCTGCGGAAGGTTTAATTCTGCCCGGTCTATAAGCAACTGCTGCGTGGCCCACCTGTTAATATAATTTGAAACAATTAAAGCACTGTCTTCAGGGGAGGTGTCTTCATCTATAAGTGCCATAATATCTTCCTCATAAAGATAAGAATCATTTACCCGCACCACGACTTTTTGCTCCTTTGCCGGCTTAAAAAAGTTACAACCAGCAAAAATTAGAACCGAGAAAATCAGGATTATTCCGTAAAAGTTTACTTTCAAACTCATTCTCAAATTTGGATGCAATTTATATACCAAACAAATTCCGATTTCGCCTGTATCCTTTAGCATGGCAAAAATAAGAAAACGTCCAGCATCTGCAAGTTATTGCGCAAAGCTTTGTAACTACTTCTATTTCTAATAAAGAAATTAATGCTTTCTTAAAAGATGGCACACGTCTTGTTTTGCAGGAATAGCATAAAATTGCAAATTTTATAGGAAAAAGTAGCTTATGCCTCTTATATTTGCGAAAAACATATAATAAAAATGAAAAAAACCGGATTATTTATCACACTTCTTTTTATGAGTGTAATGGCAGGTGCCCAAACCAAAACTGGAACTATTGATGCAGATTATATTCTCTCACAAATGCCCGGAATGTCGGAAGTTAATACAGGACTGGAAGAATATAACAAAGAACTACAGGCCGACCTGCAACAAAGCATAGGCAACTACGAAGGACTGGTTGCAGACTATCAGGAAAACAACACCACCTTTACCGATGAGCAGAAAAAGCAAAAAGAAACTGAAATTATTGGTCTGGAGAATGAAATTAAAGGCTTCAGGCAAAAGGCTTCCGTGATGGTACAAATGAAACGGAATGAACTTACCACTCCTTTATATGAGAAAATAGATGCGGCCATGCGTAAAGTTATCGCTGCTGAAGGTTATACTCATATTTTAAATGCGGGCGGCAATTCCCTGGCTTTTGCCTCTGAAGAATATGATATAACCCTGAAGGTAATGAAGGAAATGGGCATTTCTGCCCCTGCACCTCCGGAAGGAACTGAATAAAAACCTTTTAAAACTGAAAAGAGGCTGTTCGATAATTTCCGACAGCCTCTTTTTTATTCTTAGTAGCATTAGATTACCTGCTGTAATTTGGAGATTCTTTGGTAATTGTTACATCGTGCGGATGACTTTCATGTATCCCTGAAGAAGTGATTTTTATAAATTTTCCGTTTTCCTTCAGCGCTTCGATATCTTTTGCTCCACAGTACCCCATGCCGGCTTTTAATCCGCCAATAAACTGGTGGATACTTTCTTCCAGTTCTCCTTTGTAAGGTACCCTTCCAACGATTCCCTCAGGAACAAGTTTTTTAATATCATCTTCCACATCCTGAAAATAACGATCTTTGGACCCTTTCTGCATTGCTTCCACAGAACCCATTCCGCGGTAAGATTTAAACTTTCTTCCTTCGTAAATAATAGTTTCCCCGGGGGATTCCTTTGTTCCTGCCAGTAAAGATCCAAGCATTACACAATCGGCTCCTGCTGCAATAGCTTTGGGGATATCCCCTGTATACCGGATACCACCATCTGCAATTACTGGAACCCCTGTACCTTTAATTGCCGCAGCAACTTCCAGCACAGCCGAAAATTGCGGAAATCCAACCCCGGCAACCACTCTTGTAGTACAAATAGACCCTGGCCCAATACCTACCTTTACGGCATCGGCTCCTGCTTCCACTAAAAATTTCGCAGCATCGGCCGTGGCAATATTTCCTACAACAACTTCAAGTTCCTGATATTTCTGCTTTACCTGTTTAAGTATTTCTACCACTCCCCGGGTATGACCATGCGCAGTATCAATAATCACAGCGTCCACACCCGCAGCAACCAGTGCCTCTACCCTGTCTACCGCATCTAAAGTAACTCCTACTGCAGCAGCAACACGTAACCTCCCATAACTATCTTTATTAGCCATAGGTTTTTGTGTGAGCTTGGTTATATCCCTAAAGGTAATAAGGCCAACCAGCTTATCTTCCTTATTCACTACCGGAAGCTTTTCAATTTTATTTTCCTGAAGAATATCTTCAGCCTGCTCAAGGGAAGTTCCTTCAGAAACCGTTACCAGGTTTTGTGAGGTCATTACTTCCGAAATTGGTCGTTCATTATTTTTCTCAAAACGCAAATCTCTGTTGGTCACAATTCCCAGCAATTTTCCTTCCCCATCTACAATCGGGATTCCACCAATGCTGTACTCTTTCATGTGGGCCTTTGCATCCTTTACTTTAGCCGAAATGGGTAAAGTAACAGGATCTATAATCATTCCGCTTTCTGCACGTTTTACTTTTCGCACTTTCAGGGCCTGTTGTTCTATCGTCATATTCTTATGCAGCACGCCAATACCACCTTCCCTTGCCATAGCTATGGCCATACGGGATTCGGTTACCGTATCCATAGCGGCAGAAACAATGGGCACATTTATGGAAATATTTCGGGTGAATTTTGTTCTGATGCTTACTTCGCGCGGCAATACTTCAGAAAATGCAGGCACTAACAATACGTCATCGTAAGTAAGGCCTTCTCCTAAGATCTTGGATTCGTGTGCAGTCATGGCAATTAAGGATTTAATTGCGTGCAAATATAAGCTCTTTTCAGTAGAAACGTATGATAATGGGGGCTTAATTATTCCTACTGAAATCTATAGTTAATTTTAAAAAAATCTAAGAAGGGTTCTATTCTGAAAAAATTAATGATAAGCCCCAAAAACTTTTGAAGCTTCATTAAATGAAGATTCAAAACTGCCCATTTTTATATTATGATTAGCTTTTTTTGAAGTAAAGTAGGAAACCATTCGTTCAGTAGGCATATTCCCGGTAAGTTCATCCTTGGCCATGGGACAACCTCCAAAACCCTGGATAGCACCGTCAAACCTATAACAGCCTGCTTTGTAAGCTGCATCCACCTTTTCATGCCAGCTGGACGGAGTAGTGTGCAGGTGCGCCCCGAATTCAATTTTTGGATACTTCGGAATTAGATTTGAAAAAAGATAATCGATAATATCTGGGGTAGAACTTCCTATGGTATCTGATAATGAAAGAATTTTAACTCCCATTGCTGAAAGTTTTTCGGTCCATTCCCCTACAATCTCCACATTCCAGGGATCGCCATACGGATTTCCAAAACCCATGGAAAGATAAGCAACTACTTCTTTGTTTGAATTACCGGCTATTTCCAGGATTTCTTTCAGAATTTCTACAGATTCAGCTATGGTTTTATGGGTATTCCGCATCTGGAAATTTTCAGAAATAGAAAAGGGATAACCCAAATACCCTATTTCTTCATGAACACATGCATCCTGAGCGCCGCGGGTGTTTGCCACAATTGCCAACAATTTACTCTGTGTGTTGGAAAGATCCAACTGCTTCAGTACCTCAGCAGTATCCGCCATTTGCGGAATGGCTTTGGGAGAAACAAAACTTCCGAAATCTATGGTGTCAAACCCACATCTTAATAAAGCTT
Source organism: Autumnicola musiva (assembly GCF_031846585.1). NCBI lineage: Bacteria > Pseudomonadati > Bacteroidota > Flavobacteriia > Flavobacteriales > Flavobacteriaceae > Autumnicola > Autumnicola musiva. Next base: position 9,857 of record NZ_JAVRHK010000018.1, read on the forward strand.
GGATATACTGCACTTTTTTTTCCGTGGGAATAAAGGATTTAATACCCTGCATCGCATCCCTTGGACATTCGATAAGTTTTATTTTTTGCATATGTCCAAAGATAAGGGAACAATTTTAAATTTTGAAAATGGACTAAATATGAGAATGGTTTAAATTTTGCGGTTTGAGGTTTTTATTTTTCTTCTCAAATCAAAATCAATATCCCAATTGAAATAAACACCACCACCTGCACCCATTTTAAAATTACTCCGGAATTGGGGTGCCGTTTGAGATAAACTGAGATTTTCCCTGCCATCATTGCTACTGCTATAAAAATTAAAAATGCCTGCAACATAAACAGAAAACCGAGAACGTAGAATTGCAATACAGTATTTCCGGCAGGTTCCCATAGAAAGCCCGGGAAAAATGCCAGAAAATAAATCGTGACTTTCGGGTTAAGTACATTCAATATAAATCCCTGTCTAAAAAGTGAAAATAAAGATTTTCTTTGCAGGCCTTCTGTAGAAAAGGCAATTTCAGGATCACTCTTATAAACCTGGTAAGCCAGGTAAAAAAGATAAAGCGCCCCAAAAACTTTTATAAGCATAAAGAGCACCGGCGAATTTTTAATTATTGCAGAAACGCCAAAAGCCACCAAACTGGTATGCACCAGGATTCCAGAAACTAACCCGAGTGCTACCACGATTCCGTATTTACTACCGTTTGCGATTCCTCTTACGAGCACATAAATAATATCCGGCCCGGGAGAAATCGTCAGCAAAACTGAAGCGGTTAAAAATGGTATCAGCTGTTCAAGCATCTATGAGTTTGTGTTTGTTTAAAGTAAAAGGTAAAAAACCACAGTTCATAAACCATAACCGACAAGCTTTTCTATTCATCATTCCTCTTGTTTAGATTCCTGAATCTAGTTTCCAACTTCTTTTCGCATAGAAAGTTTACTGCACAGCTTCCCTCTCCAGGATTTTTTTATTTATCTCCATTATCAACCCAGGGCCTTCGTAAATAAATCCCGTGTATAATTGAACCAGGCTGGCGCCGGCATCCAGTTTTTCCAGCGCATCTTCAGGAGAAAATATTCCTCCTACTCCAATTATTGGAAAGGCTTGATTACTTTTTTCAGCTAAAAACCGGATTACTTCCGTAGAACGCTTCCGCAGTGGTCTTCCGCTTAAGCCCCCCATTTCATTTTTATTTTCAGAATGTAAACCATCTCTTGAAATGGTAGTATTTGTTGCAATAATTCCGGCAATTCGGGTCTCCTCCACAATTTCAATAATATCCAGCAGCTGGGCATCGGTAAGATCGGGAGCGATTTTTAATAATATCGGCTTTTGTTTTGGACGGCCTGCATTTAACTTTTGAAGCGTAGTAAGTAAAAGAGTTAAAGGTTCCTTGTCCTGAAGCTCTCTTAAATTGGGTGTATTAGGAGAACTAACATTTACCACAAAATAGTCCACGTAGTCATACAGGGCCTTGAAACAGATTCTGTAATCTTCTACCGCTTCCTGGTTGGGCGTAACTTTATTTTTCCCAATATTACCGCCAATTAGCACATTTTTATTCTTTTTAAGGCGCTCCACCATTTCTTCCACTCCACCATTATTAAAGCCCATTCGATTTATTATCGCTTCATCTTCCCTAAGCCGGAACAGTCGTTTTTTCTCGTTTCCGGGTTGTGGTTTGGGTGTAACGGTTCCCACTTCAATAAAACCAAAACCGAGATTGGAAAGTTCTTTATAGAGTTTCGCATCCTTATCAAATCCTGCGGCAAGGCCTACGGGATTTTTAAATTTTAAGCCGAAAACCTCCCTTTCCAGTTTAGGATCTTCCACTAAAAACTTCTTCTTCAGAATCGAGGAAACTCCAGGAATTTTATTTAACTTTTGTAAAGTATCAAAAGTGAAATAATGGACTTTTTCAGGATCGTATTTAAACAGGATCTTCCTGATGAGCGCTTTATACATAATGGCAGGTTTGTGCAAAAATAGCTTAAATTCGGTAGTGAGAAAACTTCAGGCGAAACTAAAAACCTGCGGCGGTATCATCTCCCCTTCTGTCGGCACCTCCTTCAAGTTTTCCGTTAGGCAGCACTCGTATAGCGTCCACCTTTCCTATTACAGTAGACTCCCCTTCGTTGATATGGTAGCCTTTTGCCTTCAGGCTTTTCAGAATTTCAGCATTAAAGGCATTGGGTTCAAACAGAATTTCATCGGGCAGCCATTGATGATGAAAACGTGGCGCATTTACCGCTTCCTGCATGGTCATGTTATATTCTTCCACATTCAATATTGTCTGCAAAACCGATGTAATAATAGTGGAACCGCCCGGGGAACCAAGCGTTAGCCATAGTTTGCCTTTTTTCTCTACAATAGTGGGAGTCATGGAACTCAGCATTTTCTTACCCGGCGCAATTGAATTTGCTTCGGCACCAATAAGACCAAACATATTGGGTACTCCCGGTTTCGCACTAAAATCATCCATTTCATTATTCAGAAAAAATCCCAGTTCCTCCACATAAAGTTTAGAACCATAAGCTCCGTTTAAAGTAGTAGTGGCCGCAATGGCATTTCCAAACTGGTCTACAATAGAATAATGGGTGGTTTCCATACTTTCGTAACCGGCAATTTCACCATGTTCAATTTCAGAAGAAGGGGTAGCTTCAGAAAAGCTGAAATTCTCCATCCGCCCTTCAAGATAATTTTCACCCAGTAAAACATCAACCGGAATATCAACAAAATCGGGGTCACCCAGGTAAAAACTCCTGTCCGCATACGCCCGTCTTTCTGCTTCTGTTAAAACCTGGATTGTTTTTACCGAATTATGCCCGTATTCATCAATAGGATAATCTTCAATCACCTTTAAAATCTGCCCCAATACAATTCCCCCGCTGGACGGCGGCGGCATGGAAATTATATTTAAATCATTATATTCCATATTAATGGGCTTTCTCCAAAACGTTTGATATTCTCTTAAATCCTGCATGCTCATAATACCTTTTTGCCGTTGCAGGTAGGCAATTATTCTCTCCCCCGTACGGCCATTATAAAATTCATCCCGGCCATTTTCGGCAATTCTTTGGAGCGTCCCGGCAAGGGCAAAATTCCTTATAGTATCCCCTTCAGCAAAATCCCCGGAATAAAGGATGCTATCTTTATTTACCTGAACAAACATTTCCCTGTAACGTGCCAGGCTTGCCTCCTGATTTTCTGTGACTACATACCCGTTTCGCGCCAGGGCAATTACAGGTTTCAGAATTTCTTCCATTGGCATGGAGCCAAATTTTTCATGTACCGAAAAAATTCCAGCCACTGTTCCAGGAACTCCCACAGCCATGCACCCAACTTTGCTCAAATTAGAAATCACCTCACCATTTTCATCCTGGTACATATCTTTGGTGGAAAGCAAGGGTGCCTTTTCGCGGTAATCAAGTGTGCCAGTTTCCCCGTTTGCCTTCCGGTAAACCATAAAACCACCTCCACCAAGATTTCCAGCGTATGGATAAACCACTGCCAAAGCCATTTCTGTAGCAATCATGGCATCAAAAGCATTTCCACCTTTCTTCAGAATAGACAAACCAATACCGGATGCTTCTTTCCTGGCCGAAACCACCATGGCTTTATCGGCAACAAAACCCAGGCGTTCCGGAGAATCAGTAACAGCATCCACCCTGGTTTTACAGGAGCATATTGAAATGATAATAAGAAGCAGCAGTAGTTTTTTCATAAGTTTAAGGTAATAGGTTTTCCCGATCATATATCTTTGTTATTACAGGGCAAAACATTTGCAAAATAGCCCATATTTCTATTACTAAAAACTCCTGAAATGATTAATAAGAACAAGCTCATAAATAAATTTATAAGTTACATTAAGATTGACACCCAAAGCGATCCTAATAGCTCATGTACTCCCAGTACCGAGAAGCAATGGAACCTGGCGAATAAGCTTGTTGAGGAACTTAAGGAGATTGGAATGCAGGATGTAAGCATAGATGAACACGCTTATGTAATGGCCGCGTTACCTTCTAATGTGCACCATAAAGTCCCGGTGATTGGCTTTGTTTCCCATTTTGACACTACGCCCGATTTTACCGGTACCAATGTGAATCCGCAGATTATTGAAGATTATGACGGAAAAGATATTATTCTGAATAAAGAAAAAGACATTGTACTTTCCCCGGAATATTTTGAAGACCTGGAACAATATAAAGGACAAACCATTATTACCACCGATGGGAATACTTTACTGGGTGCAGATGATAAGGCGGGAATTACCGAAATTATGACTGCAATGCAATATCTTATTGATAATCCGCAAATTGAGCATGGAGAAATAAGGATTTGTTTTACTCCCGACGAAGAAATTGGCCGTGGAGCACATAAATTTGATGTTGAAAAATTTGGAGCAGAATGGGCTTATACCATGGATGGAAGCCAAATAGGAGAACTGGAATATGAAAACTTTAATGCTGCCGGAGCGGTGGTAAAGATCTTCGGAAAAAGTGTACACCCTGGTTATGCTAAAGACAAGATGATAAACAGCCAGTATATCGCGCAGGATTTTATAAGTTCTCTGCCCCGGCTGGAAACCCCCGAACATACAGAAGGTCGCCAGGGTTTTTTCCACCTTAGTAATATGAAAGGAGATGTGGAAGAGACCACACTGCATTATATCATCAGGGATCATGACAAAAAGCATTTTGAAGCAAGAAAAAAGATGATGCTGGACCTTGGCCGGGAAATTTGTGAGCAGTATGAGCGGGAATGTGTGGAAATTGAAATAAAGGACCAGTATTTCAACATGAAGGAAAAGGTAGAACCTGTAAAACATATTGTTGACCTGGCAGAACAGGCTATGAGAGCTGTAAATGTAGAACCTATTATTAAACCTATACGCGGTGGAACCGATGGGGCACAGCTAAGTTATATGGGTTTACCCTGTCCTAATATTTTTGCCGGAGGGCACAACTTCCACGGAAAATATGAATATGTTCCTGTGGAAAGTATGATAAAAGCTACTGAAGTAATTGTAAAATTAGCTGAGCTTACTTCGGAAAAATATAGAAAGTAAGCCAGATTCCAATTTTGAAGATATGCCGGTAAAATCTGTTGAGCAGTATATTGAAATTCATGAAAAATGGCAGGAAGAATTGCGCATACTAAGAAAAATGATGCTTTCTACCGAACTGGAGGAAACGATAAAATGGGGAGCACCCGTTTATACATTAGCAGGAAAAAATGTAGCAGGGCTGGGTGCCTTTAAAAATCATTGCGCCATTTGGTTCTTTAATGGAGATTTACTCAAAGAGAATACAGAGCTTCTTCAAAATGTACAGGAAGGAAAGACCAAATCTTTAAGGCAAATCCGGTTTAAAAAAGGAGAAGAAATTAAAACCGAACTCCTGGTAAAATATATTGGAGAAGCTGTTGCAAATCAGAAATTAGGAAAACAAATCAGGAAGGAGAAACAAAAACTAAATATTCCCCCTGAATTTCAAACTGCACTGGAAAAGGATGAAGAACTGAATTCCGCTTTCGGGAAACTTACCGAAGGAAAACAGCGGGACCATTGCGCCTATATTTCAGAAGCAAAAAGGGAAAACACAAAACATGGCCGGCTTGAAAAAATAATCCCAATGATAAAAAATGGAAAAGGAATAAATGATAAATACCGGAATTGCTAAAATAGTGCCGTTATTCAGAATATTTAGTAATAAGTCTTACCATTAGCTCATTTAGCAGTTCAACATCATATTCTCCTATAGAAGGCTCAATATGTTCATTTCCAATCCCACTATGATTTGTAATAAAAACATAGGTACCGTTGGTACTTAGAGAGAAAAAGCGCATCAGGAATTCAGTTTCCTTATCTATACCACTTGCAGTAACCGGTATAAGTTTAATACCTTTTTCTGCTGCATTTTTAATAGCAGCATGAAGTTCATCTATCACCTGAGACTCATAATGCGGCGGCGCATCCAGTAAAAGAAAGGCAATCCTGCTTTTAGCATCCTCAGACCATTGCAGTTCGGTAAGCGCGGTATTTAAAGCTGTATGAACGGCTTCGGGAAAATCTCCTCCTCCTCCGGCACGCTGCTTGTTTATAAAAGAAACTGTAGAATTTATATCCCTGCTAAACGGGGAATGCTTTACAAGATAATCATCTTCAACATCCCGGTAAAAAACCGTACCTGTAGAAACTTTTATAGAAGCATTTTTATTTTCAACTTTTCGAATTACATCTTTAAGATCCTCTTTTAGAAACTCCAGCTCATCACTCATAGATCCGGTTGCATCTACAATAAAGGCTAATTCAACTTTATTCGAAACAGGCTTAGGATTTTTAATAGTTACTTCATTAACTCCATCTTCAAAAGGCACTAATTGAATAGCAACAGGATCATCATTAACAGTAAGAATATAATTTTGGCTATTATTTCCTTCAGTTTTATTAAACAGTCCAGGCCATAATTGCGCTACTCCAAAATTATCTGTTCTTGCAATCCAGGCCACAGCATCGCCGCTTCTAATTTCTACTTTCACGTTGTTTACAGGCAGGCCCAAAGTATTTTTTACTTCAACAACAATTCGGCCTGAAGTGTAAAAGTTCCAATAATCAGGCATTTCCGAATATTCCTGCCAATTTAATAAATCCTTCCAGAAGGACCAGTTATCCAGGTCACTCCATTCTCCCGCCGTAATCTTTCCGGCTTCACCATCATCGGCTCCCTGGCCTCCCTCGTTTTCTCCGGATCCCGAAGCCCCTCCTCCCTCAGAGCCTGAGCCTGAAGATAAAAAACCGGAAGGATCTCCTTCTTCAGAAACAGCACCTTCATCCTCGCTTATGGGGTCTTTGCTACAGCTGAAAGAAATAATAAATAGGCAGACCATAAAGAGTAAGAATAGAGATTTTTTCATCATTATATAGATTTTCGACCTATCAGAAAATTGTTGCTATTAAGGCCATCTATAATAAAGATGCTCTTAAAGAGAAAAGGTTGCGTAAAAAATTGGTTTATTTATTTACAGTATTCCCACAGTAGAACCTGTAATAAAAAAGCCTCCCAGATGGAAGGCTTTTTTTCAAAATAGTAAATTTGAGCGGAAACTATTTTTTCTCCTTAACGGCAGGTTTTGCCGGTTCATTTAATTTTCTGCTCATTTCCATTGAAATGGAAGAACGGTCAAATGTAATTTTACCTGCCCCTGTTTCAATAATTACCGCATTATTCTTTTCGCTAAAATCCAGGATTTTTCCATGCATTCCGCTTTTAGTTACAATTCTGTCACCTCTTTTTAATTCTTCAACAAAGTTTTTTTCCTGCTTTGCTTTTTTCATCTGAGGGCGTATCATAAAAAAATACACCACCAGAAACATTAAGATAATTGGTGCAAACTGCGCTATTTGATCCATAATCTGCTGTTAGCTATTGGTTCCTCCCGCTGCTTCAACGAAAGCTTTAATTTTAACTTGTTCTTTACCGTTTTGGGTATTGGCAGTAACGGTTACTGTTTTAGTCACCTGCCCGTTTCCTGAACCATTATACTTCACAGTCATTTCTGCGGTTTCTCCAGGAGCGATTGGCTCTTTTGGTGCATCTGGCACAGTACAACCACAAGAACTGCTGGCATTGGTTATTACCAGCGGTGCACGACCTGTATTAGTAAACTTAAATACATGTTCCACACTTTCTCCTTTGGGGATATTTCCAAAGTCATATTCCTTTTCTTCAAAAGAAAGTTCAGGATAAACAGTAGCTTCTGCATCACGTTCTGCTGCTGTCTCAACATTTTCTGCTCTAACCTTATCAGAAGCGTTGTTGTTATCTTTGCAGGAAGAGAAAAACAAAGTTCCTGCTGCTGCTATCATTAAAAGTCCTTTTTTCATGCTTATATTTTTTAATATTAAGGGTTAAAATTAATAAAATTAATTTACTACATAAGCCCCCGGCCCATTTTATTTAGTTTGCCTTCGCTTTTGTATTCTTTAGATAATTTATCCAGCACTCCATTTATAAAAATACTGCTTTTGGGTGTGCTGTATTCTTTGGCTATTTCAAGATATTCATTGATAGTAACCTTTACGGGAATGGAAGGAAATTTCACAAATTCACAGATAGCCATTTTAATCAACACCATATCTATTTCAGCAATCCGGTCTTCATCCCAGTTTGGGGTTTTTCCCAACATTTCTTTAGAAAGCATCTCGTCGTTCAAATAGGTTTTTCTGAAAAGCTCAATAGCAAACTCCTTGTCTTCCGGGCTTTTAAAAAGTTTGGTAAGTTTTAAAGATCCTGCTGAAGTTTCTTTCATCTTTTGAAGCATCTTAAGGATCGCTGTATTTATTAGCGGTAAATCATCCAGCCAGGTGAGTTTTTTATCTTCAAGGTATTCGTAAAGCTTTTCATTGGGGGCTATAATTTGCTTAAAAACGTTAATTACAAATTCCCTGTCTTCCTGAAAACTGGATTCCCTGGTCTTCATATATTCGGCATAGAGGTCACTATTTTTAATTTCCTCCCAGATAATGGCCACATATTCATCATCTCTTTTCCAATGAGTAATTTTATGATCTTCTATTGCCTGCCTTAAAGGCTCGTTTTCATCCAGAATCTGAACGACCTTATTATCTATAAATTTTTTATTGGGATCTATTTCTTCTTTTGTAGCGAGATGTTTTAGCTGTGATTTTTCAAGAAAGTTTTCAGCTTTACCTCTTATTTCTGTGAAAAGATTTAGCTGCAGCAGATAAAGATCATACATCTCATCCATGCTTTTTTTAAGGAATTTCTCTTCCGTGGCAAGTTTATCGTTTTGGCTTTGGTTGAAGGCGTATAAAGATTGCATTACCTTAACCCGAATATGTCTTCTTGTCAACATGAGTGTAAAAGAACTTTTTTAGAATTAGAAAGGGCGAAAACCTATGTTTTCGCCCTGCAAAAATATCAATATTTTGATACTGATTACTTCAAATTTTGTTTTTTTCTTGCTTCAATTCTTTGGTTCGCAATTTCCAGCGCCGCAAAATGTGTGGTAAGATCTCTTTTTTTCGCAGTTTCCAAAATTTGCAAAGTGGTATTGTAAATATTTTCGGTTTTACGCAAAATTTCCTTCCTGTCGTAATTTTCCAATTCGGCATATACATTTATGATACCCCCAGCATTTATTAGAAAATCGGGAGCATAAACTATTCCTTTTTCCTGCAAAATTTTCCCGTGAGAAACTTCATCTGCCAATTGGTTATTTGCCGCACCGGCGATAATCTTTGCCTGTAATCTCTCTATAGTTTCATCATCAATGGTGGCACCAAGGGCGCACGGAGCATAAATATCTACATCTGCGCTATAAATATCGGGGCCCTCAAAAATAACCGCACCATATTTTTTACTTATTTCCTGCAGTCTGTCTTCATTAATATCGCTAATAAAAACTTTTGCACCTTCCTGAGCTAAATGCTCTACCAAAGTTTCTCCAACATGGCCAATCCCCTGTACCAAAACCGATTTATCTTCCAGGCTATCATCTCCAAATTTAAATTTTGCAGCAGCCTTCATTCCCATAAACACCCCGTATGCGGTAACAGGCGAAGGGTTTCCCGCTCCTCCTTTTGCTTCAGAAATTCCGGTAACATATGGCGTAACTTCCCTAATGGTGTCCATATCTTCGGTTTCCATCCCAACATCTTCAGCAGTGATATATTTTCCGCTAAGGGAATGCACAAATTCCCCAAAACGGCGCATAAGTTCAGGTGTTTTTTGTGTTTTGGAATCTCCAATAAGCACAGCTTTTCCACCACCAAGATTTAATCCTGTAATAGCACTTTTAAAAGTCATCCCACGGGAAAGGCGCAATACATCATTAAGGGCTTCCCATTCGCTGGTATAATTCCACATCCTGGTACCGCCCAAAGCAGGCCCCAAAACCGTGTTATGAATTCCAATAATTGCTTTTAAACCTGTATCTTTGTCGTTGCAAAAAACTACTTGCTCATGATTATCAAAGGATAGCTGGCCAAAGACAGGCGCAGCTTTTTTAAGTTCTTTAGCATTTAGAACATCTACTTGCATAGCTTTCTTAGATATTAAGATTTTATTTTAAATAATCCGTAAAAATCATGGGCGAAAATAGTGAATATTTTAATTATCTATTATTTATTCGATGTTAAAATATTAAATTATCAAACCGCACACCTTATACATGAAACACCTCCGGCACCTCAACAAATATTTCCTGAAATACAAGTGGAAACTTATAAGCGGCCTTATTATCACTATAGCCGCAAGAATATTCGCCATATATTATATTCCGCTTATAGGCGATTCCACTAACGTAATTGAAGATTACGTAAAGGGGGAAATCAACGATGTTTCGGTTGTACGTAATGAACTGGTCTATAATATTCTTCTAATTATAGGTGCCACTTTGGCCTCTGCATTTCTTACATTTTTAATGCGGCAAACTTTTATTGTTGTTTCCAGGCATATGGAATATGATCTCAAAAATGAAGTTTACAGGCATTATCAGGACCTTTCCCTTAATTTCTACAAGAAGAACCGTACGGGAGACCTTATGAACAGGATAAGTGACGATGTTTCCAAAGTACGCCTGTATCTGGGGCCGGCAATTATGTATAGTGTCACCACTTTTACTTCTACCGTGGTGGTACTTATTTACATGACACAAGCCGCACCGGAACTTACCTTATATACCGTAATCCCGCTGCCTTTACTATCTTTTGCCATATATAAATTGAGTGTGGCAATTCATAAAAGAAGCACCATTGTACAACAATATTTGTCCCGGCTAAATACCTTTACCCAGGAAAGCTTCAGCGGAATTGCGGTGATAAAATCCTATGGAATGGAACCGCAAACCAATCGCAATTTCACCGAACTCTCTGATAATAACCGGGATAAAAACCTGGACCTTGTAAAAGTGCAGGCTTTTTTCTTCCCGCTAATGGTGCTTCTTATAGGAATAAGTAATATTCTGGTGATTTATATAGGCGGAAGAAAATACCTGAACGGCGAAATTGAAAACCTTGGGGTGATCGTGGAATTTTTGCTGTATGTGAACATGCTTACCTGGCCCGTGGCATCTATTGGATGGGTAACCTCTCTTATTCAGCAGGCTGAAGCTTCTCAGGAAAGGATCAACGAATTCCTCAATGAAAAGCCTGAAATTACCAATCATAAGCCAACTCCAGATAAAATTACCGGAAGTATCGCCTTCAAAAATGTTAGTTTCACATATGACGATACTAACATTACTGCTTTAAAAAATATCTCTTTTGAAGTAAAAAATGGAGAAACCCTGGCAATAATCGGAAAAACCGGTTCCGGAAAATCTACCATTCTGGAACTCACAGGGCGTCTTTACGATGTTGGCGAAGGGGAGATTAGCATTGATGGAACAAATATAAGAAACCTAAACCTGGAAAGCCTTCGGAATAGTATTGGCTATGTACCGCAGGATGCTTTTCTTTTCAGCGATTCCATCAAAAACAATATCAAGTTCGGTAAAACAAATGCCAGCGATGAAGAAATTTATGAAGCAGCGAAAAACGCTTCAGTCCATAAGAACATTACCGGCTTCAGTAAAGGCTATGATACGGTTCTGGGGGAACGCGGCATCACACTTTCCGGGGGGCAGAAACAACGTGTTTCAATTGCCCGGGCAATTATCCATAACCCTGAAATCCTGTTATTTGACGATTGCCTCTCTGCAGTAGATACCGAAACAGAAGAAGAAATTTTGAATAATTTGTTTAAGATTTCCCGCAATAAAACTACAATTATTGTGAGCCACAGAATTTCTTCAGCGAAAAATGCTGATAAAATAATTATTCTTGAAGACGGTAAAATAGTTCAACAAGGCACTCATTCCCAATTAATAAACCAGTCGGGTTACTATAAAGAACTCTATGCAAAACAGTTAAACGAAAAAGAAATGTGAAAATTCTTTGGGGAATGTTAAAAAATTTTAGATTTTTGAGGAGCATAATAAATAACTAAAGAATCTAATTTATGAGCGACAAGGGAATGATGGAGAAAGAGGAAATATTCTCTAAAGTGTTAAGAGCCGGAAGAAGGACTTATTTTTTTGATGTAAGGGCAACCCGGGCTAACGATTACTACCTAACCATTACAGAAAGTAAAAAGTTTACCAACGATGATGGTTCTTTTCATTACAAGAAGCACAAAATTTACCTTTATAAGGAAGATTTTGCAGGATTCAATGAGATTCTACAGGAAATGACCGATTTTATCCTTGAAGAAAAAGGAGAAGAGGTTATTAGCGAACGTCATCAGAAAAACTACAAGCCTGAAGAGCAGGAAGAAGTAGCAGCAGGAGCAACCACTACAGGGTCTCCTAAAGCATTTACCGATGTAAGTTTTGATGACATTTAAGCCAACCGCTTAATGAAGACATTTATGGAAACCGTCTTAAGAGACGGTTTTTTTATGCTGAAATTTCACCAACTGTTTTGCATTTTAGCCTTTATATAATAAAAGGAAGAGCCGTGACAAAATTTTAATTCACCGCAAATTAGTTCCGAAAATTGCGAATTATGAAAAAACCGAAAGTTTTAAATTACAATTACAGCCTGCTGCTTATCCTGTGCATTTTTTCATCTTCTTTAAATGCACAATTTCTGGAAAATATCTATCTTGAAGGAGAGGCTGTGACAAAATATTCCATTGGCAAAGAATCCAGGAGAATAATACAATATCGGGAGAATGTCTCTGTAGACGTTCCTAAAAATTCCAGATTTGATTCCCCGGTTTACGGTATAAATTTTAGCCTGAACTATAGATTCAATAATTCGCTTTCTGCAGGAGTGGGCTCAGGTATTAATTTTGTAAAAGATCAGAGTCATCCATATTTAGCCTATGAATATTATGATAAGCTTATGGTTCCCATGATTCTTAAAGTTAACTATAATATGGGTATTTCTGAAAATTGGAAAATCCTTTCTGAACTAAACGGCGGCATTCAATTAAATGAATTTGCCTATGGCAATAGTCGCCAGGGATTTTATATTAAAGAGCATGGTGGTTTGCTCGCAGGGGTAAAAGCAGGTATAGGCAGAAAAGTTGGAAAGTATACTGCTATTTTAAAATTTGGATACGAGTGGAACCAACTTACTCATGAAGACAGCCTTGGCTGGTACGATAATAACGAATTTGACTATAGCGATATTATTGAATATGAAACCAACTACCATTTACTAAATGTATCACTGGCAATAAGATTATAATTCTCAATTTAAAGAGTTGTGCTTTAGAACAGATTGTATTTAATGCTCACCCGTAAATTAAAAAGCCCCGGGCATGCTACGATTCAGGATTGAACTAGAGCATCAACCAATTCTTAAACCGTTTTCTATACTGGTATCGGGGCTAATAAGAACAATATCGTTCTCTTCTCCAACGGCTCCAAGCACCAGGCATTCACTCATAAAATTGGCGATTTGTTTCTTCGGAAAATTAACCACCGCAACCACCTGCCTTCCCTGCAGCTGCTTTTTTGTATATCTTTTGGTGATTTGCGCAGAAGTCTTTCTACTGCCAATTTTTTCACCAAAATCTATCCTTAGCTGGTAAGCAGGTTTTCGTGCTTCGGGAAAATCATCTACAGCAGTAATAGTCCCCACCCGCATCTCAACTTTTTCAAAATCTTTCCAGCCTATTTCCATTTTTCGCTTATTTGTTTCTCGAAAATAAACAAAAACGGCTAATTCTTTGCTGTAAGCATTACCTCACTACTGCTAAAACTAACGGTGAAATTTGATTTAAAAATCTATCTGTATTAATATAATTTATTTCGTATTATTATTTTCCTATTGGTTAACTAGGCAATTAATCTAATTTTTCTTTAATTTTAATAGCTGAACACTAAAAATATTAATGAGATGAGCGATTTAAAATTAGGAGACAAAGCCCCCAATTTTGATGCGGAAACATCAGAAGGAAAAATTAATTTTTATGATTATTTAGGCGATGGCTGGGGGATTTTATTTTCCCACCCCGCAGATTACACACCGGTTTGTACTACCGAGCTGGGAACTGCTGCAAAATATAATGACAAATTTGCCCAACGTAACGTGAAAATGCTGGCCTTGAGCGTGGATGGAATAGAATCCCATAAAGGCTGGATTCAGGATATTAATGAAACTCAAAATACCACGGTTAATTTTCCTATTATCGCCGATGAGGATAAGAAAATTTCCAATTTATACGGAATGATCCACCCAAAGGCCGATAATACGCTTACGGTACGGTCAGTTTATGTAATCGCTCCTGATAAGAGCATTAAGTTAATGATTACTTATCCCGCCAGCACTGGAAGAAATTTTGACGAATTGTTAAGGGTTATTGATTCCCTGCAACTTACGGCTTACCAAAAAGTAGCCACTCCGGCTAACTGGAAAGAAGGAGATGATGTGGTTATTAGTCCTGCGGTTTCTAATGATGATGCGAAGAACTTATTTCCCAAAGGATTCAAAGAAATAAAACCATATCTTAGAATGACACCTCAACCAGATAGAAAATAGTTTTATCTAAAGCTGCATAAAATTTGAGATTGTTTAAGCTATGATACCGCAATAACGTATTCCGGATTATGGTATAGCGTCTTTGCCAATAACCCGGCAATTACAAAAATTAAGTTTTATGCAGTTTTTTTACATCCAGTCCCTTCTGCGTAGAAGATGTTCAATATGAGCATAATGGTGCCGCCCGTGCCAGGAGTAAATTGCCAGGCATTTCAAAAGAGTATATTCCGAATAATTTTCAGGATGCCGAAAAGTTTTTTGAAAATCGGCTGCGTCCATAGTGTAAAGAAGATAAACCCATTTTGAATGTAACGCATTTAGATAATCCAGGGAAATTTCTACCGGGGCTTTATTACTGTCTGGTAATTGAGCAGAAGCTTTTTCGTTATATGCTTTTATAAGCGGATTCTCTTCTGTTAACGCCCATTTAAACCTAATATAGGCATGGGTATGGCTATCGGCCAGGTGATGAATTACCTGCCTTACCGTCCAGCCTTCCGGACGATATGTGGTATTTAATTGTGACTCGTCAAGATTTTTTACCAGATTTTTAAGTTTCTGCGGAAAATCAGCAATATCGTCAGTCCAATCCTGAATATAAGTTTCAGGATGATGCTCCGGGAATTGCATTTTCCCGATAGGATACTTTAATAATTCCAGTTGCTCTGAAGTCATATTTAAAGATAAAAAAACGTGCTGAGATCTCAGCACGTTTTCTATCCACAATTTTTCAGAAGGATTTATTTTACATCCACAAGTTCCACATCAAATACCAAAGCCGCATTTGGAGGTATCACTCCACCGGCACCACGCTCACCATAGCCAAGGTGAGAAGGAACTACAAAACGCGCCTGGTCACCAACTTTTAACATCAATATCCCCTCATCCCAGCCTTTAATAACATGGCCTACACCAACAGGAAATTCTATAGGTTGTTTTCTCTTGTAAGAAGAGTCGAAAACAGTCCCATCTGTAAGCATTCCCTTATAATGCACAGAAACAGTTTTTCCTTTTTCGGCCTTTGCCCCGCTTCCTTCCTTTTCAATTTTATATCTTAATCCGCTTTCGGTTTTCTCAAAACCCCGGGAAATTTCACCAAGCAATTCTTCCTGTTGCTTTCTGGCAGCAGCTTCTCTTTCCTCCTTAGCTCCATTAAACTGGCGAAAAGCTTCCACTGCATTAAAGTTTTCAGCATCTGCACCCTGTCTCACAATTTCCAGCTTTTCAATTTTATCACCTTGCTTAATTTTATCTACCACGTCCTGGCCTTCCACAACATTTCCAAAAACTGTATGCTTTCCGTCCAGCCATGGCGTCTCCACGTGAGTGATAAAAAACTGACTCCCATTGGTTCCGGGTCCCGCATTGGCCATGGAAAGTTTACCGGGAGCATCATGCTTTAGTTCGGGATGAATTTCATCTTCAAACTTATAGCCAGGCCCACCGCTACCGGTTCCCTGTGGATCACCTCCCTGAACCATAAAATCCGGAATAACCCGGTGAAATTTTAATCCATCGTAATAAGGTTTTCCCTGCGGAATAACCTCATTCTCCAGATTTCCTTCAGCAAGACCTACAAAATTACCTACTGTTCCCGGTGTTTTTTCATATTCCAGTTCAGCTAATATTTCCCCTTTTGAAGTATGAAATTTAGCATATAATCCATCGTTCATTTTTCTGATTTTTTATTGAATTGCAAAGATACCGAAATAAATTTTTAAGCTTAGATGTTAAAGCCTGATTGAAAGTTACACTATTGCCGGCTTCTAAATATCTACTTTACTTTTTCACCATTTACATAGGTAGCAAGAACTTTTAAGTTAGGGATCTTATCTTCCTCCACCTTCATTATATCTTCATTCAGAATAATGAAATCAGCAAATTTGCCTTTTTCAATACTTCCTTTTTCCTTTTCTTCAAAATTAGAATAGGCCGCCCAAATGGTCATTCCTTTAAGCGTCTCTTCCCGGGACAGTGCCTGTTCTTTCATAAAACCGCCTTCAGGATAATTTCCGGTATCCTGGCGTGAAACGGCGGCATAAAATGTTAGAAAAGGACTTACCTCTTCTACGGGAAAATCGGTTCCCAAAGCCACAATTCCGGCCTGGTCAAGTAATTTCTTATAGGCATAGGCGCCCTGCATACGCTCTTTTCCTAACCTGTCTTCTGCCCAGTACATATCACTTGTTGCATGGGTGGGTTGCACTGACGGAATAATATTTTTACTGAAATACTTAAAATCTCCTTCATCAATAACCTGGGAATGTTCCACACGCCACCGCCTGTCTTCAGCATTACCAATCAAGCTATCGTAGGTTTTAAGTACCAGGTAATTTGCAGAGTCACCTATGGCATGTGTATTTAGCTGAAATTCAGAATCTGCAATACGAATGGCAGTTTCTTTAAAATCTTCTACCGGAGAAAGCAAAGCACCAAAATGTCCAGACCGGTCACTGTATTCTTCTTTTAAGGCTGCACCGCGAGAGCCCAAAGCCCCATCTCCGTAAAATTTCACTGAACGTACATTCAGGCGATCGGTTTTATAAGGCCCTGCAGAAAGATAGTAATCGAGGTTTTCTTTTGTATTACTAACCATAGCGTACATACGAATTTTAAATTCGCTATTTTTATGGAGGCTATCCATCAATTCAATAACTTTACGGTCTATTCCCGCATCAACCACGGTGGTAAGTCCGTAATCAAAGCAAATTTCCTGGGCTTCCATTAATGCGGTTATCTGCTCTTCGGTAGTAGGTGCAGGCTGCGCTTCAGCAATTAAACTCATGGGATTATCTACAATTATCCCGGTAAGCTTCCCATTTTTTTGCTCAATATCGCCACCTTCAAAAGATGTATCCGTAGTAATACCTGCAGCATCAAGCGCCGCCTGATTAACCAGGAGTGCATGCCCGTCTATTCTTGTTACGGCAATGGGAGTATCGGGAAAAAGTCTGTCCAATGTATCTTTGGTGGGATATTCCTTTACTTCCCAGTCATTCTGATCCCATCCTCTTCCGGTAATAAAATCTGCTCCTCTTTTCTGCTGAAATTCAACAATGCGGGCCACTACTTCTTCAAAACTATTCGTCCCGGTAAGATCTACCCGGTTTTGCTGAAGGCCCAGCCTGTAGAAATGAGCATGAGCATCAATAAAGCCGGGATAAACGGCCTTGCCGCCTGCATCATATTTTTCGGCAGCTTCATATTTTTTTTCTAATTCATCAGCTGAACCTATAGCCAGAAATTTCCCATCCTGAACGGCAAAAGCTTCAGCATTACTAAAATTAGTATCTACGGTATAAACTTCAGCATTAAAAACCAGAAGATCTATTTTTTCCTTTTGCCCGGAGTTACAGGAAAATAATACTGTACAACAAAAAAGTAATATTAGAATGTTTTTCATTTTCAAAATTTTTGGCTAAAGTAAAAAATGCACCTCAGGAAAGGTGCATTTTTTAGTATTAATCCCAGGTTAATAAAATTCGGGTTTTAAGCTCCCATACCTTCCCATACTGCACGACGAATATCAGGATTAGCCGCTGCCGCCAAAGCAATGGAAACAAATAGACCAATCATGGCATAAGAGAAGTCTTTAAAAATCATCTTACCGGCCTTCTTACGGTGTTTTTTGCCTTTCTTTTTACGGGCAAGGCTTATAGCAATCTCGCGCCCGCCAATAACTCCAAGGAAAACCCAGGTAGTACTCATAGGTACGGTACTAATAAAAAGTTTATATATAAGCATTACCACATAAATTAAATCTACAAGCGTGGCCGCACGAATATCTGAAATACGCGTTTTCTCGCTTACAACCTGCTGAATTTTATCTCCTCTCAGATAGAATAACAACCCGAGCCCCAGAAAAATGGTTGTTGCGAAAACAGTAAACTGAAAAGAATCCATTTGTCGCGGAAGGAACACAGCTATATTCGCACCATCCTGCATTACCCAAACACCCCAGAGAGTCCCGCTCACCAGCCACTGCACAAATGTCCAGCTGTTGCTGAATTTCCTGCTTTTAAAGTATTTTTTAATAAGGTTATAGGAGAAATACCAAACCAGGAATGAGAGCACGAAAGCCATAATATAGCCCGTCCAACTCTTCCATACCACCGAAGTTATTCCAGAAGTATTTGCGCTAAAAACACTTAAGATGAGGAAAGTAGTAGAAACCGGCATTCTTAACCGCGTTAAAATCAGAAGGATAAGAGGGGCTATAATCTGAAAAAAACTGAACCTGTCAGGATGAGGATAGGCCGTACTTCCATCGGGATTTAAAAGCCGCTGGTAAGTAACATCTCCATCGTAATAAAACCAGCTCCATGCTACTACCGCGAGAAAAATAGTTCCAACGTATAGCCACAGCACCCACCAGGGTTTTCCTTTATTACTTTCTATAAAAGTACCTAATGATTGTATACTGTCATTCGCTACTGTGGCGTAAGCTGCAAAGAAAAAACCAAGCCACATAGCTGCCCGGGAGTTTCCTGTAAAAATACCGGCCAATATAATCCCGCCAATAACAATTGCAAGGAAGGTCTTTTCTTCTACAATAAAGTCAAGAATGTTTAGGTATGGGCGATCCCGTTTAATTCGCTTGAATTTTTTTGCCATTTATAAATTACATTTCAAGGTTTGTGAAGTTTTACTTCTTCAATTTTCGGGTGCAATATTAATTTAAATTTAAGTGTCTAATGTTTAGTAATTGTTAAGTAATACGAATTGATGAAGATAACATATTTCTGAAAAACAGTATTATGAACAGGTGCAGCAGCTATTACCAGAATAGGGAACAAAAAAAGCATCCCTGAGGATGCTTTTAAAACTATTAAAATTTTAAGTAATTCTAACGGATGTTTTAAAAATCAAACTTATAAGTGGCGCCGGCAAGAAACTGCACTCCCTGTACAGGGAAATTTATCCAGCGTTCGTAATTGTTGTTTAATAGGTTACTGCCTTTTACAAAAGCAGAAAGTTGCTCATTAAACCTGTAGCCAAGGTGTGTGTTTAAATCAAAGTAACCATCAAGGGTCACCACCTCGTTTTGTTCAGGATTGGTAGGATTGGTGATTACGGTACGGGCAAGGTCCTTACGCTCTCCCCTGTAAAATATATTTGCACCGGTATACCATTTCTCTGTAATCTGATAATCTGCCGTTAAAGCGGCGGTAAGTTCCGGCAGGTTCCATGCTTCAGCTTCCTCTTCAGTAGAATAACTGAAGTACTCAGCATTTGCAGTAAGTGTAAAGTTGCGATTTACATCTACATTCAGTTCTCCATAAAAAGAAAAAGTGTTTACATCATCATAAATCATTTCAAAAGAATTCCCATAGGCATAATCTTCTTCTGTCACGCCAATGGCATAAGGATTTCTTCGATACATGGCTTTATTAAATTGCGAAGAATAGCTGACTCTTGCATTATATCCCAAACTGTTGGTAAGCCGGCCCTTTGCCCCCACATAAGCATCATATTCAGTATCTGTTGGCTGAATACCCAAAGTTGGAGAGACATAAGGATTATCCTGGAAAAAGTCATAATTAGTATTCTGCTCCAACCCTCCTTCTATTCCTCCATAAGCGGTAAGCAGGTCTGAGAGGCGATAGCCGGCAGTAATTTTTGGATAGAGATAAAAATTATTATCAGAATTTTCAGTATCCAGGCTATAATAAAAAGCAATTCCCAGATTTAAAGTAAGATTATCCCTTAAAATCAGCAAACCTGGATTTATGCCGAAATTCATAAAACTGTAATTATAACCGTCACCACCATAGAAGGCTTCATCAAAACTGCCATTTACAATATCGGCAATAATATTTGTAGTAATTAATTCATCGGCAATATTGGCTTCAAAAGTTCCTCTGGCATCAAAATGATTTTCCGAAGAACTATAGGAATCCCCGGAATGGCGGAATTTGGCTTTGGCTTTATCGAAAAAAGAATCATAAAGTTCTATTTCCCCTCCGGCATAAACCGAAAAATAATTCTGCTGCGGATCTATGTTCAGCACCTGGGCATCAGAAAGCGCCGGGTTTTCCGGAAGGCCATACCAGTTAAAAAGCTGGTGCTGCCCTCCTACCTCGGTTTTCCAGGAAAGGTCACGATCTCTTCGGGTATAGCTCAGGTTTAATTCGGTATCATAAAATTTATCGGCTAAACGAACTCCTTCAATCCCGCCCTGGGAAGAATTGTGAGTAAGAAAAACTCCAAAATTATCAGTGCGGTTTACTTCAAGATTGCTGTAGAACTCTGCCAGGACGTTTGAATAATTCCCAAACCCCAGTGTGGCATAGTTGGAAAATACCTTTGGCGGCCTTTCTCTTTCCACAGTTGTTGCACGGCCTTTGGCAGGCGTAAAGGTAGAAGCGACGGGCACAGAGAAAATACTGTATTTCACCTCTTTTTTGCCAAGGTTCACAGAATCTCCCCGGCTAGGGGTTTCTTTTATTTTTGAGGCGTCCCTAACTGAAGGAGAGTAAGGCTTTACCACAGTTACAGTTTCACTGCCGATAGGATCCTGGGCAAAAAGTAAACCGCTGAATAAATATAAGCTTAAAAACAGGATTCTTTTTCTCCCCGTCCGGTTGTAAGACAGGCTTGAGGCGAGGTCCTTGATTGAGAAAATTCGCATATGGGAGTTCTTAATTGTTAGGTTTAGTAAGATTAGTTGTTTTCTACGGAAGAATTAGTTTTGGCTTCCTGGGCTTTAATTCGGGCCAGTTCTGCTTTAGCTTCAGAGACTATCTCGGGATAACTGGTGAAATTTTTAGTTACGTTGTCCAGAATATAAGTCGCCTGGTAAGCATCGCCGAGTTTATCAAAGTTTTTCGCCATAAGCACAAGGCCTTTTGCGCCCCAGCGCTTGTAACCTGAAAAATCCTTCGCCAGAATCTGGATGGCAGCATTGGAAGCTTCATGATTTCCGCTTTTGTTTTTGAAATAGGCATCGTAATACAAGGCCTCTGCAGCCAACTCTCCGGTAGCTGTTTTCTGAACTTCAGCATAAGCGGTTTTAGCACGGCCTTCGTTTCCTGCTTTCATTGCCGACCGGGCAATAATCACCTGTGCATCTGTTTTTGCTTGTCTTTCAGCTCCTGCACTATTCAGCACTTTTTCAGCATAAGCTTCAGCTTTCTGGAAATTTCCTGCTTCATAATACGATTTCATCAGGTTAGATTGGGCATAAGCCACATTTTCCTTAGAATCGGCTTCTTTTTCCAAACGCTCCAATAACGGAGCCGCTTCAGCATAATTTCCTTTTTCAAGATATATCTGGGATAATCTGGCCAGCGCCTGCTCGGTAAATTCATTGCCCGGCCTGTCTACCACATAACGATAATGGCTCATAGATTTATCTTTACTCCCCTGGCGGAAGTAAAGCTGCGCCAGGTAAAAATGTGCGTTAATGGAATGAATTCCGTTAGGGAAATCCCTTAGGTATTTTTCAAAACCGCTGATAGCCTGTTCAGCCTTATTATTTAAATACTGATTTTCAGCTGATTCATAGGTTGTATTATCTAAATCGGCATCGGTAACTTCAACAAAATCTATATTTCTTACCCAGCTTGCATATTCATCTGTCCTGCCCAGATCCACATAAACGTTTCTTGCGGTGGAAACCGCCTGTTTGGCTTCGGGAGTATTGGGATAATCGGCAACTACTTTTTTCAAACGCTCCAGGGCCTTATCACCTTCATTGGAATTATAATAAATCAAGCCCTGCCTTAGCATCGCTTTAGGAACAAGAGCACTTCCCGAAACATCACGTATAAGCCTGTTGTAGGTTTGAATTCCCTGCTGCGTATTATTCATAGCTACATAAGTATTCCCAAGTTCAAACAAGGCATCGTCCCGGTAAGGAGAACGCGGATATTTACTGATGAAATTATTCAGCTCTTCAATTTTTGTTTCATTCCTGTCTACAAACCCATAGCTGATGGCTTTTTGAAAAGCAGCATAATCACTGTTATCCACATTATTCGCGATGGCTTTGTTGTAAGCTTCCATAGCCGGCCAGTACTGGCTGTTCACAAAATAGCTATCGCCTAACCTTAAATACGCATCATTCCTTCTTGCGGTATCGCTATTGGCATTTTCAGCAAACCTCTTGAAATAACTAATAGCCTGGGCGTAATCATTCTTTTTGAAATAAGCGTAACCAATGTTATAGTCCAGGTTTTTCATTTCTTCCGTTCCCCGGGCGGCAGTCATCCCCCCAAATTCCTTATAGCCAATTATAGCATCGTCAATACGGTTCACATTGAATTCGCTTTCCGCTTTCCAGAAGGTTGATTTTGCGGTAATGGCAGCATCTCTTGGTTCATTTAAGGCTTTATCAAACATTTCTAAAGCCTTGTAATAATCTCCTTCTTCGTAAAGTTCAAGTCCGTAATAAAAAGCTACTTTCTGATAGGCCTGCTTATCACTGAAATTCCTGTTGTTCTCCAGCAAACGCATGGCTTCCTCATAATTTTTAGAAGTAATAAAGGAGTCTATCAACAAAGTTTCCACTTCCTGCCTTTCTGCGGAATCAGGATATTTTTCAAGATAGCTTAGCAGAACCTGTGACGGACTTTCGTAAGAATTACCAATTTCATAGCTGATTTTTGCATAATTCAGCATTGCATCCTTTTGAATTTTAGCATCAAATTCCATTTCACCGGCATTTTTGAATGCGTTTAATGCCTGTTGCTTCTGATCCAGGTTCAGATAAGATTGCGCCAGGTGATAATAGGCATTTTGGGCAATGGAATTATTTCCGTCTATAATTTTATTGAATTCTGAAATAGCCTTTTCATAATCACCCTGCTTGTAATAAGCATATCCTAACTGATAATAATCGGTATTATTCCATTTTCCGCGCAGGCCCTGATATTCCATTAAATAAGGGATTGCCTGTTCGTATTGCTGTAAATTGAAATAACTCTCACCAATAATTTTATTCAGCTGGGATTTTTCCTGCCTATTGGAATTGGGAAGTTGTTCCAGCCCCAGTTCTACGGCTTTTTCAAAATTTCCCAGCTTAAAATTCATATCTGCCTGAAAATAGGAAAGGTCTTCACTATAGCGGTCATTACCCTGAACTTGTTCAAAATTCCTGGTGGCTTCTTCATAATCATCACCTTCATAGGCCATAAAACCTATGTAATATTTTGCCTGAGAGCCGTATTCTTTGGAATCTCTCACCCTTTCAAGATATGTCCTTGCCTGCTCATAATCATTGGAACGGAAATAAGCATAACCATTATTGAAGTAAAAACGCTGCCTCTCTTTCCGGCTCATAGCATCTTCATCAACCTTATCATACCACTTTCTGGCCAGGGCATATTTTCCTGTATTGAAGTAATAATCTGCCACATCAAGATAAGCCGAATTGGTTTTGGTGCTGGTGGGATAACGGGTTACAAACCGCTCCATTAATTGATCTGCACCGGGCTGGTTAAGTCTTACTGCTGCATTGGCAATATAATAGGCCGCATCGGCTCTAATTTTTTCATCTTCGGCTTGGTCTTTAACTTCATCAAAAAGATTCTGGGCTGCCAGGTACTGCTGATTATTATAAAGCTCAAGCGCACGGTTGAAATCGGCTAATTTATTTGTATAAGTAGCAGATTGCTGGGAAATACCTTTAAATGAGAAGAATAGTAAAACAACAATGAGGAGAGATTTACCGGGTGTCATTTATATATGTTTAAATTGAAGTTCAAAGATAATTTAATGCTTATTTTAATAACGATTAATCTGAACTATAATTATGTTAATATGAAAAAAAGTAAACCGGCACTTTTTGAAAAATGTATATTTACCGATAATTTTGCATCCTAACCTAGTATCTGTTTTTATGTCTCAAGCCGTCCTGGAATTAAAAAACGCAGCAATTTATCAGCGTGAAAGTTTAATCCTTTCTGAAGTAGATGTTAAAGTAAACAAAGGAGATTTTGTATATCTTATAGGTAAGACCGGTACCGGTAAGAGTAGTTTCATGAAAACCCTTTACGGAGATTTACCTTTAACCGAAGGAGAAGGCCATATTGTTGATTATAACCTGCGCACACTAAAGCAAAAAGAAATTCCGTATTTACGCCGGAAATTGGGTGTGGTATTTCAGGATTTTAAACTTCTTACCGACAGAAATATCAACGACAATCTGCTGTTTGTACTAAAAGCCACCGGCTGGAAAGACAAAGGCGCCATGGATAAAAGAATTGAAGAAGTGCTTAATAAAGTAGGCATGAAAACCAAAGGGTTTAAATATCCTTATCAACTTTCTGGGGGAGAACAGCAAAGGATAGCAATAGCCCGGGCATTGCTGAATAACCCTGAACTTATCCTTGCCGATGAGCCTACCGGAAACCTGGATCCCCAGACTTCTGTTGAAGTAATGGAAGTACTGCAGGAAATTAGCAAAAACGGAAATACCATTCTAATGGCCACTCATGATTATGCTTTACTGCTGAAGTATCCCTCGAAAACTTTAAAATGCGATGGGCAACGTGTTTTTGAAGTGGTGCAGAAAACTGTTTAGTAGTAGTTTGGAGTTTGAAAAATCCTACAGCCTCTGCCACATTCCTTAAAAAGGAAAGGAGCTTTTTGTTTTTCAGAAAAAAGTCAGGATAAAAATTCTAGCGAAGCGAAAACAGAACTCTTCACTCCTAAATTCGCACTTCTAACTTCTAACCTCATCTGCCGGTACCGGATTTTGCTTGTTGATAAAAAGATAATACAGATTCACGCAAATAATCGCGGCATTAGTGATCACCACCGGCCATGATTCCAGTAAGATCCCGTAGATCACAAAAAAAATACAACCGATAGAATTTACGTACCGAAGGGTATTTATATTCTTCATCAAAAATGCAAGTAGTACAAAGAATGAAGCCAGATAACCGCACCATTCCGTTAAAGATATTCCTAAGATCTCCATTTCAGATTAAAACATAAAAAAGGCTGTAAGGAAGTTTTACACCCCTCACAGCCCTTGTTGCAATGTAAAGAATTATATTATTTTGTTACGCTTACGATCATTTTCGGTAAGGTAAATTTTTCTAAGTCGAAGATGATTTGGCGTCACTTCCACATACTCATCTTTTTGAATATATTCCAGTGCTTCTTCCAGAGAAAATTTAATTGCCGGAACAATTTTCGCTTTATCATCGGCTCCTGAAGAACGTACGTTGGAAAGTTTTTTGGTTTTAGTAATATTTACCACCATATCATCCTGGCGGGAATTTTCCCCAATTACCTGGCCTTCGTAAATATCCTCTCCCGGATCTACGAAAAACTTACCTCTATCCTGAAGTTTATCAATAGAATAAGGGATAGACTTTCCTTTTTCCATAGAAACCAGAGAACCGTTTTGCCTTTCAGGAATCCCTCCTTTTAGCGGCTGATATTCTTTAAAACGGTGCGCCATAATCGCCTCACCCGCGGTAGCGGTAAGCAACTGATTTCTTAACCCAATAATTCCGCGGGAAGGAATGATAAACTGGATAACCATACGGTCACCTTTTCCTTCCATACTTAACATTTCCCCTTTTCTAAGCGTCACCATCTCCACTGCTTTGCCTGAAACATTTTCAGGTAAATCGATAGTTAATTCTTCAACCGGCTCACATTTAGTCCCGTCAATTTCCTTGATGATTACCTGTGGCTGACCAATTTGAAGTTCATATCCTTCACGACGCATGGTCTCGATTAAAACCGAAAGGTGAAGTACCCCACGGCCAAAAACCATAAATTTATCTGCACTGTCTGTTTCTTCTACACGAAGAGCAAGGTTTTTTTCCAGTTCTTTAAACAAACGGTCTTTTATATGACGGGAGGTCACAAATTTCCCGTCTTTTCCAAAGAAAGGAGAATCGTTTATAGTAAAAAGCATACTCATGGTAGGCTCATCTATCGCGATAGTCTTTAAACCTTCAGGATTTTCTATATCGGCAACGGTATCGCCAATTTCAAAACCTTCAAGTCCAACAATCGCACAAATATCTCCTGCCTGAACTTCCTCAATTTTTCTGCGGCCTAAACCTTCGAAAGTATGTAGTTCTTTAATTTTTGTCTTTTTAATGCTGCCATCACGCTTTACAAGGGAAACCTGCTGATTTTCCTTTAAAGTTCCTCTCTGAAGTCGCCCGATTGCGATCCTTCCCGTAAAAGAAGAGAAATCCAGAGAGGTGATAAGCATTTGCGGAGAACCTTCAAGATCTACTTTAGGGGCAGGAATATGTTCGATCACCATATCAAGAAGCGGCTCCACATTTTCAGTCTGGTTTTTCCAGTCATCACTCATCCAGTTGTTCTTGGCTGAACCGTAAACTGTTGGAAAATCAAGCTGCCATTCTTCAGCACCAAGTTCAAACATAAGGTCAAAAACCTTTTCATGAACCTCATCGGGAGTACAATTTTCCTTATCCACTTTGTTTACCACCACACAAGGTTTTAAACCAAGATCGATTGCTTTTTGAAGCACAAAACGTGTTTGCGGCATTGGCCCTTCAAAGGCATCAACCAAAAGCAAAACTCCGTCTGCCATATTTAAAACACGTTCTACTTCTCCCCCAAAGTCGGCGTGACCGGGAGTATCTATAATGTTAATTTTTGTGTCTTTATAAGTAACTGAAACGTTCTTGGAAGTAATTGTAATCCCACGTTCTCTCTCAAGATCATTATTATCCAGAATAAGATCTCCGGTATTTTCATTATCCCGAAAAAGCTGACAATGGTACATAATTTTATCAACCAGGGTAGTTTTTCCATGGTCAACGTGTGCAATAATTGCGATATTTCTGATAGCTGTCATACAAGCCTGTTTTAAAAGGCTGCAAATGTACAGTTATTTTTCACGAAATAACTATAATTATATCAGATAATTACAGTAAAATAACAGGAGGCAGAAAACATTCCAAAATACTGGAATTCAAAATACTAAGATTTTCCAGCTATCAGTAATAATAAGGAATGCGCAAATTATATAAACAAGCCATCATCAGAACAACTACAAGAAAATCTCCTTCTGCTTAACAATAACTAGAAAGAGCCAACAAAAAATACTCCTGCCGGTTTCAAATTTGAAGAATAACTATAAAAATCACCACCTGAATGATAATGCTGCCTTTCTTCCGCATAAATTAATTTGAAAAACTTTCCGATAATTCTGAATTCTGAGGCATTTTTTATTTAGCTTATATTTGCCATAAAATCTTAAGAGATGGATCTGAACAATATTCCGAAGATAAAAAATACAGCCTCAAATAATTTCTTTTTGCTTTGTGGCCCCTGTGCTATTGAAGGAGAGGAAATGGCTTTAAGAATAGCTGAAAGAGTGGTAGAAATTACCAGCAAACTGGAAATTCCCTATGTTTTTAAAGGTTCTTTTAAAAAAGCCAACCGCAGCCGCATTGATAGTTTTACCGGAATTGGAGATGAAAAAGCGCTAAAAATTCTGCGTAAAGTTTCAGAAACTTTTGATGTACCCACCATTACCGATATTCATGAAAACAATGACGCCGCCATGGCAGCGGAATATGTAGATGTTTTGCAAATTCCTGCTTTTCTGGTAAGGCAAACCGATCTTGTTGCGGCAGCTGCAAAAACAGGTAAAACTGTGAACCTGAAAAAAGGTCAATTTATGAGCCCGGAAAGTATGAAGCATGCGGTATCTAAAGTGCAGGAATGTAATAATGAAAATGTGATGGTTACCGATCGTGGGACCATGTTTGGTTACAGCGATATGATTGTAGATTTTCGGGGAATTCCCACTATGAAGGATTTTGCAACTACTGTTTTGGATGTGACCCATTCCCTCCAGCAACCCAACCAGAGCAGTGGTGTTACGGGTGGAAGGCCGGAAATGATCGAAACGATTGCCCGGGCAGGAATTGCTACCGGAGTTGACGGTTTGTTTATGGAAACGCATTTTGATCCCGCCAATGCCAAAAGTGACGGCGCAAATATGCTGGATCTTGAATATCTTGAAAACCTACTTTCTAACCTGGTAGCGATTAGAAAAACTATAAACGATTTTTAGCTTATTTACCAGAAGTATAAAACCAAAACCCACAAGTTTCGTTAACTCGTGGGGTTCTTTATTTAAAAGAATAGTTGTTAGTTAAACTCAATTATCACCATTACCGGCAAATGATCTGATGGATACTTCAGGTCTTTTGAATCACTTAAAACTGCATACTTTAGTACCTTTACCTTATTATTTACAAAAACATAATCGATGCGGCGGGTTACCGGCTCTTGAAAATTGTAAGCATTGAAGGTACCTTCAGGCCCGAAAGCCACTTTTTCAGCAATGTTTTTACTGTCATTCATTTCTTTGGAAAGATACTGAATGCTCTGTGTCCCGGGTTCAAGATTAAAATCTCCTGTTAAAATTACCGGCAGGTTTTCAGTATTTATTTTCCGTATTTTCGAATATATAAGTTTTACACTCTCCTGCCTGGCCTTTTCCCCTACATGATCAAAATGAGTATTAAAGTACCAGAACTTTTTTCCTGTCTCTTTATCCTGAAATAAGGCGTAAGTGCAAATTCTGGGCAATGCCGCATCCCATCCGGTAGAAACTTTTTTGGGAGTTTCAGAAAGCCAGAAAGTGTCGTTTTCCATCATTTTAAAACGATCGGTTTTATAAAGAATCGCACTGTATTCTCCTTTTTCTGCTCCGTCTTCCCTTCCCACACCAACATAATCATAATTATCTAAGTGCGACGTAAAATATTCCAGCTGACTTTTCAAGGCCTCCTGCACTCCAAGAATATCAGGCTCATAAAACTTAAGCTGCCCCGTGATAAAATCTTTTCTTTTAGACCAGGAATTTTCCCCGTCGTTCTCATTGGCATATTTTATATTATATGTCATCAATTCCACCTGGCTGTAGGAAGAAATAATATTCATCAATGCAAATATAACTGCACATAATAGGTTTATTTTGTTCATTTTACAAAGTTTAAGTTTAGCAATTTATGATTACTAATTTAGCTGAAGCTCTACCAGCACCGGAAAATGGTCTGAAGGATATTTCTGATCATAAGAATTATTCAGCACACCATACTTTTTAACGGCTACACCTTCCCTGCTAATAAATACATAATCTATGCGATTGATGGGCTCTTCATGAAATTCATAAGCATTAAAAGTTTTTTCCGGTCCAAAACATCCATTTTCACTAATTTCTCTGCTGTCCAAAAATTTTTCACCCAAATATTTAATCCCATCTGTATGTGGTTCCAGATTAAAATCGCCGGAAAGGATTACCGGGAACTTATCCTTATTCAATTCTTCTATTTTGCGGTAGATTAATTCGGCACTTTTTTTCCTTGCTTCCTCTCCCCTATGATCAAAATGAGTATTGAAATACCAAAATTTTTCACCTGTTTTCTTATTCTGAAAAAATGCACAGGTGCAAATCCTTGGATATGCCGCGTCCCATCCTGTAGAAGGCTTTTCAGGCGTCTCTGAAAGCCAGAAGGTCCCTCTTTCCAAAACTTCAAATTTGGCAGATTTATATAATATCGGACTAAATTCTCCTTCAGTTTTACCATTTTTCCTTCCCACTCCTATATAGTTATATTCATTTAGATTACTCTGAAAATATTCCAGTTGCCCGAGCATAGCTTCCTGCAAACCCAAAATATCAGGATTATAAAACCGGAGCAGCCCCGTGAGTGCCGCTTTTCTTTTAGACCAGGAGTTTTCACCATCGTTTTCATTAGCATATTTAATATTGTAGGTCATTAACTTCATAAGCTAAATTTTATGGTTTGGCAATGAGAATTGAAAAATAAGAGGAAAAATTTATTCTGAACATTAAATTTTCATAAAGATGAAGTTGCTATATAGTTTATAAAAATGACACAAAAACTTTTCAGTAAAAAATCAAAAATAACAAAATTTATTATTTACTTTGTAGTTCAAAGTACTTTAAAATGGAGAATAAAAAGTATCTGAATGATCTAAGTGAGATCAGGGAAATGATGAACCGCTCTTCGCGGTTTATTTCCCTTAGCGGATTAGCCGGAGTCTTTGCCGGAATTTATGCAATTATAGGCGCAGTGCTTGCTAATATTCTATTATCTAACCATGGCAGCCTTTATGTAAGTGGCGACAGTTCGTTAAACGTCGATGCAGAAGATCCAGCGCTACAAAGCAGTTTAACTGTAATTGCTGTTGTTGTACTTGTGCTGGCAGTTGCCACTGCCATTCTCCTCACTACCCGAAAAGCTAAAAAGAACAACCAAAAAATATGGGACAATACCAGCAAAAGACTGGTTATTAATTTTTTCGCGCCACTTACTGCAGGAGGATTGTTTTGCCTGGTTTTATTGCAGTACGAACTTGTCGGGTTAATTGCTCCCGCTATGCTCTTGTTTTACGGGATGGCGCTGATCAACGCAAGTAAATATACCTTTAATGATTTGAGATCTTTGGGTTATGCCAATGTAATGCTGGGACTTATCGCTACCCAATTTATTGACTACGGACTTTATTTCTGGGCGCTGGGATTCGGAGTTTTCCATATCATCTATGGTGGCGTGATGTATAATAAATATGAGCGAAAAAAGGCTTAGATGAAGAATATTATCAGCAACATAAATAAAGCCTTCGATCATCGTATCAGGCTGGGAATTATGAGTATTCTCATGGTGAATGAGTTTGCTGATTTTACAACACTTAAAGAACTTTTAGGTGCGACAGACGGGAATATCGCCAGCCATACAAAGGCATTGGAAAAACAAAATTATATAAAAGTGGAAAAATCGTTCATCAATCGCAAACCGAATACCCGCTACCTGGCGACAGACACGGGGCGGAAAGCTTTCCAGGAACACCTGGATGCGCTGGAAAAGCTGCTGAATTCAGGAAAAAATATTAATAATAGTTAGTGTGCAGTTAAAGATTAAAGTTTTGATCATAAATTAAATAATGATCAGCAAACATTTTTGATGTGCGTTTAGAATAATGCAATCCGAAAGAATACCATAAGTAAGAAACAGCTTAAAATTGCTGTCCACAAATAATTTTTCGGTGGCTCATAAAAGTTTTTACTGAACAACAATGAATAAAATAATAAAAGCAATTTTTATGAATTATAACTTTGAATTTCAAAGTACTTAATAACCATTAAAAAATTATTATTATGAAAAATGCAAGATTAACAATCATTTTACTTAGTGCGGGAGCTATCCTGCTCATTCCGTTAATTGCAATGCAATTTAACTCTGAAGTCGACTGGTCCTCTTTTGACTTTCTGATAATGGGAATTTTACTTCTTGGATCCGGGCTGGCTATCGAATTTGCCTTACGAAAATTTTCAACTATTAGAAGCAGGATAATTGCCTGTGGAATGATTCTGGCAGCCCTGTTCTTAATCTGGGCAGAATTGTCTGTTGGCATAATCGGAACATCATTTGCCGGGAGTTAGTTTCCTATTAATTAATTAATAGATCTTAAGTATGGAATATTTTGTAGAAAAACATTCGATAGTACGTCAAATTTGGGGAAAAGGAGATACCATTCTTTTTATTTTCGCAGGGGCTTCAGCCGAATTTGCACTCAATAAAGCAGTGGACTGGTTGTACTATACTAGCCGGCTTCCGAAAGATCCGCTGGCCCGGCTTTTTTCAACGGTATCTTATGCCAGGGAAATTGTTTTTTCTGAAAAAGATGCTGCTTTTCGTGCTATAGATCGCATTAATGCAGCCCATGCTTCTGTAGAAACCAGCCGCGGAGCAAAGATTCCGCACTGGGCTTACCGGGATGTTCTTTTTATGCTTATTGACTATTCCATCAGGTCCTTTGAAATACTGGAGCGCAAACTGACTTTAGCTGAAAAACGGGAGGTATTCAATGTCTTTTACAAGCTTGGAAGGCACATGGGCTTGAAGGGCCTGCCGAAAACTTTTGAAGGATTCGAAGAAATGCGGAATATTCACCTGAAGCAAGATCTTTATTACGGCGACTATACACGAGATCTGTTTAAACAATATCGCAATCATCTGGGCTTTGTACGCTACAGGCTATTACTTGAAACTCAGAACCTGATTTGTCCCAAAAAAGTTAGTACTTATTTAGGTTTTCGGAGAATTTCATTATTAAAACCTGCGCTCTTCTTTTATAAATTTAGCAGAAATATAAAGCTGGACTGGCTTCTGAAAGAACTTATCCTTCCTTCGGCCTATAAAAAAGAAGTCCGCTCTCTGGATACTCTGCCGGTATAAAAATCAATAAATTACAAGTTAATGAACTATAAAAACATAATCCGGAAATTTGCCTTTCTTTACTTTCTGATTTTTCGCCCGGAATGATTTTACCGGAAAGCATCCAATGTATATATTTGACATTTTAAGCTTCTCTCAGGCAATATTGTCGGAACTTTGTTATACATCGTCTGTAGTAAATTTATGATATTCAAGGTGCCTAAAAATTTTCAATGGCCAATTCTATCAGATTCTGCCAACAGCATTCGAAGTTTGAAACGAGGATATTTTCAGGATTAATAAATATTTCTTTTCAATATATTTCTTTATCTTTGCAGACCTGGCGAAATTTGCAGGGAAATTCTTTGAAAACATGTTTGGTTGGAATGTGGTCCTGAAATAAATTAGGACATATCCAACTTGGCTAAAATCTAATAAATTTGCACCGTTTTTTCGCGTTAGGGATTGTAGCGGAAATCCTTTTTATTTTGTTTTTCGACTCCGCTCGAAATGACAAAATAAAAAGATTGAAGCGAAAAGCCCGGCCGCCGAAGCTACTGAGCTTATCGAAGGAGTGAAGGTGGCAACGCCCGGGCCTTTAAGAAAGCTCTAGGTTGGCACGAAAAATGCAATATTTATATAAGTTCTTTTACATATTGGGGTCGACTTGGTTTTGACAGCGAGTCTAATTGAGTTGTAAGCACGTCGAGCGCCGGAATATAGCTCGTAAATCTCATGTTTCAGACTTTTTTAAACGGCGAGAATAACTACGCCTTGGCTGCGTAACCGAATTATAGTAGGTTATACTTAGTCCCTGCAAGGCAGGGAGCCAAGATGTCCCGCGAAGGCCTTGATTTACGGCATTCGCAACAGGGGCACCGACAAAGTAAATATAGGAATTACAGGGCCTTGATGTAATTCCGAAATCTAATTGAGGATACGTGTAAAGTTGGTGGTTTTCGGCCGGCTTTGCATCGACAATCAAACGAAGACTAAACGTGTAGAAAGCTTCTGAATTGCTTGTTTGGACGAGGGTTCGAACCCCTCCGACTCCACTCTAAAACCCCGTAAGCACAATGTTTACGGGGTTTTTAGTTTTAAGGTGACAAACGGGGTGACAAATGCGACTTCTGAATCTTTAGCACCCTTCCTTATTGTCGGCTCATTTTTGAGACAAAAATATTTAAATCTACAATTTTTTGTATTACATTTGTATTTCAATTTTGGTGTAGATGAAAGAAGATTATCAAATGAAGGAAATCTATAACCTTCTTGGTATTAGTAACCATAAAACAATTAAGGAGCTTATAGAGGACAAAAAAGAAGAATTGAAGATTTCTTCTGACCGGCAGTTATCTAAGGTTTTGGGTATAAATAAAGACACTCTTAATAGAATTATAACTGGTGAAAGTAAAAAAGTAGATATTATATCTATAATCAAAATCAGTAATTTCCTTGATTTAAAGATAGAGGATACAATTCAGGTCTATGTATCTACACTTAAAACTGAATCAATATCTGAGATTGAAGATAATAGAAAGGCAAATTTTATACTACGTAACTTCGATATTGAAAGGTTGTATAAATTGGGATTTCTTAAAACAAAAACAAATTTTCAGGAAATAGAAAAAAGAATTTTAAATTTCTTTGAAATTGATAACATTTTTGACTACAACAATTCTGTTGCATATCCGCTGTTCAGCAAGACCAAAAGATCTGCAGATGAAGTTATGAATACGTTTTGGATAAAAGCTGCTTATTTACAATTTGAAGCTATTAACAATCCTAATGAATTCGATCCAGAAGAATTAAAAAAAATAGTTACCAAAATCCGTCCCTATACTCGTTTAGTAGATAATGGTTTAATTACTGTTATTAAAGTTCTTTATTCATTAGGTGTTACGGTAATAGTTCAGAAATATGTTTCTAAAACTGCTGTGAAAGGTGCTACTTTTATTGTAGACAATAAGCCCTGTATCATTTTAACTGATCAATACGAAAGATATGATCTAATGTGGTTCACTTTGTTGCACGAAATATGCCACGTTCTTTTTGATTTTGACGAGCTTAGTCGAAAGAGTTACCATTTATCAGGCGCTTCCGATTTACTATTACTTAACGAAGAAAGAGCCAATAAATTTGCTAGAGAAATTTTATTTCCAGAGGAAAGAATGAATTTCTTAAAACCAAATATTTTCAATCCATTTCTGGTTTCACAATATGCTGAACAAAATAATGTACATCCCTCTATAATTTACGGTTTCTATCTTCACGATCATCCACAGGAAAGTGGTGTATTATATAAAAAATTTAATCGATTTTTGATCAAATCCGAAATGGCTGTTCGATCCCTAAAAACTAATTTATGGGACACAGATGAAAGCCCAGCAGATCAAGCAAGAAAAATAATTGAAAAAATATCAAACTAGTAGTTTTATGGAAAATAAAAAACTCGAAAGAGATACAACTTTAGAAGAAATTAAAAAATTAGCCGATGAATCTGATAAGAACTCAGGCTTTCAACTTGGATTAGAAGCTGACTTTGAAGAGGAATTGATTCAATTAGATCTAATAAATGACAAACAAAATCCTTCTGAATCGTTTCGATTATTTTATGCCATTGAAGGTATACTTAGAACGCATTTACCTCCAAAATCGGAATCTGAATTTAGCTCCTTTGTTCGAGAAGAAAAGAATATTTTTTTAACCGGTGGCAAGAAAAAGGATGCCAGTGGTCGGCGAGGAGCTGATCCTAGACAAGCCTACATCACTACCCACCTTGAAGTCGCTCTAAATGAATTACTTAGATGGATGCAAGAAGGAGGAACTAAATTTGATTTATTCTTAATCTTTCGGGATTTAAATATAAAATATGGCTATTACAAGGAAAATGAATTAGACAAAGTGGATCAAACTAAATAAGATCATGGAAAACGAAAGTTATATTGCTGGGTTTCGATTCGAAAGACTTCTTAGTAAGGTTTATTCATCTAATTCAGTTAATGCGAATAAGAGCTTGTTAGAGAATGCATTAACGATGGAACAAGGAAAAACTTACGCAAAACATCTAGGCTCATCTGAAAAGCAATTTTTTGCCCTTCAGAAAAAACTAATTGAAACTCTTAATAAATTACAGATCAGAGCACCATATAATAAATCGAGCGAATATTTCAAACACCTAGCTGACTATTCGGAAGAATGTAATTCAGCCGCTGGTTTATCTGAAATTGTTGAGAAAGCTTTATTAAAAGCAAGTTCATTAGATAATTCAGGAAAATAGAATAGTAGGTTTTAATTTATGAATGATTCTACTTTACGAAATTGGCTTTGGTTTTTTGGAATTTTGAGTTTATCTCTATTAACCTTTGCTGTTTTTGCACCCTTTATAATCCCTAAATCTAATCCTGACTGGTTACCAAGTATAGATTATCAAACAGGAAATGAGATCGGAATTACCTTTAATGGTTTAATGTCTCCATTTATAGCAATCTCTGCTGCTTTACTTACATTTATTGCATTTTTAGTTCAATACCAGGCAAACAAAAAAATACAGGAACAGTTTAAAATTCAAGAAGTTGATCAGCTATTTTTTGAAATGCTGAAATTACACAAAGAAAATGTAAATGAATTTAATATTGATGGTTATGATCACATTGTAACTAAACAACCTGATAGTAAGGATAGTTTACAAAAAATCCAAAGACAAACTTCTCAAAGAAAAGTATTTGTAACAATGGTTACAGAACTAGAAGCTATTATTGAAATAGCACAATTAATGTTGCAACCAAAAACTGATAAGAATAAAGAAAGATTATTTCAAGTTGCTTATGAAATTTTCTTTTTTGGTATAGAATCAGAAAATGTTCAAAATTGGAACTTTCACCGATTTGAACAGTTTAAATTAAAACTTAAGAATATTAGGAAGAAACATTCTTATTCTTACAGTAAAGAAAATAAATTTGTCGTTAATGGCAAATATATACACCTATATATTAAATACAAACCATTTTCCGGTCATGAAAACCGGCTAGGACATTATTATAGGCATTTATACAGTACCGTAGATTACATTGTTTCTCGAGAAAAAGATCGCACTATCTCTAAAGATAAGTCTCAGCATTATTTAAAACTACTCAGAGCTCAGTTATCTAACGATGAACAATTGCTGCTTTATTACAATTACAGAATTGGATATGGTGCAAATTGGGATAAAAGAGGAGAGAGAAATAACGCATTCCTGACCCAATTCAAAATGATTCATAATATTCCTATAAAAAAGGTGAAGTTTATTGAAAAGCCAGAAGTACATTTTAAAGATTATATTCGGAAAAAAAATCCGAATTTATTCGAACAATATACTCCAAAAGAAATTGAAGTAACTTAATCTTTAGAGATATCGAATGTCAAAATGTGAATATTTCGCCGTTTTCGATTATTCCCTCATTCTGCACATCAAACCGGTAATTCATAATCTTGCCTGAAATAAAAACTCCAATACCCTTTCTATCGAAAAGGGAGTTACAAAATTTCACCTAGGAGATATGCCTTGAATGCCCTGGCTTAAAAATTTCATATTGAGGTTGAACCCCTATAAGATAATTTAATCGAATTAGGTAATAATACGCAGAATTTGATTTAATGTGTTCTAAAAGTGTTATGCTCTGTATCATATTTTCTGAAACAAAAACCTCAAAAAGATAGAGCATTATTTCTTCTTTATGTTGAGCCATCATATTATTTCTGTATGCCTCTTTGTCCTGATCATAGAATTTAATCAGAGCCATTTCGCAGTTCAACAATTTCTCTCGCTCTCCATTGAAAATTTCAAGGTATTTCTTCTCTGATGCATCAGGGTTGGTACTTTTTGCAATTCTATGGGCTAAAGTGGCCATAGAGCTTGTAGAACCTTTTTGATGATCTAGGATTCTTTTAATGACATTTCTAGATATCCCACAATAAAAAGGTTGACCATTTTTTATAAATAAATATAGCCCCGCAAAATCTTTTGTTATAGAAAGTGGTTTTTTCGTACGGTAATCAAAAACTTTAGTGTCTAACTTCTCTATAGCTGCCGCAGGACCGATACCTTCAAGAGAGTTTTTATCATTTGTAAAAGTGCTGTAAGAAATTTTATTCCCTAAAGGATTCCACTCATCACAAAGCTTTTGTAGATCATTAAAATAATTTATGAGGTTATTTGAATCTAATTCTTCCAAATCGAAACTAATGGTTTAGCAATTATTAACTTCTTCACTCTTGAGCTTTTTTGTTCGTTTCTCGCAGTTTAGTCTTTTTACTCTTAATAAGTCGGTGAAAATTGCTTTCAAATTTTCGAGTTTGTTTTTTGATGGAATCGTTTCCTTCATTGAGTTCATTCATCACGTGATTTGCTTTCATTAAATAGCTAAAATAATTTCCCCAATTGTAAGTTTTTTCCGGGTGAGGTAGGTATTTACCAGGCCGACTTGGGTCGGGAATCCGTTTTAATATGCGTTTACCACCTATAATCGTAAATCTCTTAATCAATCTTTGTTTGAATAAACCTTTTCCTAAATGATGTTTTTTACCAGCGTAAAACTTTCCTCTTTTAATACTCCTTATCATACTACGGTAATACTTAGAGATTCCTTGGGTTTTCACATACACTCGTTTTCCTGTATATTCAAATCCAAGATATTCAAGTTGATAATTTGGAGTGACTTTACCGTTCTTGCCTACTAATCCACCTTTATAATTTCCAGATTTATAGCAGTATCGATAAAGCTTAGTTTTATCAGGATGGATATCAAGATTACAGGAGGCAGAATTTCTTATAGAATTAAGCATTGCTTGATGAATCTCTGCTTCCGCTTCTCTTGGACAAACCAGAATTAAATCATCACTATAACGTTGATAAAAACCACCCACTGCCGAAACCGCAGCAAACATTTCGTCATCAAAAGTTAACATATAAATATTTGCTAAAGTTGCACTCATAGGACTACCTTGAGGTATTCCTCTTTGGGAAAATGAATTCTTGTGAGATTTACTTCTCTTCACACCACGTCTATCTGAATGCACGAGATAGGTATGATTCTTAAAGAATTCGTTTTTTTTGCAAAACGCAATTACATTTTCTCGTCTGAAATTTCTAAGCTTTGCAACCTTTTTCTGCTTCCATATTGTTCTGTCCGGGTTGTTAGCTTCTTTGCGCTCTACCCATAATCTTTTATAAAAAGCATTATGAAGCTCATTTAATTTAACATAGCGTTTCTTTGTTAAAGCTCTATATACGTTATAGTGATCATCTGGCATTGAAAGCCTTCCTTTATCATCATGTCTATTTAGAACTCTTTTCCAATGGGTATGCAGGATTTTATGATCTAGGCTATCAAAAAAGTTAGATACATCCGCAACAATTACACTAACAGGTTTACCTTGAAAATCATTGATTGCCTTAAAAGCATCGTGAGCAAACTCAATATTAGATTTATTACCTTTTCTTCCTTTTCCCTGTCTTATTTTTCGATAGGCAACAGAACAATGATTATAGTCCTTATGCCTTATGTACCATTCGTACATAATACTTAAGTAATAACTATAGTAACTAAAAATTAAGGCATCCAAATGTGTAGCATAGAGAATAGGTCTGTTTTTTGGATCTTTTACTTCTCTTATTCTTTTCCCAAATTCATTTTTCTCAGATCCCGCTGCCCTGTATTTCCGTTGAATGATATCACGCTTAATAAATGGAGTAAACCTATGTTTCCGTATCAGTTCAGGATTAGTAACGTAATCCACCAGCCAACCTTTATCCTTTGGTTTGAAGGGTAGACCTATGTGTGCGTATTGCTTTAATTTAAACCAGTTATTTATTGCCATAAGAAAAAAGAGCTGGTCGGGACTATATTGACGCCTGTCCTAAGACTTGGTAGTACATCGGCTTGCTACTTTATTACGTAATAAAATTACGCTTATAGATAGCGTCCCTACGCTAATTAGAATACTTATTGCTGTATTAATAAATATATTATCGCCACTTAACATGACAGAACTACTTATCAACAGCATATCACAATACCTTGTAAGGTTGCTCTTCTCTGACCGACTAACGGGAAGAGAGAACGTAACCCACTTTGGAATGTTCAATCAAACTACGGACTACCCGTAGCTGGGTGTATTTCTACTCTTCAGTAAGAAATACCGTAAATAAACGTACTTACCGGCTAACCAGCTCTTGGGCAAATATAATTTTTTTAGTACACCTATCTACCTATTCCTTAAATAATCAAGAATTCTTATAAAACCACCGGTTAAAATACAAGATGATTTTCGGACATTTTAGAGTGTATCTTTTTATATAACCCCCTCATTATCCAAATCATAACGGTAATTCACAATTTCTCCTGAAATAAAAGCTCTACTACCCTCTCAATTATCGGAAAGGGAAATACAAACCATTCCCAGGGAGAAACACGTTAATTACCCTGACTTAAAATATCAATTTGAAGCTAGACATCTTTAAAGAAACGATGAATCGGGTTCTCGAATATCTGGGTATTTAGAAATGGAGATTGATAAAGAGCATTTTTAAAGGGACTATCTCAAAAACTGTGTAAGTAGAAAATATAGGGGTTTGCAAACCCCTATATTTTTTTAACCTTGCCTGCTCAGTTCAGGTACTAATATTTACACATGATGAAAAAAAAAGATCTATTCGATGATGAATTTTTAAAGCAGTTCAAATCAGGAGAAGAACTTAGCGGTTTTCTCAAACAACTTCAAAAACGTGGATTGGAGAAAATGCTGGAAGGAGAGCTGGATGGCCATTTGGATTACGAAAAGCATCAAAAATCTGGTTCTGGGAATACCAGGAATGGATATTCCCAAAAGAAAGTTCGCAGTTCCTTTGGTGAGAATAGTATAAAGGTACCCAGAGATCGGGACGGCTCTTTTAATCCAATGATTGTTCCCAAGCGAGAGAATATGGTCGATGGCATTGAAAATATTATTATATCGCTCTATGCCAAAGGGATGAGCAACAGTGATATTGAAGAACAAATCTCTGAAGTGTATGGTTTTGATATCTCCACTTCCACCATATCCCGAATTACCGATCATATCAGCAATGATATCGTAGCCTGGCAGAACCGTCCACTGGAGCCTGTGTACCTGATTGTCTGGATGGACGGCATCGTATTTAAAGTCCGTGAGAATTCTAAGGTGGTCAATAAAACTGTTTATATAGCGGTAGGTCTTAGACGGGATGGTAAGAAAGAAGTTCTTGGACTCTGGCTTGGCAAAAACGAATCTGCAGCTTTCTGGATGAGCGTACTCACCGATATGAAAGCTCGTGGAGTAGAAGATATCCTGATCACGGCTACCGATAATCTAAACGGATTTACCGATACCATAAAAAATGTGTTCCCTGAATCGACCACTCAAATTTGCGTAGTACATCAGATCAGGAATGCATGCAGATATGTCGTATGGAAGGATAAGAAAGCCTTTAATAAGGATATGAAGCTCATCTACGATGCACCAACAAAACAAGCCGCAGAAGCCGCCCTGGAGGATTTTGCCCGCAAATGGAATGATAAATATTCTTATGCTATTAAAAGCTGGCGGGACAACTGGGAAGATCTTACCGCTTTTTATGAGTTCCCTTTAGAAATAAGGCGTATCATCTATACCACCAATCTCATTGAAAACCTAAACGGTAAGATCAGGAAGTACACCAAGAATAAATTATCCTTCCCTACCGATGATGCAGT
Source organism: Autumnicola musiva (assembly GCF_031846585.1). Lineage (NCBI taxonomy): Bacteria > Pseudomonadati > Bacteroidota > Flavobacteriia > Flavobacteriales > Flavobacteriaceae > Autumnicola > Autumnicola musiva. The sequence continues at coordinate 51,367 of NZ_JAVRHK010000018.1, forward strand.
GATGAAATCTGTATATTTGGCAACAAGGGAAGCCACCAAAAAGTGGACAATGCCTGTTAGAAAATGGGGAATTATCCTCAATCAGTTCTTAACTATATATGAAGAAAGGGTTCAACTTTAAGTGATAAAGTTAAACCCCTATATTTAAAACTTACACACTTTACGGGACAGTGTCTTTTTAAAAGTCACTTTCAAATTCTCCTAAAAACCATTCCAACGTCTTACCGTGTTTTCCAAGTTCCCTTTTTAAAAAATTCTCGTGCTCTTTGATAGTTTGCTTCTTGGCGTTGAGCAATTTTGTAATCGTCTCCCACTCTCTGTGCTTCCAGTATAAACTTAAGTTCTCTGGGTAGTCCGCTGGTGGGGTCGTTGAGTTCTCTATTAAGCTCTGCACGTACTTTCTCTTTAAATCGTCCTTCTTCTTGGCCAATTCTTTCCTCCTCTTTCTCAAGATATTTGAGTTCTTTTCCCTCAAGCTCTCCAAACTCTTCTCGTAAGGCTCTCTCTTCATTAAGTAATTCCGTAATATTTCTTTCTTCTCCTCTAATTTTACCTGATATTCGTTCTTCTTCTCTTCTAAATTCTTCTCTAAGATCTTCTTCAGCTCCAAATTTTCTGGATTCAAAGCTATCTCGTTCTGTCTTCTCAAGTCCTCCAAAGATTTCTGTAAGCTCGTATTGTTTTCTTGATATATCTTGGTTATTTTCTTCTCTTTCTCTAATAGTTCGTATCCATTCATCTGATATTTCTTCAAACTCATTTCGTAACTCGTCGCTTCTTCGTCTATACCTTGCTCTAATTTCTTCATCAGTTCCTGCGATTTCGAGTTCTGTTCCTTTATCTTCTTCAGTTCTTTCTTGCTCGAGCTCAATTTTTCCAGCTTTTCCAAAATATCTTTCTTCCAGGTCTGTAATGTATTTTCGAAAGCTTCTCTCTTCATTTCTAAGCTCTTCTTCTCGCTGTTGAAGTTCCTGGTATTGTTCCTTAAATTTAGAGAATACTTCTGTTCGGTACTTCTTTTCCAGACCTCCCAGTTTCTCTTCAGCTCCTTCTGAAGCGCTCTTAACTCTAAATATTTCGCGTTCAAAGTCTCGTTCAGTGTCTCTGTATGATTTTCTTCCCAAGCACTTTCTAATTGTCCGTATAGTATTTTTAAGTCGGCTTTTTCGGCATTTGACAGATTCTCCAAAAATTCTTCTTTGCTGTTCATCAAATTCCAATACTCCTTCTGGAGCTCTTTCGGAAACTGATATGTAAGAGGTACGGGCTTCTTGGTCATTATATTCCCATTTTATGCGTTGAACACTTTTAAAATTCTCTTCAATTTCTCGATCAGAACCTTTTGGAACGATTATGCTAATTGTATCAATTCCAAGCCTTCTAAGTTTAATTTTCTTTTCATCGGAAATCTTATGGGTTATTACCAACTCAATAAAAAGTATAGCTTTATCCTTTTCATCAAAAAAAGTCACATCAGGTCTTAACAATAAAAACCTTTCATCTATTTCAGGATTTTTGCCGTTATGAATTTCACCATTTTCATCTTCATAAAAGGTTAATTCAGATCTAACCTTGTGAGCTGAAATAAACCTAGATTTAATTAATTCTACCGGATTACCCATATTTCCTTTCGGAGGATATTTCAGAACAGCCGGAACCTTTATTCTTTTAAGCCGTTGTAAAATATCTGAGGCAATAATTTCTCTATGCTCCCTATTGCTATAGGTGCATTTTTCCTCTCCTTTTGAAACATCAACTGGGACATGACTAAAATATGATCGATAGTTAGGATTCTTTTTCTGGATATTAGCTTGCATTGGCTTATCACAGCCCACACAAAAATATCCTTTACGACCGCTTTCTGCCTCGTCGATATATATAGTCTCTCCTTTTACATTTTTTGCTCTGTCTGTTTGAAGATCCCTTTCGTATATTTTTTTTTCAATTGGCATTTTAACTAGCTTCAACAATTTTAATTTCTTCCTCGGTCAAGCCATAAAGCTCATATACCATCTGGTCTATCTTCCTGTCGGTTTCTTCTATTTGTTGTTGAAGTTCAACAGCTTTTTTCTTATTCTCTTCGACCAGCTCCATTATATTCAAAATCAACTTTAAACTAAGTTCTTATATCAGAATATTACTTTGGCGAATTAATATTTTTCTCAATAATATTAATCTCCTTTTGATTTAGCCCATACAATTCATAAACAATAGAATTAATTTTATCCTCTAAATTTTGAATTACACTTTTAAATTCTTCGAGGCTTTTTGACAATTGAATTTCTCTATCAAAGTTGTTTTCTTGCTTTGATCTCCTAAACAAAGGGAGATAATCGTTTTCTTTGTGCCTGTAAATTAAAATTTCGGAAATTATTTCATTTAATTCTGTCTCAATTTCTTTTTTTGGTTTTCGAACGGGAATATTCATCAAAGGTGTTTTATCTATCTGGTAATTATCCCCCTGCATTTTACCTTTATATTTTAGCCAGAAGGCCAAAGCATTGGAATTCAGCAATGATGTTAAACACTTTAAATCAATCCTATTTGTTTTAATAACCATAAAGGTTCTATTTACGTACGCATCAAAATCCGTATATGTAAATGTGGGTCTATTTGAACATTTTCGAAGTGAAAATATTTTCTCACCTTGAAAATATTTTTCATCTCTTGAGCGGTGTAAACCATAAGGTTTATTTACAGAAGTCAAAACCTCTTTAAATTTATCTATATGATTTTTGACATTCGGAAAATCTTCAATTTTTCTAACATCCTTAAAACTTGAATCTGTATAAATTACCCAAAGATTATTTCTTCTATCTCCATAGTGCCTTCCAAATTCATTTGTTGTATAAAAAGGTTTTATTAAATCCTTTTCATTCTTGTTAAGATTTAAGGTTTCGTATTCATTTTGATTTAGATTAAAAATACCATCGCCTATTTCAACGTCACTAATTTTATCTTTGTGCTTTTTATTTACAACATCCTGCAAGATGTCTATCCCGGAAGCAATTTCTTTAGATTCCAGTGTAAAATTTTTAGACCCATTTATTTTTTCAATTATTTTCTGAAATTCAGAATCTATAAAATGTATAGAATTATGCAAAGAAAGCTCTTTATTGATGGTCGATATGAAGTAATCAAATCTAACATCCACAACTTTTTCCAAAAAAAGTTGAGCTTCATCATGATTAATCTTACTATCTGAAATCTTCGAAAACTGAAGGTCGTATTCGTCATTTACCGGAGACTTTTTCATAACATAGATCATGGTTTGAATCCCAGCACTATCGAAAACTTTAAAGTTTCCGAAATCAATAAATTCTAACAACTTACCATTTTGAAGAATATAATTTCTAAATTTTTGGGCACCATCATTGGTTATCCAGTTATTTGGTGCTATATAACCAATAAGACCTTTATAACTTTTAATAATATTCAATGCGAGTACTCCAAAAAAGTACCATAAATCCATTTTGCCTTGATAGCAATCGTGATCATGCAAACCGTTAAATGCCGATTTATTAGAAGCTTCTTTGATATAAGGCGGATTACCAATTACGACATCAAACCCTCCATCTTTAAAAACTTCCTTAAATTCTTCTTCCCATTTAAAAGCTTTAACTCCAGCTTTCTTTTTTTCTTCAATCAGCGAATTGCCGCATTTGATATTGCCGCTAAGGTCATTCAACTTCCTATGTGGTTTGGCTGTACGTAGCCATAAACTTAAACGGGCGATCTCCACGCTTTCTTCGTTGATATCTACGCCGTAAATGTTATTTTCGAGAATGGTATTTTCTATACCCGGGAACCTAAAACTCCCGCCCAGTAGCTTACCGTGCATTTCATCTATATAGCGGTGTTCTTTTATTAAAAAGTCCAGCGCCTGATTTAAAAAAGCCCCGGAGCCACAGGCAGGGTCACAGATGGTAAGTTTTAATAACCATTCGCGATAATCATCAAGAATTTTTAGTAATTGTTCGAGTGTTTCCCGTTTTCTTCGCTTTCTCCCTTTATAGTACTCTTCTTCCCTAAAGCCTAATCCACTTTTCTTTTCATTGCAAAGCTTGCCTACAGTATTCTCCACGATATATTTCGTGATATACTTGGGGGTATAGAATACACCGTCCTTTTTTCGTTTGCTTTTCTGCTTATCGAAGTCGGCTCCCTTGATCTCGGCATTTACGCTTTCAATTTCATTAAGTGAATTCTCAAAGATGTGTCCGAGAATATTCACGTCTACTTGGCTTTCAAAATCGTAGGTAGCCAGTTTCTTGGTATGCTTCAACAATAGTTCATTATCTATCTTTAGCATATCCAGGATGGGATCGGGCTTAAAGAGTCCGCCGTTATAAGCGAAGATCTCGGCCTGGTCTCCTTTAGCCTCCCGGCCGGTGTTTAGGTAATTGAAATAGATCTTGTATCGCTCATACAAGGATTGCTCCACATCCATATCCTGTAACATCTCCCAGTTTTGTATGATCTTATGGATACTATTAGGTGGAAGCAACCCGCGGTCTTCAGCAAAGAAAACGAACAGAAACCGGTCTATTAGCTTCTGTGATTTCTTAAAGAGATTGAGCTTTACATTCTTTTCCAGCTTATTTACTTCCTTCTGGAATTCTTCATTTGCCAGTGATTCTGAAGCCAGTTCAGATTGACGAATGCTTTTTAGCTCCTTTGCATTCTTCTTTACAAGGTCACGATATAATTCTCTTTTAAATACCGAATAATCCTTGTAAAACTCCTTGGTAATCATCTCTTCTTCCACCAGGGATGCTTCCTTGACCTTAAGAGGCAATCCGGTCATAATATTATCATGCTGAAGGCAAAGCCATAACAAACCAAAGTCATCACGGTTAAGCTCAAAAAGATCGAATTCCAGAAATTCGGTTGCATCATTTATATAAAAGCGAAGCTTCTCGAAATTGGAAGTAATCACATACACACAATTTTTCTGGTTAGCCTTATAATCGAAGGCCTGCTGCCTAATTCCTTCCAGGTGCTTGGTATTGGTACCTTTTAACTCAATTACCCCAATGGCATTTCCTTTTTGAAGAATCGCACCATCAGCCTTTCGGTTGTTAGAATCGTTCTTAAATTCGGTAGTAAGATTGTAATTAGGATTGGGATTGAGCTTATATCCAAGGATATTCACGAACAGTTCACTCAAAAAAGTTGCCTGGAACTGTTCTTCCTTAGACTTTCTAATGTTCTCCTGGATCTCGGGATGCTGAAAATAAGAAGTGAATTTTTTATATGCTTTATCGATGATCTTATCATCCTGAAGCTTAAGGTATTTCTTTAAAACAGAAACCTGGTATAAGGCCATAAAATGGATTGGTTAGCATTACAAACTACAATACTAATGTAGGGAAAGAGTATTGACAGATATTTGGGTAGTAAAGCTAACCAATCTTGTGTATTTTTCAAATGTTAATTTTTCCAGCAATTTGACTTCCATTTATAAACCACTTACAATCTTTGATTTCAAATATTAATTAATACACTAATAATCATTAACTTAATTATATAAAATTACTTCATTAAAACTTGATGTATCATTTAAATTGAGACTTTATGGATGTCAATAAAATTTTAGAAAATCTGAAAAATGAAAATACTCCCATTGATATTGCAAATTATGCCACTAATTTGCTTTCCTATCATATCATAAATCACAATTATCTCCGGGCTATCTTAGAAGCCCAGGTAGAAATTCTGGTCAGGCTGAATGATAATTCGGATATTGATGTTGATGGACATCTCAAAATTATTGAAGACAAGATTGATAAGGAATCAGACAAGGATTTTATTGAGGCAATGCAGCAGATTATTAGGAAGGATTGATATATCTTTACTATTAAACTCTTTAGTTACTACAACGGAATTACTTCAATGGTCTGTTTCTTTTCCGGCGGGTTTTTTACTCGAATATTTATTTTCTCATAATTCCATACGTTGTCTTCTCGATTTGCAGTAATATCCATAATCGCCTTCATTTTATTCCCTCTTACTCGGATAGAGGAATTGACAGTTTTATTGTCATTTGAATAATTCACGTGGCCTTCTAAAATTGCAAGCTTATCTATCGGCTCAATTTCTCCAAGCAATTCAGTAACTCTTTTATCTGATTTTGCTTTATCCAGCGCATTTTCGTAAAGCTCAGTATCAGCATATGATTGAGCGTAATCGGTAGCAATGCCGCTAATTCCTGAAGATGAGATTAAATAAATAATTATGACTAAAATAACAGCTATAGGAATTATCCATTTCAAATATTTATTCATTTTCTTCTGTTAAGTTTTAATATGCAGTTTATTTTAACCCTGCCATTTTATACTATATTCTCCGGTAGGCGCAGTCTCAATCCACCTACCTTCAATAATTTTTTCTTCTCCAGTTCTATTGTTAATTAAGGTAAGCTCATAAGAAACCTGACGTTTTCGCCATTTCTGTTCAATGTAAAATGAAGATTGGCCTGCAGGAATTGCAACTGTTTCCATTTCTTCATAACCATGAGGGTTTATTGAAGAATATTTTCCATACAACCTTTTTTCCCCATTAAAATAAAGTTCATTGTTATAAATATCAGTGGGCACTTCAACCATAATTGAGTCGTTCTCTATCCATACAAATGCATCCTTTTTGGAACTTAAAAAAATAGAATGTTTATCAACGTCAATTCCTCCATAGGGAGACACAGTGAACTCTTGGGACTGCGGTCCATTAAATCTGTAAGTTGTTCCTTTTTTTACAAAAAGAGAATCACCATCATTTTCTTTTAAATTAAATTCTATACTGTCAAATTGATATCCTTGAGATTTCTTCTGAAATACTTCAACCTCTTTGACTTCCTCTCCTGATTTCAGCAATACGGTAAAACTAAATTCTTCACCGGTACTGTTTTCTTTTAAAAAAACTTTGAGCGAAGATGGCGTGCCTCTGGTAATGACAAAACCTTTACTATCCCACAAAGCCTCAATTTTGCCCTCAACTTCTAAAGATAATACTGAATTTTCTTTTATCATTTCCCCATCTTGCGAATAGGTGCTTCCCTGGATAGTAACATTGCCATTTTGGTTTCGAACCTCCGCAATTTGCCAGTCACTATTAGAAAAGGTTATTTCTGTTTCGCCACCTTCTGCCTCCATTTCAATGTAGCTGGTTGATGGTTGTATGGTAGGTATTTCATCATCATTACTACAAGAGATTAAGCCAATTAATAAAAATAAAGCGACGAATATTTTAGAAAATTTACTGTTTTTCATTTCAAGTTTTTTTTCAATAATTATTTATTCTATTCTCTAGATATATTAGAATCGATAACCCAATTTAATTCCATAGCGAATAACCTGATTGTGATCCGTTTTTTCGGCATTAAAAAGTTGTTTTCCATACCCAAAATTAGCTTCAACAATAAATCCGCTTTTGGTGACCCATTTACTACCTAATCCTAAACCAAGGGATAAATCATATACATCTGAGCCTTCAGTAAAAGTTAGCCGCTCCTCAGTATCATAGACTTTTTTGCCGTCAATTGAACTAAACATTCCAAATCCTTCCAGAAAAAAGCCTGCAGCATATTTTCCCCCAAAATACCTTCTGTAATATGGTGTGAGAGAATAATTCATGTCTTCATCCATTTCCTCAGTAAACAAATAGACCCCCGAAATTCCTAACGATGATTTACTATTTAAATTTCTTTCATAAACTGCTTCAACTGATCCACTAAGTAAAGGTTGGATTACGTCAATTTTTATTTCGTTGTTTTTTGGGTATGAATTTATTTGTTCATTTTGCGCTTTAACGCCGAGAACCGACAAAAGCATCGCAGCAATAAATAAGAAATTTTTCATTGAAAGTTTTTAATGATATTAAAGTAAAGAATACAAAAAAAATTTATTAGATTAAATCTTCAATATATTAACAGGTATAGGGCGTAGTTTTATTTATTTGTTACGCTCTAGGTTGTTAAAAATTACAGGAAATTTTATTTTAATCACAACCGAAATCCTTATCTAAAGAGAATTAGCTAAAAAACATGCCTATTAAATAAACAATAAGTTGAATGATATACTATCATCGCTTTCTTCTTAACTCACCCTTATATACTATTCCAAGAACTTCAGAACCATCTTTAGAAAGCACAAAAGTTTCTGTTCGTTCCTGCCTGGTATTTAATTTGGGATTGAAAAAAGAGAAGTTAGTCACTCCCTTTTTAACCAGAACAGCATTCTCATCCTGATTTTCATACTTTCCTAATGCTACTGCTTTTTGATCTTGGTTTTTTTTCAGTGAAAGCAGAGCTTTCTCTAAGCCATTTTCATAAAGTTTTATTACCGATTTATTAGCTGAGATTTTTGCCAGGTTATCAACATTTGAGCGATCTAATGATTTATTTTCTTCTTTAGCCGATTGTATATTTGATTTGAAACTTTCAATTGATTCTTCTTCTTTCGCAATTCTCTCCTGGAATTTGGTTTCTATAAATGAAAGGCTGTCGGCTATGGTAACATCAGACATTTCAATGCCTAAAATATCTATTTTAAGGTCTGTTTTAACTCCATTAGAGGTGTCTTCTAAATAGTTTATAATTAGCAGTTCTTGGCTTCTTGTTTCTGTTCCGCAGGAAAATAGCATTGCGGTAAGGAAATAAATTACTTTTTTCATACGTGAGGATTTAGAATATCTTTTTTAATAAGGTTATTGAGGTATTTTATCTCGGAGAGGCTAAGATTAGAACAGGAAAGTTTTTTAATAATGGAAATGGGCTCTATCTCCTCTCTGATATTTTTAGGAATGGGGTTTGGCGCGTTTAAAATTATTTTTTGAATGTCGCCATTGAATAGAACTCGGACCTTCCGGTTTTCATCCAGTAAATGAATTCCGCATTTGAGGATTTCATCCTCCTGAAATTTATTCACCATTTTTGATATCCGTTTTGACGAGTATTTATCCTGGCCTTCTTCAATTAATTCCACGGCATATTCAACATCATCAGGATGCCTGGCCAGGCTTTTTAATAATAAAATTTCTTCAAAGCAGTAATTTTGCAATCGAAAAGTTTTCATAGGCTAAGTTTAAAAGGTTAAGTCAGCTTTTGATCTTGAAGCTCACGCATAAAAAAAGCGTGGAACTGCAACTTGTCGGTACTAGAGGTATCGCCAGACACCCGCACACCAAACAAGAGCAGCCCACGCAGTAACGTGGGCGCCTTGCTTTGATATTGGTGTGCATAAAAACTGGCGATTTTCTAGTACCAAAATCAAAAGCTAAACGCTTAAGAATTTTATTTTATAAAAAATATATTTTTTATTCTATAGATTATATTTTTAGGATTTATAAAATTTAGTTTCTATTCTTTATTAATTAGTTTTTGGATTTCCAGGTATTTATCTGGAGATCTCTATCAAAGATAAGAATTGTTTTTTATCAAGCCACGTAATACTTTAATCTATGAGTTATGCGAATATTTTTTCCAACAAAGTTGGCAAGTCGTTTTTGGGAGTCATAAATTGAAAATTTGTGGCCACAAATACACATCTTGCAGACCAAAACGCGGAAATTAACATTTCAGTGTTTTTGAGATGTGCAAGATGTTTGACATTTTATTGCAACTAAAAACTTTTCGCATAAAATTTACATTTCACTCTTATAATATCATCTAAGCCGTTATTGCACAAATTGAATAATCTATTCTGTTTCATTTCCAAGCGTGCCGGAAAAAAATAACTTCATTCTGATCTATTCAAATACATTTCCAAAAAATATAGAAATTATTCTATATTTTTTATTTTATCTTTTTTAGTTCCTTCTTCATTATTCCGTTCAACTCGGTCATTACCAAAACGTATTTATAAAAAAGCTTATTAAATTCCTCAACCTCTTTAGCTTCAGCCCTTCCCTGGTTCTTTAAATAATTTAAATAGTTTGTGGCTTGATTAATATTCACTCCTACTTTATTGACAGCCCCAGTATATCGAAAGAAATGCTCTATAATATCTTTAGGATTAAAAGCCGTACTGCCTTCGCTCAAAGCCCGACGCCTTAAAAATTCTGAAACTGATAGATTTACAGTATTTGCTTTATCCTTAATTGATTCAAATTCTTCAAGACTTACCCTAGCCTTCACGATTTTGCATTTAAAATCTTTTTTAATTTCTGGTTTATAAAGTTTTTTTCTCTTCTTTCTTTGTTCCACCTTTTAAAATTTTCGAGTTGCGAGTAATTTTTTTCTCCGGCTAGGTCGGCAAGTCAGTTTTTGTAAACCATAAATTGAAAATTTGTGGACACAAATACACATCTTGCAGACCAAAATCCGGAAATTAACGTTTGTGTTTTTTGAAATTTTCCAAATTAATTTGATGCATATTTTATTTTTTTCATTCCAATGCTATTGTGAAACTAAATTTTTCCGGCTTCTGAAAATAGAAATGAAGGTAACTTAATGCTTACTTAAATAATGTTTGGACGAGGGTTCCGTTCCTATATTTCACGAAATATTTGATCCAAAAATTTTCAATCTACCAAGTTTTACTTTTCAACCATTTCTCAATTTTTAAATTTTTTAAATAGCTGAAAAAGTTATCTTTTTTTTCTTTTCAAAAGCATTTTTTTTAAATATTCTTCTATAACCTTGTAAAGACTTGTGGGTTAACCTTATTGTAGTCGTCGCTCAGCTCTTGTGTTTACAGGTCTTAACAGGTTTAAATCACACATAATGACGAAGTTTTAAAAGTAAAATCACACAAAATGACGAAGTCAATCACACAAAATGACGAAGTTCAAAGAATATATCACACATATCTTTTTTTTAGTGTGATTTGATTTCTTTCCTTATATCGCTTTTAATTCTTTCAAAATTACTGCGTTCAATAAGTTGATAATATCTTTTTTTGTTTTTTTACCCGTTGTTAGATCATCGTCCAATCTACCGAATCTTTTATAAGCCGTATATAATTCGTCTGCATAAGCTATAGAATCGCTATATACTTGAGCCCTATCATCTAAATACCGTGGAAAATATTGATTAAGGAAATTATACACGAAGGAGTAATAATCGCTTCTTACTTGTCGGTTTTTCTTTCCAATATGGATGTTTCTATGAATTTTAAAAACGATATCAGTATACTTCCCACCTTCTTTTTTAAGAGTATATTTAAAGAAAACATCCGCCGATTTTTCTAGTTGTTTTTGTGAATCCTCCAAAACTCGAGTTCTTAAGTGGGATATTTGCTTGTATTTATTTTCTATAGACATTAATCTCCTGAATTCTTCAATTTTACAGTCAAATCCTCCCCTATCAGCCCACCTACAGCAAAGTTCATATAAACGTTTAGAATAATAAGAGGTCAGGCTTATAGCGATTGTTTTTTGAAATTTAGTATATCCTCCCCCTGTATAACAGAAGAACCTACTAGCCTGGGAGGGAACCATAAAAGAGATAAATTCTGAATTTCGCTCGTATTTTAAACCACTCACTAGAGACGTTACGTTTGCCTGGATCTTATCAGGTTTTTTACCGTTTGGAATGCTTAATTCAAATTCCACTTGCTTTCCGGCTAAAGATTTTATTGCTGATTTAATGCGTTTATAATTTCGGTTCTTATCTAAGGTTTTCAACTTAATAGTAACTTCAGATTCCACATATTTCTGATTTAAATCCTTACTCATTGATTTTTGAAGTTGACTAAGAATTGTATAAATAATATTTTTCTCCAGATTGGACAGGGTAAATCTAGCTGTGACGATATGATTTGGTTGTTTTATGTATTTTTCTTTCATTACCTCAGAAATCAATTACTATTGCTTAAAAACCTAGTGTTTTAAAACACTACATTTCTACCTTTTGTATTTAATTGATTTCACTTCTGATAAAGCTTTCTGAAATTCTTCTTCAGAAATAAAAATTCTACGGCCGATCCTTTCAGCCTTGACTTTACCATCAGTAATCCAGTTTCTAACTGTTAGCTCTGCCACTCCGCAATTCTGAGCTAGTTCCTTTACAGAATGTTTTTTTGGTTTACGATTGGCCGCTTGAAGATTATTAATTTTATCCTCCAATCGTTGGAATGCATTAAAAAGGTCTTCCCTGGTGATTCCGTGTACTTGAGTTATTTTTTCCATTACCTTGAGTTTTAAATTCAAGGCTAAATTGTACTATTAAGTATAAAAAAATAGCGAATAACCGTTACGGAACGGGTTCCAAGTATTATAAATAAGGCCTAATTATGGGTAAATAGGATGGGTTGTGTTGTGAAGTTCACCAATTAAATCTTGTCTTTTTGGATAATTTTCTCTTAAAGTTTTTTCCACAATTTCAGCATCTCGATAAGTAAAAGGGTCTCGAGATCTTACTTCTTTTTTCTTATTTTCAATAGCATTATAGAAATCACTCCATCGCTTCCAACCTTTAAAACCGTACTTCTTCGCTAAATTCTCACACTCATTCATAATAGACGTCGTATCAATTCTATCTTCAATTCCACCTTTTATGAGAATTAAATGGTACAATACAGCTTGAGGCAAAGTACCTCCCCATTTATCAGCTTTGGTGAGTGGATTGATTGGTATAGTACTATCAAACTCAGAATTAAGATATTCATAAATTTTGCAAAAATCATTATAAACTTTCAATGCGAAATAAATTGTTTCTTCTAAGTCGCTATCAATCAACCTATTCCTTATCTTTAATTCCCTTTGATCAAAATCTGGCTCTTCCTTTATTTCTTTAATAAATTTGTTTGATCTTTCCTTCCTTACTTTATCTGCATCATACTTTTTTATGAAACTAATACGCATATAGGAGTGACGAACTGGATAACTACTAAGGGATTTGTTTAAACCGATGATGAAATTCCCAAGCTCCTTTAGTTCCCAATAAATAAAATCATTTCTCTTTTTATTTGAATTTTCAGGGTCCAATTCTGTTATATTTGGAAACTGAATTAATTCATAATAAGCCATGGCTTTGATTGGAAAATATTCGTTTTTATATGTTTTCCAATTCCATTCCAAAGCCCAAAAATTTAAAAGGATGATTAACTTTTCCTTGATCTCCTTACCGTCACTCTCCACTATAACATCTGATAAATCATCCATATTATTCAACTCTTTTAAGCGGTTCAAAACTGATATTAAAAGTATTGACAACGGCTTCTTTTTTGGCTTCATCATCCACCTGATAATATTGGTTTAATGTTTTTAGATCCTTATGGCCGGTAATTTTAGAAATAAGCTTATCGCTTTTACCCTCACGCTTAAGCATTGTGATAAAAGTCCGTCTGGCGGTGTGTGTACTTACCCGCTTATAAAATGGCATTGTTTGTCGATCAACACTTTTCCCTCTAGTTACGTTTTTTTCGACTTCCCAGGTGTACCCAGCCTCCTCAAAAATATCTTTGATATAATCGTTATGACGTTGGTTTGTAATGAGCGGCAAATTGTAATTGTATTTCTTTAGAATATATTCCGATAAATCATTCAATGGAATTGTTCTGGCTTCCTTCTCCGCGCCTTTCTCTTCTTTTAGATGTAAGTTACCATCGTAGATATTTTTCTTTGATACAAGGCTTAATTCACCGAATCTCAAACCTGTAACGCAGGAAAAAACGAAAACATCTCGGACACGTTCTAAATATTTTTGTTTTGGTTTAAAATTGTGATCCATTAACTTCTGAAGATCTGATTTTTTCAGCGCTATTTGCTGAGTTACGACCTTTGGAATTTTCTTTATTTTTTTAAATTCTTCATTGTAAGTATAGCCATTTTCTAATGCCCAATGCATGAATGTTTTAAATAGTCCTAAATTCCTGGAATAGGTGTTATTTACGTGCCCCTTAGTTTCCATACAGTAATAAGTAAATTCAGAATGAAACTTACTATTAATGGCATTAAAATTTAATTTATACCCTGTTTCTGATTGAAAAGATTTTAATAGATTTTGAATATTATTATATCTCTTTTCTGTAGATTTTTTCCACTCCTGGTTTTTCTTCTTCTGATCCATAAAAACCTCAAATGCATCGAAGAAAATATTCTTTCCTGTAGGTGATTTTTTAAACTCCTCATCGAAAGCTGTCTTTAAAACTTGGGAAGTAAAATCCTCTTGCATTTCTATACATCGCGAACGAGTATTTTTAAAACAACTTTCATATCTCCCTAACTGTGTTTTTATAGAGCCTCGATTGATTGCTTTATTCTTCCCACGCATTACAGGCATTTTATTCGTTTGATCCCAATGAATAGGTGCAATTTTTTCTCCGGTAGAATAAACGAATTTCCTACCTTCCTCTTTAAAGTAACAAGAGAAGTAAATTAAGGACTCGCCAGTAGTTTTAGCTTCCTTAAGATAAAAAGTTGAAGTCATATAAATATCCTTTTGAAATAGGTGACAATACAGGTGACAAAATCGGTGACAATTTTACCCATACTTACTATCAAAAGTAAATTATATTAAGTTATAAAACAAGCTGTAAGCAAAGGTTTTAACCACTTATTAGTACAGTATCAATAAACTGAATTATAGTATATTCAATAGCCTCCGACTCCACTTTTTGAGTAGCAAACTCAATCAAAAACCCCGGAATCCTAGGATTTACGGGGTTTTTCATTTTATTTAATCTCCTTTGATACCAAATAGGACTAAATTATTTGTGTGCAATCCGGTGACCAATTTTTTCTTTAAAAATTGCACACTGGATAGAATAAAATCACTGTATACCAACTCTTTACAAAATATTAAAGTTTCAATTGGTGTATGCTTTTTTTGGTCTTTAAAACCAATTTTAAAGACCAAAAAAATGCACACTCAATACCAGCTCTCATTTTTCATCAGAAAAAGCCGAAGCAAAAAGACTCCCGACAGTGATGTTTATATGCGAATTACCGTTAATAATAAGCGATCTGATCTAAGTATAAGCCGAAAAGTCGATCCCAGGAAATGGAGTTCTAGTTCTGAAAGAGCCTTAGGGAAGAGTCCCGAAGCGACAGAACTGAATAATTATATTAATGTTCTAAAGAATAAGATCAGGAACATACACCAGGATCTAGTTGAAAAGAATAAGACTGTTTCTTCAAAAGCTATTCTTGATGAGTTTAAAGGAGTGAATAAAAAGAAGCCTAAGATGACCCTGGAGGCATTTAAAGAGCATAATGAACAGATGGATCGTCTTTCAGGTAAAAGTATATCTAAGAGTACTGCAAAACGATACTGGACCTGTTATAATCATGTGGAGCAATACATCAATGAAGAATATAAGGTAGATGATTACCCCATGAATGATATCAATCACCAGTTCATCTCTAAATTTGAGTATTTTCTTAAGACTAAACGGGAATGTAATCATAACTCCTCATTAAAATACGTAAACAACTTTAAAAAAATTGTGCGGATAGCCCTGGCAAACCAGTGGATGGACCGCGACCCGTTTTATAATTACAAGGTTCAGTTTGAAACCGTGGAACGAGAATTTTTAAACGAAGAGGAAGTGAAAACTTTAATAGAAAAAGATCTTCACTTGGATCGGCTAAAACTGGTTAGAGACATGTTTGTTTTTAGTTGTTATACCGGATTATCTTATTCAGATGCGAAAAAATTATCAGAGGCTGATATCACTATTGGAATAGATGGCGGTAGGTGGATTAGGACAAAGAGAACCAAAACCAAAACCAAAACCCTTAGCAGCATTCCTATTTTACCTGTAGCTGAAGAAATTCTGGAGCGTTATAAAGATCATCCGGAAGTAAAAGGAGGAGAATTTATTTTACCTCTATTAAGTAATCAAAGATCCAATGCATTTTTAAAAGAAATAGCAATGATGTGCGGGATAAGAAAACCCCTTACTACCCACGTAGCGCGGCACACATTTGCAACCACCATAACTTTAACAAACGGGGTTCCTATAGAATCTGTAAGCAAGATGCTTGGTCACAAAGATCTGCGAACCACCCAACACTATGCTAAGATCGTAGACCGAAAAATTAGTGATGATATGAAAGCGTTAAAAATTAAATTGGCAGAAAAAGAAGCGAAAAAACCTACAGATCATAAAAAGAAGAAGGATTAAGAATAAAGTTTAAAATAGGAAAATCTTTAATTGTTTAGACCAATTATCAAAAGCAAAGTTCTGGCAGCTCTTCTATTCTGTAGCCTTCACCAAAAGTGAAGAAATCTGAGATAAAAAAGAGGGTGCAGGATGCTCCTAATTTTTCAAGTCAGCTATTTTTCTATTTTCTAAAAGGGTCAGCATCCGCCGGAATGACAGCACCTAAAAGGTAGTCTTCAGAGGGGTCAGCTTAGTCCTGAATATCCAGCAACTTCTCGACACCTCATAAGGGGTTCACTTTTGTTCATCTCTTTTATCCATACCTGACCAATTCTTGACTGGCCGTTTCCCAAACGCTCAATACCATGGCTCTTTACCAAAGCACCTTTGGGTGGTTTAATGCCTTCTCCTAAAAGACGACATTGGTAGGTCGGTCCTACCATCTTAATTATAGTTCACAATGTCTATTTGTTGCCGGTCATTGCTTGCTCGGCACACTATCGCAAGTTATGGGAGTAAGGACGCGGACTTGTCGGCTTAGTTATTTTCTTTATTGGTTTCTAAAATTACAA
>NZ_JAVRHK010000019.1:0-61385 GCF_031846585.1 Autumnicola musiva
TAAAATGAATAATAAAATGAAAACGATTGTAATAACAGGAGCTGGAGGAATCTTATGTAGCACTTTAGCAAAAGCTCTGGCTAAAGAAGGCCATCAAATAGCTTTACTTGATCTTAATGTTGAAGCAGCTCAGGATATAGCTGATTCTATTAAGAAAAAAGGAGGCAAAGCCCTGGCCATAAAGGTGAATGTTTTAGAAAAAGATTCTTTAATGCAGGCCAAATATAATGTGAATGAAGAATTTGGATCTTGTCAGGTTTTAATTAACGGAGCGGGAGGTAATCATCCTGCGGCTACTACAGATGATTCTTTTTACAATAGATCCTCCGATCAGAAAGAAGAACTCAAAACTTTTTTTAATCTTGATATGAGCGGAATCAAATTTGTATTTGACCTGAACTTTATGGGGACCCTGTTACCAACCCAGGTCTTTGCAGAAGATATGGTGGATGCAAAGGATGGAAATATCATAAATATTTCTTCCATGAATTCTTTTCAGCCTCTTACTAAAATACCCGCGTACAGTGGAGCAAAAGCGGCAATATCTAATTTCACACAATGGTTGGCTGTATATTTTTCTAAAGTTGGTATACGAGTGAATGCCCTTGCTCCTGGTTTTTTCTTAACTGAACAAAACAGAAAACTGTTGACAAAAGAAGATGGCAGTTTAACAGAGCGTGGAGAGATCATTATAAAAAGAACACCATTAGGAAAGTTTGGCACTCCGGAAGATCTTATTTCTACCACACGTTGGTTATGTGAAGACGGATCAAATTTTATAACAGGAATAGTCGTTCCCATTGATGGAGGTTTCAGTGCATTTAGTGGAGTTTAAAAAAGGTAAAATATGAAATTAGGATTAGAGCAAACATGGCGATGGTATGGGCCAAAAGATAATGTTTCTCTTGCTGATGTTAAGCAGGCAGGCGCAACCGGGGTTGTAACCGCATTACATCATATTCCAAATGGAGAAGTTTGGACAAAAGAAGAAATTTTAAACAGAAAGGAACAAATAGCAGAGGCCGGCTTGGTGTGGTCTGTAGTGGAAAGTGTGCCAATCCATGAAGATATAAAAACGCAGAGCGGTGATTATAAAAAATATATTCAGAATTACTGTGAAACTATTAAAAATCTTGGAGAGTGTAATATAAACACCATCTGTTATAATTTTATGCCTGTTTTAGATTGGACAAGAACAGACCTGGATTATGAAATGAAAGATGGTTCTACAGGATTACGTTTTGAGAAAGCGGCCTTTACAGCTTTTGAACTATTTTTATTAGAAAGGCCCGGGGCTGAAAAGAGATATTCAGAGGAAGAAATTAAAAAAGCTAAAACTTATTTAGCTTTAATATCAGAAGAGTCTAAAGAGAAACTAATCAATAATATTATAGCTGGATTACCGGGAGCTGAAGAAAATTATAGTTTAAATGACTTCAACAACATTTTAGACCGTTATAATACGATCGATGAAAAGAAATTGAAAGATCACCTGAATTATTTTCTTCAGAAGATCATTCCTATAGCCGATAAAGTAAATGTCAATATGTGCATACATCCTGATGATCCGCCATATTCTTTATTGGGATTGCCGCGCGTAGTAAGTACGGCTAAAGATATTCAGGATATTTTTGAGGCAGTTCCTAATCGAAGAAATGGACTTACATTTTGTACCGGATCTTTTGGGGTTAGAGAAGATAACGATCTTCCCGAAATGGTGAAGCAGTTTGCGGATAGAATCCATTTTATTCATTTAAGAAGTACTTTAAGAGATGAATGGGGAAATTTTCATGAGGCAGATCACCTAGACGGAGATGTAGACATGTATCAAGTAATAAAAGCTTTATTAGAAGAACAAAAAAGAAGAATTGCAGAAGGGCGAAAGGACTCCAAAATGCCTATGCGTCCAGATCATGGGCATAAAATGCTGGATGATCTTCAGAAAACCACCAACCCGGGCTATTCGGCTATAGGGAGGCTAAGAGGGCTGGCAGAGCTTAGGGGATTAGAATATGGGCTTATACGTATGCTTTGAATGTAGTGTGATAAACAATTCCCTAACATGGGGCTTTAAGAAAAGTTATAAATAATTAATATTTTATAAAAACAGAGTTTATCTTTGGAATTTATGAATTTCAGTGAATTTAGTTAAAAGAAAATGACGATAAAAGAGATAGCAAAAAAAGCTAATGTTTCATTAGGAACTGTTGATAGAGTGCTTCACGACAGAGGAAAGGTGTCAAGAAAAACAAAAGAAAAAATTCTGGCAATTTTGGAAGAAGTTAATTACCAGCCAAATGTATATGCCAGGGGATTAGCCTTAAATAAATCTTTTATAGTTGCAGTGTTAGTTCCAGACTTTGAAGAGGGAGAGTATTGGGAGGTACCAAGTTTAGGAATTAAAAAAGCCTTAAAAAATCTGGGTCAATTTGGTCTAAAAGTACATTTTTTATATTTCGATCAAAATAGTGTAAAGTCTTTTATAGAAAGAGCAGCAGAGGTGTTAGAGTTAAAGCCAGATGGTGTTATTTTAGCTCCAGTAATCGATTATGAAGCAACAAAACTCTGTTTTAAACTTAAAGCTGAAGATATTCCATTTACTATAATAGATTCAAAAATTCGGGGATGTGATCATCTAAGTTTCATTGGTCAGGATTCATTTCAAAGTGGACGTTTAGCCGCCAAATTACTGGTATCTTCAGTATCAAAAAATGGGAAGGTTCTCATTATTTCTATTAAAAATAATGAGAACCACAATCGCACATTACATCGACGAATAGAGGGATTTAAAGATTTTACACTACAGGATATTAATCAGGATCTAATATTGGAAGAGGTTAATATTGATCAACGTAATACGGAATGGCAAAGCTATTTGGAAGAGGCTTGTTCCGCGAAGGATGTTGACGGAATATATGTGCCAAGTTCTAAAGTTCATTTTGTAGCAGAAACTCTTTATAATCAAAAACTGTCCATTAAACTGGTAGGAAATGACTTAATCAGCAAAAACTATAAATATCTAGAATCAGGGGTAATAGATTATGTAATAGGACAGCGACCTGAAACCCAAGGCTATATGGCACTAGAAAATTTCTATAAATCTCTCGTTGCTAAACAAGAGGTTAAAAAAAGTATCTTTTTACCACTGGATATAATAACAAAAGAAAATCTAATGTATTATAAATCTCAGATTGAACTCCCATAAAGAGTGATTTCTGTTAAAAAAATTGTGTGCGTACACATTTTTGTTAATTTTTTTTGATTTATCGGTTTTATTAAATTATATTGGCTCATAATTAGATTTTACGAAAACGTTTAAAATTGATATCTAAAGTTTTCTTCAAAATCGTTTAAGAATGAATGCAGATAAATAATATTAAAAATTTCTTACATGAAAATCTCAATTACTAAAATTGCAGTTTTATCCACTTTTTCTTTTTTGGTGAGCTGCGGCAATAGCAATACGGAAAAATCAAATCAATTTTCTGAGGAGACATCAGAAAATTCTATTACTACTGAAAATACACTAACTGCAGAAGAAAAAGAAGAAGGTTGGGAAATGCTTTGGGATGGAGAAACCACGAAGGGGTGGCGTGGCGCTCGACTAGATGAATTTCCAGAAAAAGGGTGGGTTATAGAAAATGGAGCACTGGTTGTACTTGCCAGTGGAGGTGCGGAATCTGCTGCGGGTGGAGATATTGTGACTGAGGAACTTTATGATGATTTTGAATTAAAAGTAGATTTTAAAATAACAAAAGGAGCTAATAGTGGGATTAAGTACTATGTCAATACCGACCTTAATAAAGGACCTGGTTCTTCTATTGGTCTAGAGTATCAAATTTTAGATGATGCGAACCATCCAGATGCAAAAAAAGGTAACCACAAGGGTAGTAGGACAGTAGCTTCTCTTTATGATTTAATTAAAGCTGATTCGAATAAGCCGATCAATCCTGTGGGAGAATGGAATACTGCGCATATAATCTCTAAAGATAATCATGTAGAACATTGGTTGAATGGCGAGAAGGTGCTGGAATATGAAAGAAAAAGTGAGGATTATCGCCAGCTGGTTTCCGAGAGTAAATATAAAAAATGGGAAAAGTTTGGAGAATTAGATAGTGGTCAAATTCTGTTGCAAGATCATGGAAATCGCGTAGCTTTTAAAAACATAAAGATTAAAGAACTTTAAATTATAGTTTAATGACAACAAGAAGAAATTTTATTAGAAAAGCGGCTCTTGGAAGTGCAGGGGTGACATTTGGGAATTTAATTTTTCCTAAGATGGGGTATGCTAATATTTTAGGATCCAATGATAATATAAATGTTGCTGTTATAGGTGTAAGAAGTAGGGCAAAAGCTTTAATTAGAGGGATTCATGAATATCCAAATGCTAAAATCGTATACAGCTGTGATGTAGATGAAAAAATCTTGAACTATCACAATGAATGGTGTCAAAAGAATATTGGTTATATACCAAAAAATGAAAAAGATTTTAGAAAAGTTCTTGAAGATAAGGATGTTGATGCGGTTTTTATAGCTACGCCTGATCATTGGCATGCTCCAATTGCCATAGCTGCTCTCCAGGCAGGAAAACATGTGTATGTTGAAAAGCCCTGTAGTCATAATCCGCACGAGAATGAGCTTCTAGTGGAGGCTCAGAAAAAATATGGAAAAAAAGTGCAGATGGGTAACCATCAGCGTTCTGCGGCCACCTCACAGTTAGGTGTAAAAGAAATTCGCAACGGTATAATTGGAGATGTTTATAAAGGAGAGGCTTATTACTCTAACAACAGAGATTCTATAGGTAAGGGAAATATTGTTGAAGTTCCAAAAGCATTTGATTGGGATCTTTGGC
This sequence comes from Autumnicola musiva, assembly GCF_031846585.1. Lineage (NCBI taxonomy): Bacteria > Pseudomonadati > Bacteroidota > Flavobacteriia > Flavobacteriales > Flavobacteriaceae > Autumnicola > Autumnicola musiva. Next base: position 4,853 of record NZ_JAVRHK010000019.1, read on the forward strand.
AGGGTCCGGCACCTAGAGAAGCCTACAAGGATAATATTCATCCTTATAATTGGCATTGGTTTCGTAAGTGGGGTACCGGGGAGGTTCACAATAATGGAACTCACGAAATAGATATTTGCCGTTGGGCACTTGGAGTAGATTTGCCTAAAAATGTTTCCTCTTACGGAGGTAAATACACTTATGAAGACGACTGGGAGTTTGCCGACAACCAAGAAGTTACATATGGATTTGAAGACGACAAATATATTACTTGGACTGGACATAGTCGAGGAAAGATTGTGCCAGAACAACCTGGCAGAGGAGCAACGATTTACGGTAGCAAGGGAATTATAACTTTAAGCAGGAATGACTATAAGCTCTACGATCTTGATGGAAACCTAATCAAGGAGAAAAAAGAAGAGAGCCAGGAAGCTACTATTGATACTCAAGGAGGGGGTAGCCTTACCGGAACTCATGTGGCAAATTTCTTTGAGTCCATTAAAAAAGATGAGCAATTGAATTCTCCTATTAATGATGCGGCTATCACTACTATGCTTTGTCATTTAGGAAATATTGCCCAGGACGCAGGACCATATATCAAAATAGATCCATCTTCAGGTAAAATTGTAGATAATGCCGAAGCTATGTCTTATTGGAAACGAGAATATGCAGAAGGATGGGAACCAAAATTATAAGGATAAATAATGAAGAGAAGAGAGTTTGTATTAAAAGGAAGTTTAGCAACTATGGCCGTAGCCACCTCCACTTCTATGTTAGGTAATTTTGATTCCTTTCAAGGAGCCAACGATACTATTAATATTGGAGTTATTGGGACCGGCAGTAGAGGTAGCGGCTTAATTCCGTTTATGAATGAAATAAAAAATCTAAATGTAATAGCCTGTTGTGATATTCTTCCTTTTCGATTAGAAAGAGGGATATCAGCAACAAATGGAACAGCCAAAGGTTATAAGAATTATCACGAGTTATTAGATAATAAGGAAATAGATGCTGTTTTAGTTGCAACTCCTTTTAGTACGCATTCCAAAATTGAAATAGACGCCCTGAACGCTGGAAAACATGTTTACGGAGAAAAAACTTTAGCCAAGGGCTATGACGGTATTAAGAATTTATTAAATAAAAATAAATCTTCGGACCAGATTTTTCAAACTGGACACCAGTATCATAGTTCTCGCTTATATCGGCATGTGGTGGATTTGATAAAAAATGGAAAGGTTGGGAATATCGCCGCTTTTGAATGTCAATGGAACAGGCATGGGGATTGGAGGAGAAATGTGAGAGATCCAGAATTGGAAAGATTATTGAACTGGAGATTATATAGAGAATATTCTGGGGGACTTTTGGCTGAATTATGTTCTCATCAAATAGATTTCGTGAATTGGGTTTTAGATGCTACTCCAAAACAAGTCATGGGAGTTGGTGGAATAGATTACTGGAAGGATGGAAGAGAAACTTTTGATAATATCCATGTGATTTACAGTTATCCTAATGGGGTGGAAGCAAAATTTACCTGTCTTACAACTAATTCCAAGGATGATTATCAAATTAAAGTTCAGGGCGATAAAGGAACCATAATCTTAGATTATACCAGAGCCTGGTTTTATCCGGAAGGTGATTATAAAAAGGAAATAGGAAATGTAGACGGTGTTTCCGGGGCGACTATAAAATGGGATGAGGGAAAAGGAATTCCTATAGAAGTAGGCCATGAGGATCCAAGTAAACAAGCAATTTTAGATTTTAAGAATAATATAATAAATAACAGAAAACCGGAATCAGATATGATTACTGGTGCTAAAGCAGCAATTTGTGTGCAAATGGGATTGGATGCTATGTGCAATAATCAAATTGTGAAATGGAAAGATGAATTTGAGGTGTAAACCGCCTCTTTAACATTTTACGAAAACGATTGATGTTTAGAGAGTAATTTTAAAATTGTAACGTGAATAATTTCAAAAAGCGTTAACGCAACTGATTTTTGAATTTGGCTACTGAAACTCTTAAAAACCCTTGGTCCTCGCGATTTCTTTTCAAAGTGGAAAATTAATCATAAGAGAGTAGTAGGAAGGATAACTTAAGCAAGAGAATACTAAACACTAGTAAACTAAAGAACTAAAGATTTTAAAATGAGTAAAGAATTTTTTAAAAGCTTAGCAGTAAAATTGAAATTTAGCATGTCTGTTTGCTTTTTGGTTGTTTTTCTTCCATTTATTTCTTGCGATAATAATGCAAAGAACCTATCTGCTAATGCGGGAAAAGGGGCTGTTAAAAATGCCCCTAATATATTGTTTGTCATTTCTGATGATCAGTCATATCCACATGCTTCTATTTATGAGGAGAACTGGATCAAAACTCCGGCTTTTGATAGGATAGCCGGTGAAGGCGTCATATTTACAAATGCTTTTTCTGCTTCTCCAGGCTGCAGTCCCAGTAGAGCTGCAATTTTAACCGGTATGAATGATTGGCAATTAGAACAGGCTGGAACTCATGACAGCGAATTTCCTATTGAATATACTGTTTTTCCAGATATTTTGGAACAAATAGGGTACAAAGTCGGATATACCGGTAAAGGCTGGGGGCCAGGGAATTGGGCCAAAAGTGGGAGAAAGCGAAACCCTGCTGGCGAAGCTTATAACGATAAAGAACTGACGCCTACCATTAGCGGTGTAAGTACTACCGATTATGTGGGTAATTTTGTAGAATTTTTAGAGGAAAGAAAAGAAGATGAGCCATTTTATTTCTGGTTTGGATCACACGAGCCCCATAGGAAGTTTGAAAAGGGATCAGGAATAGAAGCGGGTAAAAATCCAAATGAAGTAACTGTACCATCCTTTCTTCCAGATACTCCGGAAGTGCGAAGTGACCTGCTAGATTATGCTCTTGAAATTGAATATTTTGATCAACAGCTTTCCGGAATGTTAGAAGAATTGGAGAAAATCGGTGAGTTGGATAATACTATTATAGTAGTTACGTCTGATAATGGTATGGCCTTTCCTTATGCCAAGGCAAATGCAAATGAATATGGAATTCATGTACCCTTAGCTATAAGGTGGGGTGATGCCGTGGCTGGAGGAAGAACTATTAATGATCTTGTAAGTCTAATAGATATAGCTCCAACTTTTCTTGAGGCAGCATCAAAAGGAGGATCTTCTAATCTTTTAGATCAACATCCCATGGAAGGAAGAAGTCTTATGGAGTTGTTTAAGAAAAGTTCCAAAAATCAAAATGAAGCAGCAAGAACGGCCATTTTTGCAGCAAGAGAAAGACATTCCAGTTCGCGTTGGAATAATTTGACCTATCCGCAGCGAACTATCCGAACTCAGGATTATATGTATGTAAGAAATTTTAAACCTGAAAGATGGCCTGCAGGTGCACCGCAAAAATTTAATTCCGATGGAACCTTAGGCCCAATGCATGGTGGATACCATGATATTGATGCCTGCCCTACTTTCGACTTTATGATAGAGAATCGTAATGATCCTGATGTTCGCCCTTACTTTGAATTAGCTGTTGATAAAAGACCTTCAGAAGAACTTTTCGATATTAAAAACGACCCGTACTGCTTAGTAAATTTAGCAGAAGACCCAGATTTCAAAAATGTTTTGGAGGAACAAAGGGCGGCATTGGGTGGTTATCTTATGCAAACCAATGATCCCAGAGTAACTGGTAATGGAGATATATACGAAGCATATATCCGATATTCTTCAATTAGAGAATTTCCTAAACCAAATTGGCTTGATAAATCTTCTTTAAATATTCTGCCTATAGTCAAAGGCAAAAGAAGTAATAGAAAACCCGATTAGGTGTACTCTTATCACTCATTAATTTACTCTAGAGTGAACAAACTAAACAACTAAAAAACTAACTATAAGATTTTATGTATGTCAACTACAAGAAGAATTAAATCTGATGCCACAGAAATGATTTCAGTGTATGGAGAACCATTTATTCGTAAAACTAAAATTATGAGAACAAAAAATAAGAATAGGTATTACCTGCTGTTATTGGGGTTACTATTATTTGTACCCATGTATGGTCAGGAATCTGTAAATATAACAGGCACAGTTGTATCTTCAGAAGACGGTCTACCCCTACCGGGTGTAAATATTCTGGAAGAAGGCACCAATAACGGGGTAATGACAAATTTTGATGGAGAATTCGGCATTGAGGTTACAGAGGGAGCGACACTTCAGATTAGTTTTTTAGGGTATGCTACTACAGAAATGCTGATTGAGGGCCAAACAGAACTAAAAATTACACTAGATCCTGCGGCCTCCGAGCTTAGCGAAGTTGTTGTAATAGGTTATGGAACAATGGAAAAAAGCGATTTAACCGGGGCAGTTTCACAGGTTGATCAGGAAACCGTTCAGCAACGGGCCACGATCTCCCTTACAGATGCACTTCAGGGTGCAGCTCCTGGATTGAATGTTGGACAGGTAAATAGCGCTGGTGGAACCCCCACGATTAGAATCAGGGAAAGGACTTCCATTTCAGGAGAACAGTCTCCTTTGCTTGTATTGGATGGGGTTATTTTTCGGGGTAGAATAAACGATATAAATCCTAATGACATTCAATCCATAGATGTATTAAAAGATGCGAGTTCAACTGCCATTTATGGTTCCCAGGCGGCCAATGGGGTTATTATTATCACTACAAAAACCGGTAGGATACAGAAAAAACCGACGATAAATTATACAACTACTTATTCTTTTCAGGAACCAACCAAGAGTTTCAAAACTGAAAGTCCTGAAGAATTCATTGAACGTGTAAGAGCCGGATATTTTTTTGATAGTAGAACAGAAGAATCTGGATATTTAGAACCAAATCCGGATTTTGATATCACCACTATATTTTCTACCCCTGAGCAAAGGGAGGCATATGAAAATAATAACCCTACAGATTGGCACAATATTCTTACCAATGACAGAATGTATACCCAAACCCATAATTTATCAATGACTCAGAGGAATGAAAATAGCGGGTATTTTGTTTCGCTTGGTCTCGTAGATCAACAGGGTTTTCTGGTAAATGAAAATTATGATAGATGGAATGCCAGAATAAATCTTGACAATTCAATTACAGACTGGTTCGATGTTGGAGTACAGACATTTTTTACATCTAGCGATTATTCAGGAGCAAATGCAGGTATCGATGCAATCTGGAATCAAAGCCCCTATGCTCCTGCATATAATGAAGATGGTTCTCTTGTACAGTCCCCAAACAGTACCACTATCAACCCTTTATATGTATTGGACCGGGATAATTTCAACAAAAGGCTAAATTTATTTGGAAATATATATGCTAACATTGAGCTCCCTTTTATAGAAGGATTGTCTTTTAGAACTAATTTTAGTGCTAACTACTATACAAACCATACATATAATTTTCAAATATATGGGAGAAGTTTTACAGGAAGTGGAGATAAAACAGAGGGAAGAAGAACCGACTGGATTAATGATAATATCTTAACCTACAAAAGGGCATTTAATGATGTGCATGAGGTTAATCTAATGCTAGGTTACGGTAGAGAAAAGCGTGAATTTACTCGTACTACAGCCGGTGCTGCGGAATTTAACTCACCGGTATTAGGATATAATAATCTTCAGGCAGGAAATGCGGAATTACAGAGAGCTGAATCTGAAGCCTGGATGGAAACATCGCTCTACCAAATGGGCCGTTTACACTATAGTTACGACGAAAGATATTTTATAACAGGTACAGTTCGTAGAGATGGGTTCTCAGGTTTTAGCGAAGAGAATAAATATGGAGTTTTTCCTTCACTTGCTGTAGCCTGGGATGCGTCCAAGGAATCATTTCTAAAGGACAACTTGCTTCAAAAATTTAATCAATTAAAATTAAGAGCATCCTATGGATCTAACGGGAACCGTACCATAGGTAGGTATCAAACTTTAGCCACCGTAGGAGATGCCTTTGGATATGTGGATGCAGATGGTACTCCGTTATATATAAAAAGTATTTCTGGACTCGCAAGTCCAAATTTAAAATGGGAAACGACCACCGGTTTTAATCTGGGCCTGGATTACGCTTTGTTTAAGCATAGATTAAGTGGTTCTATAGAATATTATAATAATAATACTAAGGATTTACTCTATAATGTGGATGTTCCTGCAATCTCGCGCTTTACTAAATTCCCCGATAATTTGGGGAAATTGCATAATTCGGGACTTGAAATTTCACTTGCTACAGATAATATAAGAGGAGATAACTTTAACTGGTCGTCTCAGTTCTATTTCTCCCGTAGTAGGAATGAATTGAAAGAACTACTTGGATTTGATAATGACGGCGATGGAGTAGAAGATGACCTGGTGTCTGAAGGCCTATTTATTGGAGAGTCCTTAGGAACTATTTTCGATTATTATACTACCGGAGAGCTTTATCAGCTTGGAGATGAGATCCCTGAAACAGCAGATGTAGGAAGTTATATTATTGAAGATGTAAATGGTGATGGGCTTATTAATCCTGATGATCGAAAAATTATCGGACAGGCTGAACCTGATTTCAGGTTTAGTCTAGGAAATGAATTTTCCTATAAGAACTGGGATCTTTCAATCTTTATTAATTCCGTTCAGGGAAATGATAATTATTATTTAGGACAGGATGTTAATCAATTTATTTATCCTAATTCTACTGCTTGGGAAAGAGATGCTTTCCCCCGAAACCTTGATGTCTGGACACCTGAGAATCCAAACGCAAGATACCAGCGATTAGGAGTGCAATTTTCAGGAGGATTAGGAGCTCAGCGATATATGCCACGAAGTTTTGTAAGACTTCAGGATGTACATCTGGCTTATAATTTTAACGCAGATTTTTTGGAACAATATAACATCAGTAACCTAAGGTTATACTTCCATGGAAAAAATCTTAAAACCTGGACAAAATGGCCAGGTTGGGATCCTGAAACAGGAGAAGCTATAACAAGAGATGGTAGACCTGTAGTACGAAATTTCACTTTTGGTCTTAATGTTGAATTTTAAAAAAAAGAAATCATGAAAAATTTAAAATATTTATTCCAAAAGCACTTAAAAGAATGTGTGTTTACCATCTGTTTAATATTCCTTTTTTCTTGTGATGATGATGGCTTCTTAGAAGAGGAACCCCTTAGTTTATACACGCCGGATAATTCTTTTATTACTTCTTCAGATTTTGAGGCTGCAATTAACAATCTTTATTCAGGATTTCGTGGAGGGTTTTATACGGATACGAACGATTGGGAATTGTCTCCAAGAAATAAGGTGGAGGGTACAGATTTAACCACTTGGTCTCAAAACGCAAATAACTATCCTAATGAATTGATCCCTACAAGTGGTTTAGTATATAGTGCCTATTGGCGACCTGCCTATAATATTATCTATGATGCCAATGTTATTATTGCGTATGCTCAAGCTGAATCTTCTGAACTTTCTGAAGAAGAAAAATTAAGGGTAGAAGCTGAAGCAAGATTTTTCAGGGGGTATATGTACAAGCTTCTGGCCAATTTCTATGGGGGAGTTCCTATAGTACTAGAAGAAGTTACGGAGCCAAAAAGAGACTATGTAAGAGCCACCCGCAATGAAACCTATGAGCAAAGCGTAATTGACTTAAATTTTGCGGCAGAAAATCTGCCTGGAATAGCTGAAGTTGCCAGTTACAGGATAAGTGCTTTGGCGGCATACCATGCTTTGGCTGAGGCTTATATTTCATTAGGAGAATGGGATAATGCCATTGCCGCGGCAAGTGTGACTATTGATGATCCAAATACAGCGTTAATGACAGAAAGATTTGGTGAACGTTTAGATGATGAATTTAATCCTGCTATTCCTTGGGCTAATGGAGGGGACGTCTATTGGGATCTTTTTAGAAATGGAAATCAAAATCGTTCAGCGGGGAACACAGAAGCTCTGTGGGTAATTGAATTTGAATTTGGTACACCAGGCGGTATGGGTGGAGGTACTAGGTGGGAGACTTTTGCTGTTCCACAATTGTATAATCTTCAGGTTATCAATAGTGATGGTAGTAGATCAGATTTAATTCCTGAAGTAAATACTTATTACGGAGGAAGAGGAAACGGCCACTTAAATCCAAGTGATTATTTTCTTACTCAAATCTGGGATGAAAGTGGCTTTGAAGAGGATATTAGGAATGCTGATCATAACATCATCCGTGATTTTAAAGTAAACAACCCCGCATCTGAACACGATGGAAAGTGGATATATGAAGATAATCTTGAGCTAAGAATCAGTAATCCAAATAGGGTTGTATTTCCTTTGATTGCAAAGGTGACCAGTATGGGTGACCACCCAATAGAATTATGGCTAGAAGATCAGACGGTTCAAGGCTCTATGGTATCAAGAGGGCCAGATGCCAATACTACATATCATGATGATTACGAAATGAGGCTTGCCGAAACTTACTTGGTACGAGCAGAAGCATATGTAGGTAAAGGAGATTTTGAGAGTGCTTCACAGGATATTAACGTGGTACGTGCTCGTGCCCAGGCACCGGAAGTTTTGGTTTCAGATGTAGATCTTGAGTATATCTTAAACGAAAGAGCTCGTGAATTATATGGAGAAGAAAATAGAATGGAAACATTGTTAAGACTAGGACTGCTCGTGGAAAGAAATAACAGATATAATGACCAGTTCGATTTTTATCCCCATCAAAATCTTTGGCCTATTCCGTTCAGCGAAATTGAAAAGAACACCGGAGCTGTACTGGAGCAAAATCCAGGGTATAATCAGTAGGTTGTTTTATTGAGCCAATTTGAGGCTAAGTAATAATATAAATTATAAATTGATGAATAGTTCTAATAAAAATACTAAATCCAATTCTTTAACTGATAATAAAAGACGGGATTTTATAAAAAAGACAGGAATGTTTGCTGCTGCCGGCGGTTTAGGAAGTGTTGTTCCGCAACCTTTATTTGCAAAGAAGAATTCTTCAGTGAATGAACATGAAGATCAAGTTTTCTATTGCGATACAGTGGGAGAGGCAGCCAGTGCGTCACTTTCTTATTGGGAGTCTTTGTTCTTTCGATGTTATCAGGGAATAGTTAATAGAGATTCGGCAAAGGTTTATTTCAATAAATATCAAAAGAGAACTTTTTTAAACTGGTATAAAAACTATGAACATTTGAATTTTAAGGAATTTAATGATCCATATAGTTTAGTAAACGCAAGAGGTTTTGATGGAGTAAAGGGATATGTATTAATTGATCCAAATGCTGCAGATATTGTAAACATTGCTGCCAATTATGCCAGTTTGGAAGATCTCATTCCAATTACAGAAGAATTACTGGCAGATGAACGTTTTCCAAATTTAGAAGTGATCTATGATTTACGGAAATCCATTAACGGAGTGAACTTTAAGAGTATGAGCAGACTTGAAGCGAACCAATGGATTTTTGAAAATCAATGGCCAAACGCCAGTCGTGAACTTGTATCTATTACAAGTGCTCCTTCATACAATAATGATAAAGCCGAAACTACTTTTTATTCATCGAATAGTTCCCGTGATTATCCTGTAGCGGAAAGAGCTATATTTTTTGATCTGTCTAGCAATCCTGCTCATCCGGAAGAATACGAATTGAAGGATAAAATTTTGGCTGAAATGAGCCCTCACACAATTGTTTGGGGATGGCATGTTGATCGTGATTCGGAACATCAACATATTGGTCAGCTTTCAAAACATGGCAAAATAGCTGTTGGAGGAGCTAATATAGCACCCAACTTTTCTTTCCATAGTCGTGTAAAGGTTCCAAAGGGAGTAGAAAATTTTAAGAATTTTAATAAGAATAAGAAAATTGTAAAGGAAGTGGAAGATAAGGTTTATTTAACCTTTGCTATGTCAGACGGAGATTCTCTTAATCATATTATGAGGAATGCCCATGGAAATCAATGGCTCGCAAAAGACCGTGGAGAGATTCCTTTTAACTGGGAAATGCAGCTTAAACTTGCTGATATTGGACCGGCTATCCTTGATTATTTTCAATCCACTGCGACTAAAAATGATTACTTCATTGCATCTGCTTCTGGTATTGGCTATACTTTCCCGAGTAACATGCCAATAGACAAGTTAAGATCCCACCTTTATACCACTAAACCATATTTGCGAAAAACCGGGATGAACTCTATGGTAGTGCTCAATAGTTATGGGGCAGTTTCAAATGAAAAAAAGGAAGCTTATAATGAAGCTTTGGGAGAAGATATTACCGGTGTAATGCAGGGGTACACACGTGCACCGGGAACTCAGCATTTATATGGTGAAGCTGCTGCAGATTCCATCGATGATTATATGGTATGGATGTCTACGGCATTGCCCGTAGCACATACTGACACTGTTGAGGAATTAGGAGAATATTTAAATCTTTTAGCCGAACGCAGAACTGAACGCCCTTTATTTGTTCCTGTCCACCTTCCCAGAAGTTATTTTTACTATTCTGAGATTGTAGGTTTGATGAAGCGTCTTGATAGTACCATTTTTGAGGCTGTAGACGGAAGTTCATTTAATGCCAAGTTTGCACATTCACATTCCAATAAAGTAGGGCTGAATCTTCCCGAATTTTTTATACCTGATCCTGTTGAGCTCAAAAATGGGCGCATGAATAAAATGTTTGCAAAATTTAAGAATTTCGGTAAAGAACAAGCTCAGGTTAAATTACAAGCCAGGTTAACCTGTGATGCATGGGATAATCCGGTTACTTCCACCCAGCACCTTACACTTGATAAAAAAGAGGAAACAGAATTAGGATTCAACTTGGGTCTTCGTAGAAGAGATGGTGAGGGAAAGGGTCAGTTAGAATACCTGATCAATGATGAGTCTATTGTGAAGGTGCCTGTAATTTTTAAAGGATAACCCGTAGATATAAGAAAAGAGAATTATTAAAAATGTAGATGAAAGTTGAGTAGTTGAATTTAAGTATGGGAACATCTTAAATCTAATTAAATGAAAAAAAGGAGAAGAGAATTTCTTAAAAAATTAGGGCTGTTGTCCGGGGGAAGTGTGATGGGTATTATGATTTCCTCCGCACTTCAGGCCGGGGAAGCCGATGAAACAGTACGGGAAGAACAAGCTAGGATTTTAGTTCCAGATATGCGGGGCACATCCTACTGGGAAATGTTGATGTTCAGTTGTCTGCAAGGGCTTATGAATAGGAACAAGGCTAAAGTATTCTTCTATTACCCCAACAAAACTAAAGAAAGCTGGTATTCCGAATACCCTGTTGGGAATGATCGCGTTTTTTACGAGTGGTATAAAACTTATGAACACCTGCAGTTTGATGAAGTTGGTGATCCATATACTCTTTTCAATAAATTTGATATCAATAAACCATTTCAAATAAATGGTTATGTCATAGTGGATACCGAGGCGCCTGTGACCGCGAATATTGGGGCAAATTATGCAAGTATTGAAAATTTATTGCCCATCACAGCATCGATCCTAAAAAGGAAAAAAAATGATTTACCGGATTTACCCATAAAACGGGATTTGCGTGGGCGATTCCAGAAAATGAGCAAACTCGAGGTATATCAATGGGCTTTTGAAAACCAATGGTCCAATGCGAATAAAGCTCGTGTTTCTAACTTAGGTACACCCGGTCCCGATTCAAAAGGTGAAATATCAACCAATTCCTTCTATACATCTAATAGGGCGCGTGATTTTACCGTAGCCGAAAGAGGTTTCTTTTTTGATTTGGAAAGCAAGGGCGACGAATTTGATCTCAAAGATCGGATTCTCAAAGCTATGGAACCGCAGGGATATGTGTTTGGTTGGCATCAGGGAGCTGGAGAAACAGCCCATATCAGTCACCTTTCAAAACATGGACAATTAGCATTGGGAACATCCACCTATGCTGCTAATTTTTCCTTCCATAGCCGGGTTAATGTTCCTGGAGCTGTTGAAAGGTTTAGACAAAAAGTTGTAAATAAGACAAATACTGCACCATTGGAAGATAAAATTTATCTAACCTTTGTCCTTTCTGATGGGGATTCATTAAACTTTTTGACAAGAAGGGCTCAAGGAGGTCAGTGGCAGTTGCCCGAAAGAGGTAAAATTCCCTTCGGATGGGAAATTCAACCGCTATTGGTGAATGTGGGACCTGGACTACTCGATTATTTTCAAGCGACAGCCACTGATAATGACTTTTTTGTTAACGGTATTTCGGGAATTGGTTATTTCTATCCGGAAGAAATGCCAAAGGACAAACTTCGTGAGATTTTGAATGAAATGTCTAGCTATATTAAAAAAACTGGTTTATCAGAGCTTTCGGTTATGAGCCCCTCTGGAGCAGTGAGCGATGAAACCGCCAAAATTTATCGTGAAGTTTTAGGAGGTAAGCTCACAGGGGTGATAGAAGGTTATGACAGGCGAAGTGCGAAAGCAGTAAGGTTATTTGAGAGTAAAAGTGCGAAAGCTACTACGTGGTTGCCAACATCGAACCCCAAGGGTGAGAAGACTGTTGAAAATTGGGTGCGCGGATTGAAAGAGGTAGCCAGATGTAGAAAACAGCGACCACTTTTCATTCCAATACATGTACCGGCCCATAAGCTGACCATAGCAGATATGGTGAAAGTGGTAGATCAGATTGGGAAGGAATTCAAAGTAGTTTCACCTAAATCTTTTTTTAGACTTTTTGCAGAGGCTCGTTCTAATTCAGTCCTGATCAATCCCCCGGAAAGTTTTCCAACAGAAAAAGTAGAATTAAGTGCAGGAAAAAGAAACATTTTAACACCTACACTGCAAAATTTAAGTAATGAGCCAAAAGATATAAAACTGAAGGTAAAATTAACCTCAGAGGATTTAGATGAAAATCTAGAATTTGAAAAAGCTATCAATCTAAAAGCTGGTCATACTTCCAAGTTTGATTTTGGAGTTGATATCCCTAAACAGTTCAGCAACACAAAAGGAAAAATTTTATATATAATTCCTGCTGAACAAAACGAGATATGGATTCCAGTATCATTTTTATAGAAACTAAATCAAAGGAGAAAATTAATCGATAATAAATAATTATTAATATATAAAATTTCTGATTTATGAACAAAAATAAAGGAGGGACAAATAATCTTTCACGTAGAAAATTTATTACCCGAACAGCAACAGTAGCTGCCGGGATCACAATTGTCCCCAGGCATGTGCTTGGAGGTGCAGGTTATCAGGCACCTAGCGACACCCTTAATATAGCTGGTATTGGTGTTGGTGGTATGGGTGCGGCCAACCTAAAAAATATTAATGGACAAAATATTGTTGCACTAAGTGATGTCGATTGGGCATATGCAAAAGGCGTTTTTAACGATTATCCAGATGCAAAAAAGTATAAGGATTACCGTAAGATGCTTGAGGAGATGGATAAGGATATCGATGCGGTGGTCATTGCCACTCCTGACCACACTCATGCCATTACTGCTGCAGATAGTATGAAGATGGGTAAACATGTTTTTCTACAGAAGCCACTTACCCATTCTATTTATGAATCCAGGTATTTAACAGGTCTTGCCAAAGAAACTGGTGTAGCTACCCAAATGGGTAACCAGGGCCATTCTGGAGAGGGCACAAGGCTTTTTGCAGAGTGGATACGAAATGGAGAAATTGGCGACCCCTTGGAAGCACACTGCTGGACTAACAGACCTATTTGGCCGCAGGGGCTGGAAAGACCGGAAGAAAAGCCTTCTGTGCCATCTACGCTTGACTGGGATTTGTTTATTGGTCCGGCGAAATATCGGCCTTATCATCCTGCATATACCCCATGGAACTGGAGGGCCTGGTGGGATTTTGGAACGGGAGCATTGGGAGATATGGGGTGCCATATCATGGACCCCATATACTTTGCCCTTGAACTAGGTCATCCCATAGCATTTGAAGGTAGTTCTTCGCAGCTAAATACTGAAAGTGCACCTATTGCAGAAAAAGTTACTTATTATTTTCCTGAAATGGAAAGACTTGATAAGATAAAAAGACCTCCTCTCAAGATGACTTGGTATGATGGTGGGTTAATGCCGGAACGTCCTGAAGGCCTAGAACCCGGCCGAATAATGGGAGACGGTGGTGGAGGCGCTATGATTGTAGGTACAAAAGGAACCATTATTTGTAGTACTTACGGTCGGGATCCTTATATCATAGGAAGAGAAGATAATCCTCCACAGAGTAAAAAAGTGATTCCCCGTGTAGAGAGTAATCATGAAATGGACTGGGTAAGGGCTAGCAAAGAATCTAAAGCAAACCGTGTAGAGGCAAGCTCCAATTTCCTATATTCAGGACCTTTCAATGAGGTTGTTGTAATGGGCAACTTAGCCGTACGTTTACAGGACCTCAAGAAAAAACTGGAATGGGATGGCGAAAATATGAGGATTAAGAATATAGGAGCAAATGAAGAACTCAGGATTGTGACTTCCGATAAATTCACGGTTATCGATGGCGATCCAAAATTCAACACCCAGCATATGACGATCAATGCTAAAGAGGCAGCACAAGAATATATCAAGCACAATTACAGAGATGGCTGGAAATTGTCATAATTGTATTAATAAAAATCTAAAATAAATTAAAAATGAAAGATAGGATTATTTTAAGCCAAAATAAAAGCAACGCACTCCCTCCCCTCATTATTATTTTTATTGTGTCTGTTTTGATCTCTTGTGGTGAAAAAAAAGAGGGATCTGCAGAGCAAGAGAATACAGAAGCTGAGACAGTAGCCAATGTAGGTGTAAATGAACTCTCCCAAAAAGAAAGAGAGGATGGTTGGGAGCTGTTGTTTGATGGCGAAAGTACAGAAGGATGGAGGGGTTATGGAAAAGATTCGTTTCCGGAAGGCTGGACCATTGAAGATGGTGCTATGAAAGTAGAGGGTACGGGTGCCGGTGAGGCCGGTGGTGGCGGTGATATCATTTATGATGAAGAGTTTAAGGATTTTGAGCTATCCCTGGAGTGGAAGGTGTCCGAAGGAGGAAACAGTGGTATCTTTTATCTAGCAGAGGAAATAGAAGGAGAGCGAATATTTGCGTCTGCCCCTGAAATGCAGATCCTGGATAATGAACGTCATCCCGATGCGCGATTAGGAGAGAATGGGAACCGACAATCAGGTTCTTTATATGATCTCATTCCGGCAGAACCTCAAAATGCGAAACCTGTTGGTGAATGGAACAAGGTTTCCATAATCGTGTATCGCGGTACAGTGGTGCATGTTCAAAATGGTGAAAATGTGGTGGAATATCATTTATGGACCGATGAATGGGAAGAAATGGTACAGAGCAGCAAGTTTAAGAAATGGAAAAATTTCCTTAATGCAGGTGGCGATGACAAAAAAGGCTATATCGGCCTGCAGGATCATGGTGATGATGTATGGTTTAGGAATATTAAAATAAAAAAACTTTAGCAAATAGATAATTGAGCTATCTCAAAAGAGGGATTATTTTCCCTCTTTTGTCTGCTTTTCTCAATCAATAACAATAAAAAGACTATAAATTTTTTTATAATGAAAAACCAAACATACCTCATTTTAATTACCATTGTTTCGGCTTTAGGAGGATTGCTTTTCGGGTATGACACAGGTGTTATTAACGGCTCACAATATTATTTTAGTCAATTTTTCGATCTGGATGCCGGTATGAAAGGCTGGGTAGTCGGAAGTGCTCTTATCGGCTGTTTTCTTGGAGCGATAATAGCCGGACCTATAAGTAATGGTGTTGGAAGAAAATATTCTCTTGTAGTCTCTGCAATCCTATTTTCCCTTTCAGCGTGGGGTTCAGGATTACCGGAATTTTTGCCTCAATCAGTTTCTTTATTAGTTATATTCCGCCTTTTAGGAGGATTAGGAATTGGTATAGCCTCAATGAATGCTCCTACTTATATTGCTGAAATAGCACCAGCTAAGATAAGGGGCACCCTTGTTAGTTATTATCAATTAGCTATTGTTATTGGATTTTTTATTGTGTTTTTAGCCACTTATTTTATCGGAAAAAGCGCAACTGAGGCTGAAAATATTCAAAACGGATGGAGGTATATGCTTTGGTCGGAACTCATCCCGAGTTTGGGCTTTCTTATTTTATTGTTTTTCGTGCCAAGGAGTCCCAGATGGTTGGCTCTAAAAGGAGAGAAATCTAAAGCCCTGGATGTTCTGGTTAAGATCCATGGAAAAGAAATAGCCGATATGGAATTCCGAGAAATTGAAAATTCAATAGAAAAGGATAACAGGAAAGAAAAGGTAAATATCTTTGCAAAAGGGGTTTTTTCCATAATAATTATGGGGACAGTGTTATCTATCCTTCAGCAATTTACCGGTATAAATGCAGTATTGTATTATGGCGCGGATATTTTTGAACAAGCCCTTGGATTTGGTTCAGAAGATGTACTACAACAACAGGTTCTACTGGCCGGAGTTAATTTGGTATTTACTTTTGTAGCCATGGCCACTGTAGATAAATTTGGACGTAAGCCTCTTATTTATATTGGATCAGTTGGAATGTTGGCTGGGTTCTTGCTATTGGGATCTACCTTAATGAGTGGTTACATCGGCATCTGGTCCTTAATTGGAGTGCTCTTGTTTATTGCTTCTTTTGCTATGTCAATGGGGCCTGTAGTATGGGTGATTCTATCGGAAATGTTTCCTAATAGGATAAGAAGTGTTGCTATGTCCACAGCTGTTGCGGCACAGTGGGCAGCAAATTATATGGTGACACAATCCTTTCCAATTGTAGCCGAGAGTGATCTGAATAATATAGATTTCTGGAATGGTTCTCTTCCTTACTTCCTCTTTTCCATTTTTATCCTTGGTATCATCTTCTTTACGTACAAATTCATCCTGGAGACAAAGGGAAAAACTCTTGAACAGTTGGAAGATATATGGAATATTTTAGAAGAAGTGAAAGAGGTCTAATAACAAAACTTTCTATATGCTGGACACAAAATTATTTTTAGAAATTCAGGGAGGAAATCGGGAAAGTTTTAAACGCTTATTTTATCTTTATTATGATTCTTTAGTAATATATGCCGAGGGATATCTTTACGATCGTGCTAGTAGCGAAGATGTAGTACAAGAAGTATTTATTTGTTTTTGGGAACATGCAGATACTATTAATATTACCACTTCTATAAAAGGATATATGTATAAAATGGTTAGAAACAAGTGTTTGAATCATTTAAAGAAGCTTGATATAAGCGATAAGCTTGAGATTTTAGAATATACCCATATCAGGGTGCCTGATAACCACCCAAATAAACTGCAGGATGAAAGAATTAAAAAATTCAATAAGGTTTCACATCTAATAGAAAGTATGCCAAATAGAATGAGAGAAATATTTAATTTAAAATATAAGCAAAATTATTCCTATTCAGAAATTTCCAGGGAACTTAATATTTCCACTAACACAATTAAAACTCAGTTAAAAAGGGCTAAAGATCTCTTACATAGTCACTTTCTATAAAGGAGCTTCAGGATCGCACAAAGAATTGATTGGGATATTATAATTCGATTGGTAGGCTAAAAATTATCCGTCAAATTGCGGTGCCGGGACTATAGATGCTTGTATTATAATAACTGTTCTGATCAATAAGTACATATAGGTTAAAGAGGACGGTGGTGCTTTAGAGGCAATTATGAAATATGTATTAGTTGTAATTTTTTATGGATTAGAATTCAGGTATAAAGTGATATGTGACTCACTACTGTTTTTAACCGTAAGAGTTATGAGTGTGAAGTTTTTGCAATGGGAATCAAAGTATCATCCCAGAGACCAAAAGGAAGTTGACAGAAAAGAGGAAAATCAAAGGAAGTTGCAGGCCAATGCTACGGTCTGTTAAGTAGATATTAGCTACCCCCCCGATATAAACCTACTCAATGATGCTCGGATCTGAAGAACTTAGTGATGTGCGTTACACAGAATGGGAACTGAGAAAAAACCGTGCACTTTCCCACAGATAGCCTGTAAGAAATTCTTGAACCTTTTAAAGAATAAAGTCACAGCTGAAGGGGAATAAGAAAGGGTTTACGAGAGCCCTTAAAGTTTGTCCGACGGAGCCACACAAAAGGATCAAGTGTGAATGTTTCATCCTAATGCCTCTTTGTTCTCATAAATATCATTTTTTTAAAAATTTTGTCACCCTTTTTCACAATTATATTGTCTTAATAGTAAAGGAGCATTAAAAATGGAATTTGAAATCATTGTTAAAAAGCTAAATAATGAACTTTCTCCCAAAGAGAAAATTGCTTTTGACAAATGGTACCATGCGTCTGCCAAGCACAGAGCTTATTATGTAAAAGTTAGAAATAATTATTTAAAAGAAGCGAAACTTGTTAAAACGGACGATGCTTGGAAATTCATAAGTTCAAAAATAGAGAAGGATCAAAAAAATCAATACTTTAAAATTGCTCTCGCTGCATCTATATTAGGAATTATTGGCTTGTCTATTTTCTTTCAGTTTATAAACGATCAGCCAGTGTCGACCATTCTTAATCCTTCTGCCATTTCTGTAACGGATTTTAGAAATGATAAAGCAATTTTAACTTTAGGAAACGGAACTGAAATTGATTTAACAAATAAAACCTATCAAACCACTCATATAAAAAGTAATGGATCGCAGATTGTCTATGAACCTTTAAAGCATCAATTTACAGATGAAGCTATAGTTTACAATTACTTAACCGTTCCAAGGGGCGGGGAATATTTTATAAAATTTTCCGATGGTACTGAGGTATGGTTGAATTCCGATACCAAACTAAAATACCCAGTTCAGTTTACCGAGAGGTTCCGGAAAATTGAATTAATATACGGGGAAGCGTATTTTAATGTGTCTTCAAGTACTATGCATCAGGGCGCAAGTTTTATTGTAGGAACTCCAGATCAGGTTGTAGAAGTTCAGGGAACCAAGTTCAATATAAAAGCGTATAAAGAAGATGAGATTATTACTACAACGTTGGTAGAAGGGAAGGTTACTGTTATCAATAGTGAAACTAAAATAAAAGAATTTCTAATTCCAAATCAACAGTTAGCACTTAATACTATAACAAATAAATATAGTATTCAAAAGGTCAACCCTAAAAATTTCATTTGTTGGAAAAATGGGTTATTTACGTTTAAAAACAAATCTCTGGAGGATATTATGATTGTGTTATCCAGGTGGTACGATATAGAGGTAACCTTTAGAAATGAAAAACTTAAAGAGAGGAAGTTTAATGGAGTCTTTAGGAAAAATCAACAAATAGAAAATATTCTAGAATCAATAGAAAGGACTCGAAAAGCCGCTTTTGACATAAAAGGAGGGAAAATATATGTTGAGACTATAATATCATCAGAAGATAGTAGTAACAAATAATTGAGAATAAACTAAGAAGAAAGTCTAAATAAAGATAAGGGTGAGCAAACTTTCTCATCCAATTTCCTCGACTCAATTTCAACAACTAAATGTAAATCTATGATAAATCTTTTTTTAAATTTTCTTTTTCTCAAAAAGAAAAACTTATCGCTCGTTCTTATGAAAATTTTTCTAATTATTTGTTTTCTGACTTCATTCGGATTTACAAGTAAATCTGTGTTTTCCCAAAACACAGAAATTGTTATTAAATCTGATAAGATTGTTTCCGTTGAAGAAGTGTTTGATCTTCTAAGAGAACAAACTACGCATAATTTTATATATAGCACTGACCTATTTGTCGGAATGCCACAAACTGTGTTAAAAAAAGGAAAGACCACTGTTGGTCAGCTTTTAGAAAGGAAGGTGTCTAAACTGGGCTATAAAATTGAATATAGAAAGGATGGAACTATTCTAATCTTTGGTTCTGGGACGATTCACGAAAACGATGGCGTTAAGCAGGAGCAGTTAAGAGTTTTGGGAACGGTTACCGATTCTAAAGGAATACCAATTCCAGGAGTAAATGTAATTGAGAAAGGTACTTCTAATGGCACCGTCACTAATTTTGATGGAGAATATGCTATTGATGTTCCTCCAGACGCGGTTCTTGTATTCAGTTACGTAAGCTATGAACCACTTGAGGTCGAGGTGGGTGGTCAGGCACAATTGAACATTTCTATGGAATCTTCTACTTCGGCCTTAGAGGAAATTGTAGTTGTTGGGTATGGTACGCAAGAAAAGTCTGCTGTAACCGGTGCGATAAGTTCGGTTAGTAGTGATGAAATTACTGAAGCGCCTACAGCTAACATAGGAAATGCTTTGTCTGGAAAGGTGCCCGGTTTACAAACCATTCAACGCTCAGGACAACCTGGCGCGGATGCGCCTGATGTTTTTATTAGAGGTGTTGCATCATTATCTGAAGGACGCTCCAGTCCTATATTTGTCTTAGATGGGATAATTCAGAGTGGCTCTAATTCCGTGATGCAGCTTGATCCTAATAATATTGAAAGTATAAGTGTTTTAAAAGATGCTTCGGCAACAGCTGTCTACGGTGTAGAGGGAGCCAATGGAGCAATCGTTGTGGAAACCAAACGCGGCAAAGAAGGGCCAGCACAAATATCCTTCAATACATATGCCGGTATCCAGGTGCCCACTTATATACCAGAGTTTGCTAATAGCTACGAAACCGCAATGGCATATAATGAGGCTCAATTGAATGATGGAGTAAGCCCAGACCGCCTACGGTTTTCGCAAGAAGCTCTTGAGGCGTTTCGGACCGGCTCCGATCCACTTATTTACCCTGATATGGATTGGGTAGATTATATGACGAAATCAGCCGCCTTCCAAAGTAGGTCAAATATTAATATCTCTGGCGGTACTGAGGATGTCCGGTATTTTATAGCTGGAGGTTACCTTAAACAGGATGGTTTCTTCAAAACCTTTGAATCTGATTATGATTTCAATCCGACTTATGATCGCTATAATTTTCGTTCTAATATAGATGTAGATGTTACCCCTATAACTACTATATCATTAACAGCAGGTGGTAGGATCGATTCTCAAACCCGTATTAGAAACCCGAATTTGTGGTATCAAGTATATCGATCACCGCCATATGGTGGTGCAGGTTTGGTAGACGGTAGGGTCGTCACTGCTAGTGGTTCAAATCAGTATATACCTGGAAACAGTGAAGATATCTTTAGTAGAGTGTATGGAAGCGGGTACAATAAGATTAACCGTAATACCTTAAATTTGAACCTTTCAGTAAGACAGGAACTTGATGTTCTTATCAAGGGATTGGAACTACAGCTAAAGGGTGCTTATAATATTTATTCTACAAAAAGAATAAATAGGAACTCCTCTGTTGCTAATTATCAACCATATTACAGAATGGATGTTGATCCCACTGCTCCAGAAGATTCCACCATTGTATTTCAAAGACTGGGTTCAGATAATTTATTAAGCTATTCAGAAAATTATAATCGAGATCGCGATTGGTATTTGGAAGCCCGTCTGGCTTTCAGCCGGAGTTTTGGTGCCCATGAAGTAACGGGACTCCTATTATACAACCAACGCAAAAATTATTATCCTGATCAATTCACCGGGATTCCCAGAGGCTTAGTAAGCTCTTTAGGGCGCATAAATTATAATTATGACAAGAGATATTTGCTTGAAGTGAGCATGGGGTATAATGGATCAGAAAATTTTGCACGTGGCAGGCGATTTGGTACTTTCCCTGCTATATCTGGAGGGTGGATTATTAGCAATGAATCCTTTATGCCCGATGTATCTTTTTTGAGTTTCTTGAAATTGAGAGGGTCTTACGGTATAGTGGGTAATGATACAGGGATTGGAAGATTTCTTTATTTAGCTGATCAATATGATGCATCTTCAGGAGGATATAATTTTGGTATTGAGGTGCCACAAGATCAACCCGGTGCCTCAGAAAGACGAATTGGCAATCCGCTAGTAACTTGGGAGGAGGCTAAAAAACAAAATTATGGTATTAATATCCGTTTATTTGATGATAAGTTGGATGTAGTTTTTGATTATTTTCAGGAAGATCGCAGTAACATCCTGACTACGTTGAACACAATTCCCAACTATGTTGCTGCTAACTTACCAGCTGTAAATGTTGGAGAAGTTAAAAACAGAGGTTATGAGGGACAGATCAATTGGAAACATCAAACGGGAGATTTTTTCTATTCAATTGGAGGGAATATGACATTTTCACGTAATGAGATTGTGTATATGGATGAGGTGCCTAGAGGGGAACCGTATATGCGACGTACAGGCCATTCCGTGGGACAGCCATTCGGTTATGTTTTTGATGGCTATTATACGGAAGCTGATCTTGCTCCCGACTCAGAAATACCCAATCCTCCCTATTCGGCTAAACCTGGTGATCTAAAGTATAAAGATTTAAATGGGGATGGCGTAGTGAATGGGAATGACCAGAAAGCCATTGGATATCCGGAATATCCTCAATACGTATTTGGAGCTAATCTGGGGTTAAATTATAAATCCTTAGATTTTTCAATGCAGTGGGCAGGGGCTACAAATGTTTCTCGGGTCTTAGATTTTGCACCTCATAGGGTTCCCTTTGGAGGTGGGGGGCAGTTAAGTATTGCAAAGTATCAATGGGAAGAACGCTGGACGCCAGAACGAGGTCAGCAAGCTGGCTATCCCCGATTGTCACTTAATGCAAGAGGACGTAGGATCCAATATGATTCTGATTATTGGCTAAGAGATGCGTCGTATTTGAGATTAAAGAGTGCAGAATTAGGATATAATCTTCACAAGAATTTTTTGGATAACATTGGCTTAAGTCAAGCTCGAATCTATCTAAGTGGATATAATTTACTTACATTTTCAAGCTTAACTTTTGTTGATCCGGAACAAACAGGAAATCCGCAACAAGCTCAATATCCTTTAATGAAAATATATAACCTCGGTGTGAACGTGCAATTTTAAAATATAAATTTAAGAACTATGAAAAATTATATTGTGAAGTGGATCAAAAGATTTGATCTTCTGATTTTAGTTATGTTTATAGGAGTGATTCAGGCATGTACCGATTTCACCCCATTGGGTGATAATTTTCTCGAAAAACCTCCAAGCCAGGATGTCACTATAGATACTATTTTTAGTCGTGCTGATTTGGCTCAACGCTTCTTAACGAATAACTATCGTACATTACCATATGGACCAGGTATTGTAGATGCACCTTACGACAGGGATAAATTAGGGCGTGCAATGCTTGCCTCCTTGACAGATATAAATCAATCTTATCTAACAACATCTGGTGCGAATAGACACTACTATTCAGGATCCTATACTGCTTATACTGCCCAAAACAATTCTGGTGCTGTTAAGTATAACTATAGTAATTCTGGTGCTTGGCAAGGTATTAGGGGTTCTTATATTTTTATTGATAACGTTGACCGGGTGCCGGATATGACGACGGAGACCAAAAAGCGTTTAATAGCAGAGGCGCGAATGATTATTGCAGTTCATTATGTAGATATGTTTAGGAATTACGGCGGAATGCCTTGGGTAGATCATGCTTATGGACCTAATGAAGATTTCGAGTTGCCCCGTTTAACTGCAGAAGCTACTTTAGATTCAACAACAGCTATGATTGATCGGGCTATACCTGATCTGCCTTTTAGCCTTAATAATCCAGGTACAGAAGCCGGACGTTTTACACAGGCTGCAGCTATGGGGCTTAAGGTGCGATTGCTGCTATTTGCAGCTAGTCCACTGTTCAATGCCTCTCAACCATATATGGAGGGGGAGGCCACCGATCAGAAGTTGGTTTGGTTCGGTAGCTATGATCCAAGTCTATGGCAAAGAGCAGCCAATGCGGCCAAGGACTTAATCAATAAGGCCGAAGGATCAGGGTATCATTTGCTTGACACGGGCAATCCCCGTCAAGATTTTCAAGATGCTTATAATGATCGGGATAGTCCTGAAGTATTAATTTCGACCAGGGTACAATATCAAGCTGGCGGTGATTATTATTTTTTTGATTTGGAAGAGAGGAACGTAGGTCCAGTTACGCATAATTACGTCAATATGTTTCCAATGGACAATGGTAAGCAAATAACTGATCCAGCTTCCGGATATGATCCTCAAAACCCATATCAAAATCGCGATCCCCGACTCTACGAGACTGTTTTAATTAATGAAGATATTTATCAGAATCGCACTGCTGAAACGTGGATAGGGGGACGTGAGAGGCTGGCACAAGGTGCCCTTGAAATTGCGACCGGCTACCGGATAAGAAAATTTGTATTAGACGGAATTGAATCCAGGGGTGCCACCGCCCATTGGCCATTGTTGAGATTACCGGAAATATATCTTTCTTATGCCGAAACTCTAAACGAAATCAATGGGGGTCCTACCCCTGAAGCTTACGAATATGTGAACAAAGTACGAAGGAGGGTAGACTTAGGAGATTTGCCGACCGGCCTTTCACAAGTGGAATTTAGAGAAGCTGTACTTAGAGAGCGAGTATTGGAATTAGGTTTTGAAGAAGTCAGGTGGTATGACATGATACGCTGGAAAAGAGAAGAGGTTTTTAAAAAAACCTTGTATGGTATGGACATAACCAAGAATGACAATGGCAATTTTAATTATGATCAATTTGAACTTCCTTCCAGGTTTTGGCAAAACAATTGGTCTCCAAAATGGTACTTGAGTGCGTTCCCTATAAATGAAATCTTGAAGGAGTATGGGCTCATTCAGAATCCCGGTTGGGAGTTATGATTTTAATCTTGATTAAATACTCTTTTATGATACGAATTATATTAAAAAAATGTTTATCCCTAGGATTATTATTAATATGGTTATTTACCTCTTACAATACAATAGCCCAACAACACGATGGTAGAGAAGAATATATACTGTACGCGGATACTAGTGATATTCATATCGGATATGAATTGAAAAGAAGCCTTAAGGAATTAACTGGTGCAGTTGATGTTATAGAAGGATCTAATCTCCCAAAGAGCAGAACTATAATCAATCCTGCAAATTCTCTTTATGGCCAAAGTGCTGGATTACAGGTTTTGCAAAATGCCGGGGAACCTCCGGTCTCACCTACGATATTTATTCGCGGTCAGGGAACTTTCGGGAACAATTCACCTCTTGTTTTAGTAGATGGGTTTGAGCAACCTTTTGATGCACTATCCATTGAGGAAATCGAAAATATAAGTGTTTTAAAAGATGCTCCAACTTTGGCTATGTATGGTCAAAGAGGTGCAAATGGGGTTGTATTGGTTACTACCAAAAGAGGAAAAAAACAAGCTCTTGAAGTAGAAGTTTCTTTTGAGCAAAGCTTTACCCAACCCATAGTAACTCCTAATTTCCTTCAGGCATCTACTTATGCTCAAGCGGTAAATGAAGCACTTCAAAATGACGGCTTATCCTCAAGATATACTACAGGTGACATTGAGGCGTACGAAAGTGGTAGTTCACCTTATTTATATCCTAATGTAGATTGGGCCGACGAAACTTTACGTGATCTTGCTACGCGATCAAATCTTAATTTTTCATTTAAAGGTGGAGGAGAAATTGCACGGTATTTTGCAATGGTAAATTATGTGCGTGACGTTGGAATTTATAGGGAAATATCAGCAGCGGAAGATTATGACACACAATTGAAGTATGGGAAATTTAATTTCCGCAGTAATTTAGATATTGATATTACAAGTGATTTGTTACTCAAAATAAATGTTGGAGGAAACCTTATGGAAAAGAATGCACCGGATAGAGGTATAAGTTCAAATAATATATTTGGTGCTATTTATTCAATTCCTTCTGCTGCTTTTCCTGTTCGAACACCTGATGGAAATTTGGGGGGGACACCCATATATGGCAACAATCCGGTGGCCACTTTGACATCCACCGGTTATAGTAGGCCAAATGAGCGAGAAGTATCTTTTGGTGGGACTTTAAGGCAAAGCCTGGATAAATTGATAGAAGGGTTAAATGTTGAAGCCTCAATCAGATATAACAACAATAGCAGGTTTGACGAAGGTCAGTCCAGAAATTATACTTACCAATCTTTGTTTCCTGTTCGCAACAACAATGGAGATGTTGTGGATTACACAACCACGGAATATGGGCAAGATACAGATTTGAACTTCTTCGGTGGGCTTGATTCGCAGCGGACTTATTTTGATATAGTAGGTAAAATGAATTATGAAAGGAATTTCGGCAACAACGAATTGAAAGGTACGGTTCTTTTCCATCAGAATTCACGAAGCTTACGAGGTCAAAATAACACTTACCATGGCCAAAATGTTATGACAAATCTTCATTACGGAATTTCGGAAAAATATTTTATAAATCTAACAGCTTCCTATAATGGGTACAACGTTCTTCCTGCAGGTGAGCGATTCGGTTTTTTTCCCGCAGTTTCGGTCGCGTGGATGCTGTCTGATGAAGATTTTTTACGGAATAGTGAATTTTTGGATTGGTTAAAGATAAGGGCATCATGGGGAATGAGTGGAAATGGGGCCGATCGATTACCTAACAACAACTATTATGAATCGACATATGGTGGAGGATCCGGGTATTGGTTTCGAAACGGTAATAATTTCCGAAGTGGAAATGAGGAAGATCGCCTGGGTTCACCTAATTTCACCTATGCAACCTCTCAAACTACTAACATAGGGGTTGATGTGGCGCTTTTTAATAAACTGAATTTCTCTTCAGATCTTTTTTATTCACGGCGGGATAATATTTTATCTGGTACGGGAGGGGGATATTCACAAGTATTGGGTATTAATCCTCCTATGACTTCTAGCGGTATTGTTAATAATAAAGGAATTGAAACAAGTTTACATTGGCGGGATGCTATAGGAAATGTAAATTATAACATCGGTGGAAATTTTTCTTTTACACGTAACAAAATAGAAGAAATTAACGAGCAATATCGGCCTTATGATTACTTGCAGCGCACCGGTAAAAGAGTAGGACAATTTTTCGGGTTGGAAGCAATTGGATTTTTTGAAGATCAAAATGAAATAGATAACAGTCCTTCTCAATCGTTTGGAGAGGTAAAGCCGGGGGATATTAGGTATAGGGATCAGAATGGTGATAATGTAATCAACGAGTTTGATGAAGTATCCTTGGGTTATGCCGGGGGATACCCAGAGATCTATTTTTCTTTTTCATTTGGTGCTGAATATAAGGGATTTGGAATTTCTGCGCTCTTGCAAGGCACAGGAAATCAGACTGCTTTTCTAAATACTTCCAGTGTGTTTTGGCCTTTGACGAATAATAACAATATATCAGAATATTATTATGACCGACGATGGACAAACGAAACAATGGAAAATGCTACTTTACCTCGTTTAACAACAGAAGACAATGCAAATAATTTTCAGTCAAACAGTATCTGGTTGAGAAGTAAATCATACGCTAAATTGCGTAATCTGGAGATTTCTTATACATTACCCAATTCATTGGATTCCTGGAACATGAAAAGTTTGCAAATTTATCTAAGCGGCAGGAATTTATTTTCTATAGATAATATACCCATCATGGATCCCGAACAGTTGTCCGCCTCATATCCCCTTTTACGTTCTTATCAGTTAGGTCTGGAAATGAAATTTTAAATATTTAAAAAAATAAGTTATGCATTTGTATTCTTCTAAATTTTATATATGTTTCGGTTTAATCTTAATTTTGAGTGGATGCAGTAAGTTGGATTACGACGAGAATGATTTCTACACTAAAGAAGACATTTTTGGCGAATTTGACCGCACTGAGGGTTTCCTAAACAATATTTATAATAGGCTGCCTGCTGGCTTTAACAGTGTTGATGGGGCAATGCGCTCTTCTGCTTCTGATGATGCTGAAGAGATTTTTAATGGATCTAGGGTGCAGCAATTCAATGATGGTAGCTGGAGCCCAATGAACCTACTGGATAGTAGATGGGACGACTCGTATGAAGCGATAAGAGCTGCCAATATTTTCATCGAAGAATTCGATATAGATAATTTCCAAGAGCTCGAGTTTAACAATAATTATGAGAACCTCATGATTCAAGCAAGGCTATATCCATATCAAGCACGTTTTTTACGAGCCTTTTTTTATTTTGATTTGATAAAGCGCTATGGAGGAGTGCCTTTAATTACAAAACCTTTAAATCTTGAAGAATCCAATTCAGTTGAGCCAACTTCTTTTCAGGGAATTGTGGATTTTATAGTAAATGAATGTAACGAAATTATCCCTGAACTGCCTGTAGATTATCAATCTATTCCACGTAGGGAAACGGGTCGGGCAACACGTGGTGCTGCTATGGCCCTTAAATCTCGCGTTCTTTTGTATGCAGCTAGTCCTTTACATAACCCTAGTGGAAATGAAGAACTATGGGAGGGAGCTGCAATTGCCGCTAAAGCTATTATTGATTCAGGGTATTATTCGTTGGAAAATGACTATAGCGACGTTGTGAACAACCGAAATAGTGATGAACTTATTTTTGAACGGAGAAATTCAAATTCCAACTGGTTTGAACGCTCTAATTTTCCTATTGGCTATGAAGGAGCTCAACCTGGCACCGCACCCACTCAAAATTTGGTTGATGCATATGATATGCAATCCACAGGTTTAGATATAGAAGATGCCAATTCAGGATATGATCATTCAAAACCCTATGAAGGACGCGATCCAAGGTTATACAAGACTGTAATTTTTAATAATTCTATTTGGAAAGAACGTCCTGTTGAAACCTGGATTGGAGGGGTTGACGGGCTACCTCAGGAAAGGGCCACGGAAACGGGTTATTATCTAAAGAAGCAGGTTATAGAACGGGTGAGTTTAGATCCTAATAATACAACACAAGCTATTCACACTTGGGTACATTTTCGTCTTGGAGGAATACTACTTGATTATGCTGAAGCCATGAATGAGGCATATGGTCCGAATGATCCCGCTGGGATGGGATTAACTGCCCTTCAGGCAGTGAACAAAATACGCAGTCGGGCAGATATGCCAGATTTTCCTGTAGAACTGACGCAAGAGCAATTCCGTCAGCAATTACGAGATGAACGTCGTGTGGAACTTGCTTTTGAGGATCATCGTTTTTGGGATATACGTCGTTGGAAAATTGGACCGTCCACTACAGAAATTTATGGTATGGAGATTATAAACAATAATGAAACCTTTGATTATCAACGGAAATTAGTGGAAATCCGGGTGTGGGATGATCGAATGTACTTCTATCCCATTCCTCAAAATGAAGTGTATTTGAATGAAAACCTACAGCAAAATCCGGGTTGGTGATAGACGAAGGTCAAATAAATAGTTGATTAATATATTTAGCTAATAAATGTTCAGATAAAAGTCCGCTCAAGAATAATTCCTAATCAGTTAAAAGTTAAGAAAATGGATAAAATACCTCTTAAACAGATATAAAATCGGGGAAAAAATATTTCTGGCTCTTTTATTTTTCGGTGCTTTCCATAGCTAGTGCCCAGGAAAATAAAGATTCAAATCATATTACTTGTGTGTGCAATTTGCTATTTAAACACCTGGAATTCTAAATATCAAATTTCATAGGGAGTGCGAGTTGATATCAAGCACAAATTCAATTTAAAATTATTCGAAATAATGAAAAACATTATCAGTCTATCTCAGTATAAAAAGGAAATTAATTCATTATCTTTTATGATACTCTTCATATGTTCTGTCTTAATTTCTTGTGGTGAAAAAAAAGTTGAATCTGCAGATGAAGCGAATGCAAAATCTTATACAGAAGGTTCTTCCCGCCTTGATAAATTACAAATTCTTCAAAGCGATCAAGTGCCGGCAGCTTACTTTTTTCGTGATGCGGAGCAAATAGGTAGACAGCCTTCTACCACCTGGGAGGAATGGTATCCTGCCTTTAGTAGTTTAATGGGAATTGAAGGCAAAGCTTTAAAAGAGGAAGTTACCGTGGGAGACTTCGAACAGGTACGGGAGTATTTCGATAGATTAAAGGAATTACATCCAAACCAGGCAGAACTTATACACCTCTGTGGTAGAGGAAGAGATCCTCATTTGGCCAGGGAACCATTTTTTGCAGGACACTGGGCTTATTATGTTGGAGCAACGGTTGAACAAGATCTGCCTGCTAAAAATGGTGTTATGGAAATCAAAGTTTCCGATGTTGATTTATTCAATTTAAATGTTGGTCCCAAGGGAAGAGAAGCGAACGAGGATATAGGGCTTTGTCGATTAGATGCTAATGGAGGACCAGATTGGAATTATAGCGAACAGGTCAAACTCCTGGATATCGATTATGATAGGGGGACGATTAAAGTAGAAAGAGGTAGCTATGGAACTAAACCCATATCTTTTGATGCTGATAATGCATATGCAGCAGCCCATGTTTACGAGGGCCCGGGGGGTGCAATATCTAATAACCTCAGATGGTATTATAACTATTCAACTTTAAGTCCACGTGATAAAAATGGTAAGCAGGCGGGAGAAGTATTTGCCCAGCAAATTGCTGACTGGTTTGATAAAGAAGGACTTTTGGAACATTTCGATGGGGTAGAATTTGACGTGCTTCATCATGTGCCGGTAGCAAAATCTAAAGGACGAGGAATGGATTTGGATGCCGATGGAAAACCGGATGGGGGAGTATTTGATGGTAAGCAAACTTACGGGATAGGAGCTATTAATTTTTTGATAGAACTCCGAAAGCTTTTAGGCGAAGATCGTCTTATAATGGCGGATAATGATAAATGGTTTCACCAAAGATCAGTCGGTATTTTAAATGGAACAGAACATGAAAAATTTCCTACTGGCGGTGATGAGGAGGAATTTAATGATTGGGGTGGAGGGATTAACCGACTTTTGTTCTGGAAAGAAAATTCCCGGGCGCCCATCTTTAATTATATTAAATCGAAGCCTGATGATAAGCGTATGGCCGATATTAGATTGGCTTTTGCAGCTGCGGTTATATGTGACGCGGGCATTTCAATGACAATTCCTAGTGGTAGAACAGAATTGGGAGAGGATGTTTTTGTTTGGGATGAGCTTCGTAAAGGAAAGGAAAAAGAGCTGGGTTGGTTAGGAAAAGCTATTGGACCTATTCAGCGGCTTGCCATTAAAAAACCTAATCTTCTTTCTGCATCGGCATTGGATCAAAAAATCACTTCTTCTAACAGTTCCGTGAAGGTGGAAGATGGTGTGATTACGTTGAGCAAGAAAAAAGACGGACAAGAATATTTAAAATTTGAGATAAATGATATTAATACTGAAGGTCAAGACCTTTTCGTGACCGCTACAGTTAGTGGTGAGACTATGGCTGGATACCCGAAGGAAACCGCCCGACTCATGCATGTGGAAGTTTCGGGAGGAATACAGGCTTCTGATGAGGATAACTTCATGAAAAATATGACACTTATTCAGGATATGCAGTTTGAAAGAATTTTAGAGAACATGGCTCTTATTCATGAAAAACCATTCGACGCTGGATTCTATTACCGAGAGTTTAATAATCCTGCCAGTATAATATTTAATTTTGAGGGAGATGAGCTGGTGACAATTTCAAATCTTGCAGTATATGCTGCACCCGATGTCATTGTGCGCAAATTTGAAGGCGGAATGGTTATCGCAAATCCTGCAGCGCATGAAGTTGAAGTAGATGTAAATAAGATATGGCCTGGAGAAAGATTTAGAAGACTGAAGGGTTCTGCAGATCAGGCTCCAGATATTAATAATGGTGAAGAAGTGGATGGAAATATAAAGATTGGGAAATTAGATGGAATTTTTCTGGTGCGTACTTAGGTGAAGCTTTAACTGATCTAATTATGGCAGGAAGTACATTTTTAGATTTATATATAAGAGGAGGTTTTACTTACATGTGTGTCTATTGAAAAAGATTAAACATTATAAAATATTAAGGTATAGTAAGTTATAATTTAAAATTAATATGAGAAATAGAATTTTATGGGCTATTATTTTTTTGCCACTAGGTTTATTAGCTCAATCTGCCGCGGAAGTAGAAGATAGCAATTCTAAAAATTATGATATAACAAAAGATAAAGTTTTATACACCATAGGATATTCTCATTTGGATACAGAATGGCGCTGGACTTATAAAAGGTCGATCAATGAGTTTATTAAAAACACGATGGACGAAAACTTTTTGCTTTTTGAAAAGTATCCGGAGTACACTTTTAATTTTACCGGATCCAGGCGGTATAAGATGATGAAGGAATATTATCCGGAAAAATTTGAAAAGGTAAAAAAATATGTAGATGAGGGGCGATGGTTTATATCCGGTTCTTCTGTAGACGAATCGGAAGTAACTGTTTCATCTTCTGAATCCGTTATTCGGCACATATTATATGGCAACGATTTTTTTCAAAAAGAGTTTGGTAAAACCAGCAAGGACTATATGTTACCAGACTGTTTTGGCTTTGTTGCCAGTCTTCCTTCCGCTATAAATCATACAGGCCTAATTGGATTTTCAACGCAAAAACTAACCTGGGGATCTGCTGTGGGTATTCCATTCAATGTCGGGGTATGGAAAGGACTTGATGGAAAAGGAATTGTTTCCGCACTCAATGCAACCAAATATACAGGTGGTGTAGAAAAGCGGCTTGATAATAGTATTGAATATTATGATCGTCTTGAAGAAAATTACAGGCGCTCAGGCTATGGTTTTGACTTCCGGTATTATGGTATTGGAGATCAAGGAGGTGCACCTCGGGAAAATGATGTGCTTAATGCCATAGAAAGTTTAGATAACCCGAACAGTAAAATAAAAGTTGTTTTAGCCTCTTCAGATCAAATGTTCAAAGATATTACTCCTGAAATCAGGGAGAAGCTTCCTACGTATCAGGGCGATTTGTTGCTAACGGAGCATAGTGCAGGAACACTTACTTCACAAGCTTTTATGAAACGAATGAATAGAAAAAATGAAAATCTCGCCCAATCTGCAGAACAAATGTCGGCTATGGCAGTAGTGCTTACAGGAGCAGAATATCCTCAGGACAAAATCAATAATTCCTGGGATTTAGTATTAGGTAGTCAGATGCATGACATACTTCCTGGGACTGCTATTCCTGAAGCTTATGAACTTGCTTGGAATGATGAATTTATTGCTAATAAAGGCTTTGAAGAACCATTAAAAAATGCTTTAAGTCTTGTTTCTTCCCAATTACATACTACTGTAAAGGGGAGGTCTGTTTCGGTATATAACCCTGTAGCTTTTGATAGGGAAGATGTAGTGACAGCGGAACTGGAATTCGAGAAAATGCCACAAAATATTCAAGTATTTGATAAGAATCAGAAGGAATTGCCTTCCCAGATTATTTCTAAAGAAGGAAATAAGTTCAAATTTATTTTTCTTGCTCAGGTTCCTTCAGTTGGAATTTCAGTTTTTGATGTGCGAAGTTCAAATAAAACACCTGGCCGTTCAAGCCAGGAATTACGGGTAACTGAGAATTCCCTTGAAAACAGGAACTATAAGGTTGTTCTTGACAAAAATGGTGATATTACCAGTATCTATGATAAAAATCTCCAGAAGGAGCTTTTGGCAAAACCAGCAAGACTAGAGTTTTTATTCGAGAAGCCTTCCCGTTGGCCTGCCTGGAATATGGATTGGGAAGAACGTCAAAATTCTCCTATTGATTTTTTGAATGGGGGTGCTGAAATCAAAATTGTTGAAAGAGGGCCGGTACGAGTTGCCCTGGAAGTAAATCGGCAAAAGCGAAACTCAACAATCACTCAGGTCATCAGTCTTTCTGCTGGAAATGCCGGTAAAAGACTAGAATTTGATAATAAACTCAACTGGCAATCTAAAGAAGTAAGTTTAAAGGCATCCTTTCCTTTTTCAGCTGAAAATGAGAAAGCTACTTATAATCTTGGTTTAGGTGCCGTGGAAAGAGAAAATAACGATCCCAAAAAATACGAAGTGCCTTCAAAAGGATGGTTTGATCTAACTGACAAATCTGGAGAATACGGAATTTCTGTTTTACAGGATTGCAAGTTTGGTTCTGATAAACCTGATGATAATACACTGAGATTAACTTTGCTATATACACCTGGAATCGATGATGAAAGATTTTGGCATCAGGCTACTCAGGATTGGGGGATACATGATATAAAATATGCTCTTTATCCTCATCGTGGTGATTGGAAAAGTAGCGAAACCGCTAAACAAGCTGAGTATTTTGAGAAGCCGCTTATTGCTTATGAAACTCCACAACATAATGGAGTTATGGGCAAGGAGGTGTCTTTAATAAATTTTGATTCGGAGGCATTAGGTTTAATGGCTTTTAAAAAAGCAGAAAACAGTGATTATTTTATCGTTCGGGTGAATGAGCTAAGGGGAGAAGATCAAAAGAATATAATGATGAAATTTATTGCTCCTATCGAAAATGCTTATGAAGTGAATGGGCAGGAACAAAAAATAGGTGACCTGAATTTTTCAGGAAAAACAGCCAATTTCGATATCGGTTATTTCGGGATTAAAAGTTTTGCAGTTAAGCTCAAATCAGCTTCCTCTCCTAAAAAGTATCAGAAGCCGGTGGAACTTCCTTTTAATGAAGATATTGTGACATTTGATTATCATCGCACCGATGCTAACAGCATTGATAACAATACCAAGGACATGTTTTTGTATTCCATGAAGAGTTATCCTGCAGAGCTTTTCCCTGAAACAATAACCAGTGAGGGGATTATGTTCGAAATGGGAGATGCCGAAGATCGCAAGATGAATGTGATAGGTTGTAAAGGTCAAAAGATACAGCTTCCGAAAGGCAATTATGATAAACTCTTTCTATTAGCTGCAGCTACCGAGGATGTTACAGATTCATTCTACCTGGATGAGAGGGAAGAAGAATTATTTATCCAAAAATGGACAGGTTTTATAGGTCAATTTTATAATAGGGAATTTAATGAAGACGAAACAGAGGTTTTAAAAATGAATGATCCTTTTTTTAAGAAGAGCAACATTGCCTGGTTCTCGTCCCATCATCATAACCATTATCCCTCAAAGAACGTGGCATATGAATATGCCTATATCTACAAATATGCGATGGATATTCCCGAAGGAGCTACTTCAGTACAATTGCCGGATAACGATAAAATAAAAGTTTTCGCTATTACGGCAGCACAAAAGGAGGGAGATGATATTGATTTTCTTCAGCCTCTCACAAAAGATTTTTCTAAAAATGAAGAATTTTATTTAAGGGAATGATGTATTATGAAGATTTAATCAGCTTGTAAATAGAATAATAAAGACAATAATGTCAGCAGATTATAGAGCGAATTAAGGTATAATATTTCTAAAACGAACCAATGGGAATTATGAGAAGTAACAATACATCAAATAATAAAATATTCTTTTGGTCCATAGCTGCTGCTCTGGCAGGCTTTTTATTTGGTTTTGATACGGTAGTTATTTCCGGAGCCGATCAGCAGTTACAGGAATTATGGGGGACCTCCAATGCATTCCACGGCTCAGTAGTAATGGCAATGGCCTTATGGGGTACGGTTTTAGGAGCGGTTACGGGAAGTATTCCTACTAATAAATTAGGAAGAAAAAACAGTCTCATTTTAATAGGTCTCCTGTATTTCGGTTCAGCATTAGGTTCGGCTTTGGCTAATGATCCCTTGACCTTTGCAATTCTTAGATTCATTGGTGGCATAGGAGTGGGAGTCTCTACTATAGCAGCGCCTGCTTATGTTTCTGAAATTGCTCCGGCAAAAGACAGGGGGCGACTGGTTTCACTATATCAGTTTAATATTGTGCTGGGAATCCTTATTGCTTTTTTATCAAATTACCTACTGAGAGATACCGGTAATGAGCCTTGGAGATGGATGTTGGGCGTAGAAGCTATTCCGGCTCTCATCTATACCTTATTTGTTTTTACAATTCCTGAAAGTCCGCGCTGGCTTATTTCGAGAGGAAAAATTTCAAAAGCCGAAGCAACTTTGAAAAAAATAAATCCAGATCTTAATGTACGGGAAAAAATTAGGGAGATCAAAGACCAATCTCAAACTCAGAGGAGTGGTGAAAATATATTCATGAAAAAGTATCGTTTTCCCCTTTTACTGGCATTTCTTATTGCCTTTTTTAATCAGCTCTCGGGAATCAATGCTTTTCTTTATTATGCTCCCAGGATCTTTGAAGAAGCCGGTCTTGGTGAAAATACCGCATTGTTAAGCAGTATAGGAATTGGCGCTGTTAATCTTGTTTTTACACTTTTTGGTGTTTTCTTAATAGACAGGATAGGCAGGAAAAAACTGATGTATATAGGTTCTATCGGATATATAATTTCCTTATCTCTGGTGGCAGCCGCATTTTTCCTGAATTGGGGTGGCTATTTTGTCCCAATATTTTTATTCATATTTATTGCATCTCACGCTATAGGTCAGGGCGCCGTGATCTGGGTATTTATATCTGAAATATTTCCAAATCATATAAGGGCGTCCGGGCAGGCTTTTGGTTCTTCCACTCACTGGCTGCTTGCTGCAATAATACCTTCTTTGATACCCTATCTCTTTTCAACAATAGGTGCAGGCACTGTGTTCGCCATTTTCGCTTTTATGATGGTACTGCAATTGATGTTTGTAATATTTATGATGCCTGAAACCAAGGGAATACCTTTAGAAAAACTAAGTGAAAGGCTATTTAATAGATGAAAAGCCTTGGAACTAAAAATTGAAAAAATGAAATTAGGCATAGCTAAATTACTACTACTTGTAACTATTAGTCTTTTTAGTACTGGAAAAGTACTTAGTCAATCTGCAGAGTTGAGCCCCAACATAATTATTTTAATAGCTGATGATGTAGGGGTGAATGATATAGGGTGTTATGGGAATTCATTCGTTGATACGCCAAATATCGATTATTTGGCTTCTAACGGTTTGAAATTTAACAATGCTTTTTTAACCACCAGCTCCTGTAGCCCCAGTAGGATAAGTATTATAACGGGAAGATATCCACATAATACTGGAGCAGCAGAGCTGCATACAGAGCCGGATGTGCATTTTTCCTCTATTGCATCCCAGTTGAAAGAGCAAGGATACTATACCGGGCAGGCAGGCAAATGGCATATGGGAAATTTATTAAAAGAAGGATTTGATCAAATATTTGAGGATCGGGAACAAAATGGAGCAGGAGGGGAAAAAATGTGGATTCCATCTTTGCGAAATAGGGATAAAAATAAGCCTTTCTTTTTTTGGTTTGCTTCTTATGATGCCCACAGGCCTTGGGAAGAAAATACATTTTCTTATACACATGAACCTAGCCAAATAAAAGTGCCGCCCACCTTAATTGATAATGACAGCACCAGAATCGACCTTGCTCAATATTATGATGAAATAAAGCGATGGGATTATCATATAGGTAAAGTTGTTAGAGAATTGAAGCGACAAGAAGTTTTTGACAATACGCTCATAGTGATAATGTCTGACAATGGAAGGCCTTTTCCCCGTGACAAAACACGAATGTATGACTCTGGATTAAGAACTCCCTTCATTGTCCACTGGCCAAAAAATATTAAGAAAGCAGCTATTAGTAATAGTTTGATCAGTGCTGTTGACATAGCACCGACAATCCTGGATATATGCAAGTCTGATATACCTGAAACTTTTCAAGGCCGGAGTTTTAAAGGTTTGATAGAACACCCAGGTAAGGCTTTTAGAAATTATGTTTTTGGAGAACACAACTGGCATGATCATGAAGCATTCGAACGTATGGTTCGAACAAAAGAGTATCTATATATTCAAAATTTCAGACCCGAACTTCCTAATCAGGGACCTGCAGACGCAATTAATAGCCCATCGTTTAGATCTCTTTTAAAAGCAAAAGAGCAAGGTACTATTACAGAAGTACAATCGGATATTTTTCTTGCGCCGAGACCTAAGGACGAACTGTATCAGATTAAAACCGATTCACTTCAAACTTTAAACTTGATTAGCGGGAAAAAACATTCTGATGTCCGGGATAGGTTAAAAAGCATCTTGAAAGGATGGATGAGGGAAACTTGTGACAACGTACCAAAGGAGCTAACTAAAGATTGGTACACGAGAGATACAGGAAAAAGAATTGAAGATAACTTTCAAATTAGGGGTGATATGCCAGGAGAGAAAAATAATGCAGAACGATGTAATGCAAAAGGAGCTTTTTAGAAAGTGTGTCTTTTTTGGGTAGAAGAATCCTTCAACATGTAGAAAATAAATGAAAAAGAAGAGTAGTATGGGAATAGAAGAAGAAAAGAGAAGGGACTTTTTAAAAAAAATAGGAGTCCTTTCAGGAGCGGGTCTGATGGGGATGTTGCTCCCTTCCTGGTCTGTAAATAAGGAAATGTACCCGGGAACGGAAAAAATTTTAGTGCCAAACATGAAAGGAGCTTCATATTGGGAAACGTTGTTGTTCACTTGCTTCCAGGGCATTTGCAATAGAGAAAGAGCTAATGTTTTTTTATACTATCCCAGAAAAAGTGGAGAAAGTTGGTATTCCAAATATCCAGTTGAGGAATCACGTGTTTTTTACAATTGGTATAAAAAATACGATCATTTACAATTTGAAGAAATTCAGGATCCATATAAACTTTTTGATGAAAGATATAAAGCCTATCGGTATAATATCAAGGGTTTTGTAGTTGTTGATATAGAAGAAACGGCTACTGCTAACATTGCAGCTAATTACGCCAGTATTGAAAATTTGTTACCCATTACAGAAGAACTTTTACAGAAAGAGGAAATTAAATTATTGGGACTTCCTGCAAAAAGGGATTTACGGGGGGAATTTACAGGGAAGAGTAAGCTGGAGATAAATCAGTGGGCTTTTGAACATCAGTGGCCACAAGCTAACCATGCACGCGTAGCTAATCTCAGTACCCCCAAGCCAGAACCTAATGCTTCTTTACCTACAAATTCATTTTTCACGTCTAACCGTGCTCGGGATTTCACCGTAGCTGAAAGAGGCTTTTTCTTCAATCTGGCAAGCAAAAATGAAGATTACGACCTGAAAGATCAGATTCTCAAAGAAATGGAGCCGTTGGGCTATGTATTCGGCTGGCACCAAGGTGCGGGGGAGACAGCTCACATTCGCCATCTATCGAAAAATGGGCAATTAGCTCTTGGTGCTTCAACTTATGCAGCCAACTTTTCCTTCCACAGCCGGGTTGAGGTTCCCGGGGCAGTAGAAAGGTTCAGAAATAGGGTGGTCGCTGGTTTGGGAAAAGAGGAAGTGCTCGAAGAAAAAATATATTTAACATTTATTCTTTCTGATGGTAATTCTCTAAATTTTATAACACGTAGAGGATTGGGAGGTCAATGGCAATTATCCAAAAGAGGGCAAATACCCTTTGGCTGGGAAATTTCACCCCTTTTAGCAAAAGAAGGGCCTGGGATTCTTGACTATTTTCAAGCAACAGCTACTGAAAATGATTTTTTTGTGGCAAGTGTTTCCGGGATAGCTGATTTTTATCCTCGTGCCGTGCCAATGGATAAACTTCGAGATATTTTGCAGGAAACCGATGTATATTTGAGAAAGACAGGATTGTCATCCGGAGTTGTTATGGGGCCTAAAGGACCTACCGATGATGAACGGGTTGAACTATATGAGGAAATCTTGGGTGATAAAATTAATGGAATTATTGAAGGTTATGAAAGGCGCTCTGCGAAGAACCAACGAATATTTTATAGAGAGAAACATTCTCAGCATGATATGGTCTGGATGCCTACTTCCAATCCTAGAGGTAAGAAAGTTTTGGATCATTGGGTACATGAATTAAAAAAACTATCTCAATACCGAACACAGCGGCCTCTTTTTGTTCCTCTGCATATTCCTGCACACAAGCTTACGATAACTGATATGGTTAAGTTGCTGGAAGAGTTGGGTGATGATTATAAGGCCGTATCTCCTGATATGTTTTATAGATTGTTTGTAAACTCCCATAGAAATTCTATTGTAGTTAATCCTCCTGAAAGTTTCCCAACAGAAAGAGTAGAGTTAATGGCGGGAGAGGAGAATTTGCTCAATCCTACCATTCAAAATTTCAGTAGGGAAGTAAAAGACATAAAATTAGAAGTACAAATCGTTTCTCAGGACCATAAAAAACCAATCTTAATCGGCCAAACCTTTCGTTTAAAAGGAAATAATATTTCTGATTTTAAAATAAAGGTTTTTATTCCACAAGATTTTAAGAATTCCGAAGGAGAACTGATTTACAAGGTTGCCTCCGACGGAAATGTGGTAATAGTCCCCGTAAATTTTAAATGATAAGTAATTTAATGAAAATGAAAACTATGTTGACAACAGCGAAATTAAATTTTCTTTTTTTTCTGTTAATCTTTCTTCCAACATCACCGAATATTTTTGCACAAAAAACAATGGAAACTTCCATTTATGACAAAACTTTTCCTGCCCTGTCCATAGGGAACGAAGAGGAGATACAAAAAGAATTTGTTTTTCATATGGCGTTGGGGGATGTTTATTCCAACATACGTTTATACAAGGCTGGTCTTCTCAAAGAAGAAAAGTTAGGTTTTATGGCAGGCATAAATTATAACAAACCTTGGACACGGGATGCCGCCATTAACACTTGGAATGGTGGGGGACTTCTTTTTCCCGAGGTTGCCAAAAACACGCTGCTCTCGACTTTAACCAGAGATACTGAAGGTAATGTCATAATAGGAGGACAGTATTGGGATAAAGTAATTTGGGCAGTTGGGGCTTGGAATTATTATTTATATACCGGAGATAAAGAAATGCTTCAACTGGCTTATGAAACCACTCAACGCACTTTGCAAAAAATGGAAAAAGAAGAGTTTGATGCCAGTAACAATTTATTTAGGGGGCCAGCGGTTTATGGGGATGGTGTAGCTGCTTATCCAAAGGTATATACCCGATCTGTAAATAACAAAACATATAGTGCAATAAGTGATTGGCCCGAAGAAAATCCTGATTTACGGTCTAAGGTTGGTTATGGAATACCCATGCAGTCACTTTCTACGAACATACTTTACTATAGAGTTTACCAGATTTTACCTGAGATGGCCAAGGAATTGGATAAGAAAGGTAACCCTGAATGGGATGAAAAAGCAAAACGCTTGAAAGAAGCTATTAATAAGAATTTTTGGAACCCGGAAAAACAAACATACAACTACTTTCTTGGCCCTTTCGGAGGCAGTGAGGCTCAAGAAGGAATGGGAATCTCTTTTGCTATAATGTTTGGAGTAGCAGATTCTAATCAAACGGAAGCTTTGTTTGAGAATACGCTTGTTGAACCTGCTGGAATCCCAGTTGTATGGCCTTCTTATCCCAGATATATAAATGATGAAAGAACCAGCTATGGACGGCATAGCGGTACGGTTTGGCCTCATGTACAAGGTTTCTGGGCGCATGCCGCCGCTTTGAATAACCGGAAAGAGATATTTTTGTATGAATTTAACGCGTTAACGAATAATGTATGGAGGGATAAACAGTTCGTAGAGATTTATCATCCTAAATCCGGAGCAAAATATGGAGGGATTCAGGAAAACGCCAGCAGTAAATGGAATCTTACCCATTCCCAGAATAGACAAACCTGGAGTGCAACAGCTTACCTGCGAATGATCCTTATGGGTGTTATGGGGATGCGGTTTGATGCAGATGGAATTGAATTTGAACCCATGTTGCCAGAAGGGATGGGAAGCATTCATTTGGAAAACCTTCGATATCGTGATGCGCTTCTGAACTTAACAATCGAGGGTTCCGGAGATCGCATTGCTTCTTTTATAATTAATGGAAAAAAAACGAATGCTTTTATTCCGTCAGATATTGAGGGATTACAAAGGATAGAAATAAAAATGGAAAAAGCCGGTAACTAGAAAAAAATAAAATTATGTCCTTGAAAAAAAATAACTACACTTTTAAGCTGTCTTTTATCACTTATTTTTCTATAATTTCCCTTGTTTGCTCTGTTGGATGTTCTGAAGCCCCTTCGAATCCTCAGGTGAATCATGCAATTCTGGTTAATACGCAAATCGGGAATAAAGGTAAGCCGGGCAATACAGACAAAAGATATCACGAAGCTGGTTTTACTTTTCCCGGTGCGACCTATCCATTCGGAATGGTTCAGTTTACTCCAACTTTTTTCAATCCCAACAAAGGTTTTGTGATTAACCAGCTTAGCGGTGCGGGGTGTGAACACATGGGGAATTTACCTCTCTTACCACTAAAGGGAGAAATTTCTGAGTCACCCGATGATATGATGCATTTTGATCCGGGCTATGATATCCAAGAAAGTACGGCAGGCTTTTATAAAGCTACTTTATTTGACGATGTTACCGCAGAGTTGACTGTTACCAAAAGAACAGGAATTGCAAAGATAATTTATCCGGATACCTTGCAGAAAGGGACTGTAATTATTGGAACAGGTATTAATGCAACAAAAATGAAAGACGCCTCAGTAAAAATTATCACTCCTAACAGTTTCGAAGGTTATGCTGATGGTGGCTCTTTTTGCGGTGCAGATAGTAACTACAAAATTTATTTTGTTGGAAAATTTAAGAAAGATGCTCAAGAGTACGGAACTTGGGAGAATAAATATTTTAATAAGCAAAATCGCAAGGCAGGTGGTGCTAATTCAGGAGTGTTCTTTACGTTTGATGTTTCAGACAACAAAGAATTGCAGTATGAAATAGGCGTTTCATATGTTTCTATAGAAAACGCTAGGGAAAATTTAGAATCGGAAAAATCAGACTTTGAAGAAGTAAAAGAGAATACACTCCAAAAATGGAATGAATATCTAAAGAAGATCGAAATAAATGATACCACCTCTGAGCATGCTGGGCAATTTTATACACATCTTTACCATGCTTTAATTCATCCAAGTTTATTCAGCGATATAAATGGGGAATATATAGGAGCTGACGGTGAAGTACACTATGCAAATAATTTTGATTTCTACACGGCTTTTAGCAATTGGGATACCTATAGAACACAGATCCAACTTTTAAGCATCTTATTCCCGGAAAAAGCATCAGACATTGTTACTTCTCATTTAGAATTTGCTGAGCAATCAGGAGGGGGATTTCCTCGGTGGGTGCTTGCCAATCGGGAGACAGGAATTATGCAGGGAGATCCCACATCTATTCTTATAGCAAATGCGTATGCATTTGGCGCTACGGATTTTGATACAAAGAAAGCCCTGAAGATTATGCTTAGAGGTGCTGAAGAACCAGGTACTAAATCCCAGAAAAAGCTAACCCGTCCTCAACTGTCATCCTATCTTGAAAATGGATACACCGGAAATGCTTCTATAACCCTGGAATACACTTCCTCTGATTTTGCAATTGCACAGTTTGCAAAACAGGCTTTGGATGATGAGGTTGTCCGTAATAAATATAAGAAGAGAGCTCAAAACTGGAAAAAACTATATAATCCTGAAACTTTTTGGCTCCAATCAAGACATGCGGATGGTTCTTGGAAGGATCAGGAACTAGGATTCCGTGAAGGCACCTATAAAGATTACTTCTGGATGGTACCATATAATCTCTCAGGTTTGATCGATACGTTAGGGGGCAATGAGGTTGCCGTAGAACGGCTGGACAACTATTTTACGCAATTAGATGCAGATTATGACCAGACCTGGTTTGCAGCAGGAAATGAGCCTTCTTTTCAGGCGCCCTGGACCTTTAACTGGACAGAAGCTCCCCATAAAACGCAGGCTCTAGTGAGGCGGATTGTGCAGGAGCAGTATTCACTTAAAGACAATGGCTTACCAGGGAATGATGATTTAGGAGCTATGGGTGCCTGGTATGTTTTTGCGAACATGGGCTTATATCCCATGATTCCCGGCATAGGAGGTTTTAGTATTAGTACCCCTTTATTTGAAAGGATTAAGATTGATTTGCCTGATGGAGAACTTGTGATCACCTCCGGATCAAAATCGCATTCTTACATCGAATCACTGGAGTTAAATGGAAAAAAATATAATTCTACCTGGATTCAATGGGATGAACTGAAGAATGGTGGAACTTTGGAATTTGAAACTTCAGAACAAGCTATTAAAGATTGGGGCAATGAAAATCCCCCACCAAGTTTTCGCTAGGGAGTTCTGGGACATAACGAATAATTTGAAGTAGAGATGAAATGGTCCATTATGGAGTATCATCTCAGGACATAAAAATATAACTGCTGATCGGAATCTGGTACATAATCCTAGAGAGGTTAGCTTTTTTAGGTTTTAAAACATTAATTTTCAGTTATTTGCTTAATATAAAATATATATGAGGTATTTTAAGTATTGCCTAATCGTCTTCGTAATTTTAATAGATGGATTTATATCGAAGGTAAAGTCACAAGCTTCTCTGCAAGTGCTTACGGAAAAAGACCTTGTTGATTATGTAAACCCTTACATCGGTAACATAGATCGTATGCTAACCCCAACTTATCCTACTGTTCATTTACCAAATAGTTTTATGCGGATTAGCCCGTCACGGGTTGAT
The DNA here is from genome assembly GCF_031846585.1 of Autumnicola musiva. NCBI lineage: Bacteria > Pseudomonadati > Bacteroidota > Flavobacteriia > Flavobacteriales > Flavobacteriaceae > Autumnicola > Autumnicola musiva. The sequence goes on from NZ_JAVRHK010000019.1 coordinate 49,145, forward strand.
TATACCGATGTCACACTTCAAGGATTATCGCTGCTTCGTGCAGGTAAAGATTTTGCTGCATTTAACCTTAGTCCCATTCAGGGAGATGAGACTGAAATTACACCCGTGATTTCATATAGTTATGACAATGAAGAAGTTACTCCGTATTCTTATTCTGTAATTCTTGATAAGCACGAAACTGAAGTCAATCTTGGGGTATCTCATCAATCTGCTATTTATCAGGTTAGTTTTAAAGAAGAGAAGGATGCATTCCTTATTCTTAATGCTGAGAGAGGGGAAATGAGATGGGACGGAAAGGAACTTTCCGGATACCAGCTCCTCGAGAACGGTGTTCGGGTATATGTTTACCTGTTACCGGATAAGGCGCCGATAAACACTTATGTATTGGAGAATGAAGAATTAATCGATAGAAGTCAGGCTGAAGGTAAAAATGCCAGTATGGTTTTGAAATACTCCAAAGATACCCCTGAAATAAATCTTCGTTATGGGATTTCTTTCATTAGTGTGGAACAGGCAAGAAAGAACATGGAAAGAGAAGTTCTTTCGACCAATATCGATGAATTGCAATCAAAAGGACGAAAAATATGGAATGATGCTTTAAATAAAATAAAAGCAGATGGTTCCGAAAATGATAAAACGGTGTTTTATACCGCTCTATATCGTTCTTATTACCGTCCCGTTTCCATGTCGGAGGATGGACATTATTTTAGTGCTTTTGATGGAAAAGTACATGAGGATAAAGGTATTCCTTTTTATACCGATGATTCTGCATGGGGTACTTACCGTGCGCTGCATCCGCTAAATGCATTATTAGATGCCGAAAAGGAAGAGGCCTTACTAACTTCTTATTTACGCGCGGCTGAACAACTGGACCAATTTAGAATGCCAAAAACCATGAATGTCACCGGGAACCAGCCAGGGATGCATTCAAACGATATACTTATATCGTTTCTGGATGCTTATAATAAAGGAATAAGGGGTTTCGATCTTGAAAAAGCTTTCAGGGTCGGTAAAAATGTGGTAACGAAAAGAACACTGGCTCCTGGTTCCGATGAACCAGCTGGAAGATTGAATAAATTTTACCAGGAGCACGGCTATGTTCCGGCGATATGGGAGACTGATAAAGAGTTAACTCCTCAGGTTAAACCTGAAATAAGACGTATGGCTGTTTCGGTTACCTTGGGAACAGCTTATGATGACTGGGCTTTAGCCCAAATGGCAAAAGAATTGGATCTTCAGGAGGATTTTCAATATTTCTGTAACCGCTCATTTAATTATCGCAATTTATTTAATTCCAGGACTAAATTTTTTCATCCCAAAGACACCGAAGGAAAATTTTTATCATCTTTCGACTATGAATTATCGGGAGGACAGGATGGTAAACTCTTTTTTACTGAAGGTAATGCCTGGAATTATCGTTTCGGGCTACAGTATAACCTGCAGGATCATATTAATATGATGGGAGGTAGGAGTGCCTTTGCTGAAAAATTAGATTCTTTATTTTCAAAGTCCCTGGGATTACCCAAATACCGCCATTATCTTCAATATCCAACTCAGACCGGAATTGTAGGAGGCTTTGCTATGGGCAATGAACCCTCGTTTCATATACCCTACCTATATAATTATGCCGGAAAGCCATGGAAGACCCAGGAACGTATTCGGATTTTACTAAGGCAATGGTTTCGTAATGACCTAATGGGAATGCCAGGAGATGAGGCTGCGGGATCAATGTCTGCTTTTGCCGTATTTTCTTTTGTGGGACTTTACCCCGTTACACCGGGGATGCCGGTGTATAATATTGGGAGTCCGGTATTTGAGCAGGTAAATATTGAACTGCCGAATAATCTAAATTTTGAAATTATAGCTAAGAATAATTCTGAAGAGAACAAATATATTCAATCTGCGATCCTCAGCGGGCAACCATTGAACAAACCCTGGCTAAATCATTCAGATATTATAAATGGTGGGAAGCTCATTTTGGAAATGGGCCCCAGGCCAAATAAGGAGTGGGGAGTATCTGCTTCATCTGCGCCGCCATCCATGCCGATCAAGTGTAAGTAAAAGGAATATATAGAATCAGATCATTCTAAATATAGAAAAATGAAATATTTACGAATTCATATTGCTGCATTTCTAATAATGGGCTTTATAGATGTAGCTAGCCTAAGAGCACAGGAAAGTAATACAAAAGATTTTGTGGATTATGTGAATCCTTATATAGGAAATATCAGCCACTTATTGAAACCGACTCATCCTGCAGTGCATTTACCAAATAGTTATTTATGCCTAACTCCAGACAGGTATGATTATACAGATGTAACCTTAAGGGGTTTGCCGTTAGTAAGATCGGAGGGATATTATTCTGCTTTTCATCTTAGCCCCTTTCAGGGAGATGTAAATGAAATGAGACCCGTTATTTTGTATGGTTATGACAATGAGAAAGTTACTCCTTATTCTTATTCTGTAATTCTTGATAAAAAAGAAACTGAAGTTAATTTTGGGGTGTCCCATCAATCTGCCATATACCAGGTTAAATTTGAGGAAGAAGAAGATGGTTATTTAATTCTTAATTCAGCGAGAGGAGAAATGAAATGGGACGGAAAGGCTCTTTCCGGACATCAGGTACTTGAGAAAGGAGTACATGCATACCTTTACCTCTTACCGGATCATGTTCCAACATCAAGCTATGTGCTGGAAAACAATAAATTAACAGATAAAAGTCAGACTGAAGGTAAAAATGCCAGTATTGTCTTGAAATATTCCAAGGAAACCAAGAAAATAAATCTTCGTTATGGAATTTCTTTTATTAGCGTTGAACAGGCAAAAAAGAACATGGAAAGAGAAGTTTTGTCGAATGACATTGCTGATTTACAATCGGAAGGTAAAAAAATATGGAATAATACTTTAAATAAAATTAAAATTGAAGGAGGTTCTGAAGATGATAAGACAGTATTTTATACGGCCTTATATAGAAATTTTCGTTTCCCTGTTTCCATCTCGGAAGATGGCAATTATTTCAGTCCTTTTGACGGAAAAATACGTGAAGATAATATAAATCCATTCTACTCAGGACTTCACGATTCGGGGTGGAATGCCTACCTGGGAGTTCGTCCTTTAGCCACACTCCTTGAACCGGAAAGGGAAGAGAAAATTCTTAATTCAATGCTTGAGGTTTCCAGCCAGTTGGAATATTTCAGAATGCCCAGATATATAGGACTTACCGAGCATAAAGTAGGGATGATTTCCAATCATTATATCATCTCTTTTTTGGATGCATATAATAAAGGAATTACAGATTTCGATTTGGAAAAGGCGTTCAGAGCGGGTAAAAGTGCTGTTATGGAAAGAACCCTGGCCCCTGTTTCAGATGAACCTGCAGGAGAGTTGAATCGGTTTTATCAGGAACATGGCTATGTACCGGCTTTGTGGGAGGGTCAGAAAGAAAAGATTCTGCCTCAGGTAAAGCCATTTACAAATCGTATGGCCCTTGCCGTAACATTAGGAACTGCTCACGACGACTGGGCACTGGCACAGATGGCCGAAGAGCTGGATATGCGTGAAGATTTCAATTATTTTTGTGAACGTTCCTTCAATTATCGTAAGCTATTTAATTATGGAACAGGCTTTTTTCACCCAAGGGATAAGTCAGGACGTTTCATATTACCAATAGACTATGTCTATTCCGGAGGTTTGGCCGGGAGGGACTTTTATGACGAAAGTAATGGATGGATCTATCGATTTGCACTGCAGTATAATATTGAAGATGGGATTGATATGATGGGAGGTAAAGCGGCATTTGCTTCAAATCTGGATGAATTATTCTCTAAGCCATTTCCTGGAAAAAGAAATGTTCAGTTGTACCGCTACCATAACCAAACCGGAATTGTAGGGCATTTTTCTATGGGCAATGAACCTTCTTTTCATATTCCTTACCTGTATAACTATTTAGAAAAACCCTGGGAAACTCAGAAGCGCATTCGTATTTTAATGAAGCAATGGTTTCGTAATGATCTGTTGGGTATTCCCGGGGATGAGGATGCGGGGGCTTTGTCGGCCTTTTTTGTATTTTCTTCAATGGGGTTTTATCCTGTGTCACCGGGAATACCTATTTACAATATAGGCAGTCCCGTATTTAATAAAATCAATATTAGATTATCCGGTAATCGTAATTTTAAGATCATCGCTAAAGATAATTCAGAAAAAAACAAGTATATCCAGTCGGCTGTCCTAAATGGGGAACCTTTAAATAAGCCCTGGTTTAGTCATTCTGATGTAATAAAAGGGGGAAGGCTTACTTTGCAAATGGGGCCGAGGCCTAATAAAGAATGGGGAATCGGGCCAGATGCTTCCCCTCCATCCATGCCACTGTTAGAATGTAGCTCTGCGGATAAATAGTGAATTCATTCACAGCAATAAAATATGAGATATTTTTAAAGTATCAATATCCGAATTCCTAGTCTGGTTACAAACATGACAGTAATGAACAACTTCTAATTGAAAAATTAAATGAAAGTATTTCAAAAAGTATGAAAAGAACTTATCTATTCCTTTTACTGATTGCCTTTCCAGGATTCGCTCAAAAAACGATGGAGCTCGATTATTATCTTCCACAGGAGATACATTACAATCCTAAAATTCCGAAGCCGCAAGAGGTGCTGGGATTTGTACCAGGGGAATGGCATGTAAGCCATGATCGTTTAATCATGTACATGCAGAAGCTCGCTGAGAGTTCACCGCGTGTTAAAATTGAAAACAGGGGAACTACTTATGAGGGACGCCCCTTAATGCTTCTCTACATATCTTCCGAAGAAAATATAAATAATCTTGAAAAGATTAGGCAGGATCATTTGGGTTTGATTGAAGAAAATTCAGGGCCTTTAAATCTTGAAAATATGCCGGTGATCGTAAACCAGGGCTTTTCAATCCATGGAGATGAGCCCAGTGGGGCCAATGCAGCTATGGTTCTCGCCTATTACCTTGCCGCAGCTGAAGGTCCGAAGATTGAAAAGATATTGGATAATAATGTTATTCTCTTAGATCCTTCTTTTAACCCGGATGGTTTACAAAGATTTGCATATTGGGCAAACACCAACAAAAGCAAAAATATTAACAGCGATCCGCAGGATCGGGAATATGATGAGGTATGGCCCGGTGGAAGAACCAATCATTACTGGTTTGATATGAACAGGGATTGGTTACCTGTGCAATTACCGGAATCCCAGGCAAGAATAGAAACATTTTATAAATGGTACCCTAATGTCTTAACCGATCATCATGAGATGGATTCCAATTCATCATTCTTCTTCCAGCCAGGAATTCCATCCCAAACTCATCCTCTAACCCCACAACATAATCAAATCCTCACTAAAGAAATTGGTAGTTATATCGCTGAATCCTTTGATGAAATCGGGTCATTGTATTATACTGAAGAGGACTTTGATGATTTCTATTACGGAAAAGGGGCTACTTTTCCAGATATTAACGGTGGGATAGGCATTCTGTTTGAACAGGCAAGTTCAAGGGGCCATGCCCAGGAAACCGATAATGGTGTACTTACTTTTCCTTTTACCATCCGTAATCAATTTACCGCAGCACTTGGGACGCTTAAAGCAGCAACTGAAATGCGCCTGAAACTCCTCAATTATCAACGTGATTTTTATAATAATGCCCGTCAAGAGGCCTCCGAAGGAGCCTATATATTTGGGAGCAAGGAGGATCCGGTAAGTGCTTTTAAACTCGCTGAAATTTTAAAGAAACATCAAATCAAAATTCATAATCTTTCGAATGATTTTTCTAAAAATAGAAAACATTTCAGCAAAGGCAATGCGTATGTTGTGCCTAAAAATCAAAGTCAGAACCGCTTGTTAAAGGCCATGTTTGAAACCCGTACCAGTTTTAAAGACAGTTTATTTTATGATGTTTCTGCATGGAGCTTGCCATTGGCTTTTAACCTTAATTTTGTAGAAGACATCTCGAATGAGAAAATAGGGGAAAAGATTGAAAACCTTATACTACCGAAACCTGCGAAGATAGAAAAAAGCGAGTATGCTTATTTGATGGACTGGCGCAATTACAATGCACCTGGTGCACTTAATAGGATGCTCACCAAAGGCCTGCGGGCAAAAGTGGCAATGAAGAATTTCTCGGTGAATGAGGAAAATTTTTCCTATGGAACTATCATGATTTCTGTTAAGAATCAAAGTTTATCGGTGGATGAAATATATAATTTAATTCAGGAAATTAGTGAGAAAACTGCAATTCCCTTTAAAGCTCTAAAGACTGGACTTACCGGCGGAATAAGCTTAGGCAGTAATAATTTCAGATCTATAAAGCCTCAATCCGTGGCGCTCATTGTTGGAGAACGTATCAGGCCTTTTGATGCTGGGGAAATCTGGCATTTATTCGATCAGCGGTTTGACATGCGTATTACAAAACTGGATATTAAGAATCTGTCGCAAACTGATCTGAGCCGTTATACCGATATAATTTTAACGGCATCTTACGGTGGTGCAATTAATAAAAATCAAACCACGCAACTTAAAGAATGGGTGAAATCCGGAGGAAGTTTGATTGCCTATAGAAGCTCAGTAAAATGGTTGAAAGAAAATGAGTTTATAAACCTGAAATTTAAAGAAATTGAGGATACCGCCATAAATATAAATTTTGAAGAAATTCAGGATTACAAAGGAGCTCAACGCATTGGTGGAGCAATTTTTAAAGTGAATATGGATCGCTCTCATCCTATCAGTTTTGGATATACAGACAATAATATTGCAAGTTTTAGGAATACCGAAATTTTTATGGAAGCTGATAAGGATAGTTATAATAATCCTTTACAGTATGCTGATGAACCTTTGCTAAGCGGGTATATCAGCAAGGAAAACCTTGATTTGCTTGCCGGTTCAGTCCCGTTAAAGGTACAAGGACTGGGAAGAGGAAAAGTCATGGCATTTACCGACAATCCTAATTTCAGAGCATTTTGGTTAGGAACCAATAAGCTTTTAATGAATGCAATATTTTTTGGAGATGAGATGTGATTTTAAGTATAGAATTAATCAGATTATTCTTAATATTATGTGTAAGCATCATAGAATGGGGGATTTCCATAAGATTTCTCTGTTACTCCTTGTGTTTTTTATTACTTCCTGTACTCAGAAAACAGAATCTAATTCAGCTATATCAGAGGTGAAGGAATTTGAATACGTAGATAAAGTCTATCCTCTTTTAGATACCAAGAACTCAAGGTGGTTTTATTTTTCATCGGCAAGCAGGCCTTTTGGAATGGTAAATTTAAGTCCGGATACGCAAATAGATGGTGCCTGGGGTAGTGGCTATCGATATGATATAGATACAATCAAAGGGTTTAGTCATATTCATGCATGGCAACTGTCTGGTGTTTCGGTTATGCCGGTTACTTTTTCAAAGGATTCTGAACAGGCGATTTATACAGACTTTTATTCAAAATTTAGTCATAAGCAGGAAGAAGTTTCGCCTGGATATCATCAAATCACGCTTGAGAGATACCAAATAGAAGCTACTCTTAGCAGTACCCAACGAATTGGTTTTCATCAATATTCTTTCCCAAAGGGCAGGGAAAAAGGAATTCTTTTTAACCTGAACACAATTCTGGGATCTTGTGAAAATTCGGAGGGAAGCTTATCTAAAATTGATGATAAAAGTATTTCAGGTTCTGTCGTCGCTTTATCCACTCATAGAAGGCCAAAACCAGTTAAGATTTATTTTTATGCTGAATTAGATAAATCTTTTGATGAGATAAGGAATGATAAGAATACAGGAAATTATCTTTTAAAATTTAATGGTGATACAGAGAAACTACTCATGAAAGTAGCCATTTCTTATACTTCTGTTGAAAATGCTATACAAAATCTTGAAGCGGAATTACCACATTGGAATTTTAAAAAGGTAGTAAAGGAATCGAAAGAAGAATGGAATAGTCTTTTGGGAAGGATAGAAATTAAGGGTGGATCTTCAAAAGCACAAAAAAGATTTTATACCGATTTGTGGCATGCCTTGCAGGGAAGAAGAGTTATTAGCGATTATAATGGCACTTATCCAGATTATTCGGGAGATTCTTTAAGAATTGGAAATTTACCTTTAAATAAAGATGGAAGACCAAAATTTAAACATTATAATTCTGATTCCTTTTGGGGAGCACAATGGACTATTAATACCCTTTGGGGATTAGTTTATCCTGAAATTATGGAAGAATTTTCGTCGTCTTTAATGCAATATTATAAAGATGGTGGCATAGTTCCCAGAGGTCCGTCTGGAGGTAATTACACCTATGTCATGACTGGTGCTTCATCTACTCCTTTTATTGTGAGTGCTATTCAAAAAGGAATCGTAACAGAAAAGCTTGATTCCCTATATTTTGCCATGAAGAAAAATCATATGCGGGGAGGTATTATGGAGAAAGCCGGATATGAGCATGATACAAAGATGGGTGGAGGATTATCTTATTATATTGATAAGGGTTATGTTCCTTATCCTTTACCTGATGGTGAATTCGGTTCGCACCAAGATGGAGCAAGTTTAACTTTAGAATATGCTTATCAGGATTGGACATTGGCGCAGCTTGCTGCTAAATTGGGGTACAAAGAAGATGAGGCTTATTTTAAAGAACGGGCCCAAAATTATAAAAATGTTTTTAATGCGGCTTCGGGATGGATGCAACCTAAAGATGTTTTTGGGAATTGGTCTGCTAATTACGATCCATATCAATATCAACATGGTTTTATAGAGGCAAATGGAGCTCAGGCAACTTGGTTTGTTCCGCAAGATATAGAAGGATTGGCAAAATTGATGGGAGGCGAGAAAAAAGCTGTTCAGAAATTGGCAGTACAGTTTAAAACAGCTGAAAAGTTAGGATTTACCTCTGGAAATTCACACGCAGCAGAGTTACATCCTGAATATAGAAGAATACCTATTAATTACGGTAATCAGCCTTCGATACAAACAGCATATATTTTCAATCAATTAGGAAGACCAGATCTTACGCAATTTTGGTCTCGAAAAGTAGTGAATAAAGTTTTTTGTGGCTTAAACGAGAATACCGGATATAATGGTGATGAAGATCAGGGGCTAATGGGGAGTTTAGCTGTTTTAATGAAAATAGGAATATTTCAAATGAATGGAGGTACCGATGAAGATCCGGTTTACCAAATCGGAAGCCCTATTTTCAATTCCATTACTATTAAACTTCATCCTGATTACTATTCGGGAGAAACCTTTACCATTTTCGCAAACGATAATTCAGATCCTAATTTTTATGTTCGGGAGATGAAGTTAAACGATGAGGTTTTATACAAAACTTCAATTAATCATTCAGACATTACAGTAGGAGGAAAACTTAAATTGCAAATGGCTAACAAACCATCCTCAGGTTATAAAAAATAAGTCTGTTCTCCGTAAAACTAGAGAACCTAGAGGGAATATGAATTTAGTACTTCCCGGACCTAAGGCTACCGATCTAATTTTAAAAGGAAAACCACAGGAAATGAATGACCGAATGGCCGGTAATTTTGCATTTAAAAGTTAGGTACACCCGATAATATCTTAATTTAATTTATTAGAGCGAGAGATGAACTCAATGAGATTTCTACTCAAAGTTTAGGAGCTGCGGTGGTATATGGCCACTTAACCTAAAGAAAATATTGTGAAACATTTTTTTATCCAATCCAATCCACACCGGAAATTAAGAAACCTTTGTTATTTCACTTGCATTCACCTTATATTTGGCCAACATGCCGTGCGTGCTCTTTTAGGTTGAGTCAAATATTATGTATTTGGTCCTGTTCGTGTTGTAGAATTCCTTAACTTTAAAATTGAAGCCAATCAGAACCAAATAAGTTCAAATTTAAGGATAGCTAAAAGGTTACCTACAACATCTAATCGGCTGAATATGCTGCTAATACTGGGAAGGGCGTAAAAAGGTTTGAATCCCTCCGGGCTTTAGGAATTACCATACTTATCATGTTAGCAGTAATCGCCTTCTTATTTTTTAAATATTATTTGCCGCTATATGAATAAATGAAAGTAAAGGGGAAACTGCCATAGCTCAAAAATTGCCAGCAGTTTCCACAGAAGCTACAAAAGGGGATGATTGCTGAAAATGCTAGGGTTCAAAATTGACAACCTTTTAAATTTAACTGTTATTCAAAATTTCTCGCAATTAATTTCTATCAATTCATCTAATCTGCTGGTATATCTTTTCGAAAGTCGTTCCTGTTTAACTTTCCAAACCCGGGCCAAATCCTGTCCTGCAAATTTCACTTTGTCCTGATTGGCCAGATTTAATTTATCAATGGTTTTCATTAAAGCCCCATGTTTAGGATTTTGAGGATTAAATAGAGAAAGCTGTCTTTGAGAGGCAGGAGTAAGTGCCATAAGAATTATTCCCGCTTTTTTGTACTGGTATCCTTCCCGGTAGATTTTTTCCAGGCCTGTGAGTGCATGTTTGGTAATATCTATAGTGGAGTTGGTGGGGAAGTAGGTATGTACGGCAATATTAGAACGGTACTGCTTTAAATCCTGCCGGTGCGGGTTGGTATGAAGAAATACATAGATAAGTTTACAGCAGGAATCCTGCCTCCTTAATTTAAAAGCAGCCTTAGCACAATAGGTGCTCACCCGCTCTTTTAAATCAGCATAATCTGAATACATTTTTTCAAAGGCCCTGGTAACCGCTATATTTTTACGAATGCCGATTTCCTCCAGGTCCAGAATACATTCCCCGGAAAGGTCTCTTTTTAGCCTTAGCCCCACCTGGGTCTTTTCCTTTTGCACATACTGGTTGGGCAGCCGGGTAAACTGGTACGCATTATATACTTTAATTTCCTGCAGGCGTTTTTCATGTTGCCGTCCAATTCCCCAAACATCCCCGATTTTAGACCATTTCAATGCTTTTTCAATCTTTTCTTCAGAGTCGAGAACTTAAACACCGTGGGTCCGAGTGCTGAATTTTTTTGCAATTTTGTTTGCTACTTTCGCCAGAGATTTTGTTGGGGCAATGCCTACACTTATAGGTATTCCGGGGTACTTTTTTACTTTTCTAATCATTTCCCTGCCCAGCTCCTCCAGGTTATAAAGTTCAAAACCTTTAAATTTCAAAAAGCTTTCATCTATTGAATATATTTCCACTTCGGGAGAGAAACCGGAAAGAATGTTCATTATCCTTGCACTCATATCGCCGTATAAGGCATAATTGGAGGAAAAATATTCACTTTATGCTTATTAAATATTTCCTGAAACTGGAAGGCAGGAGCGCCCATAGGAATGTCTAAAGCCTTGGCTTCATTGGATCTGGCTTTAACGCAACCATCATTGTTACTAAGCACCACAACCGGTTTTCCATTTAAAGTTGGATCAAAAACACGCTCGCAGGATGCGTAGAAGTTATTGCAGTCAACCAGAGCGAACATCTAAACAGCTTTAATAACGTTAGTTACAATGCCCCAAATCAGAAATTCATTGTCCTCAGTTACTCTTATTGGCTTATAAGTTTCATTTTCCGGAACCAGCCAAATAGCATCCTTTTCTATTTTGAGACGCTTTACTGTAAACTCACCATCTATAAAGCAAACGGCAATTCTTCCTGAAGCGGGTTTTAGGCTTTTGTCAATAATAAGTAAATCTCCATCAGTAATTCCAGCATCACGCATGGAATCACCTTTTACCCTTCCAAAGAAGGTAGCGTCTTTATTTCGGATTAGCTCCTGGTTAAGGTCTATGGCATTATCCAAGTGATCATCAGCAGGGGAGGGGAAACCAGCCGAAATACCGCACTCTGCCAGTGGCAGCAAGAACTGCTTATTTCCTGTAATGAGAAGAGGATGTATAATAACTTTCATGGCAGTAAAATTATAAAAAGGAAATAATCCAGTCCTTAGGAATAATTCCATTTAATATAATTTTATTAACCGTTCCTTTCATCCATTATAAAAATATTTACCAGAATGAATGAAATTTTTTGTAATCCACCGTCAGGTTTTTTTATCCATTGTAATTATATCTAATAATAGTAAGTTCATAACACAGGGGGTACTTTCCACTGGTTAAGGCAAAATGTTTCTGGCCCCCAATCCGAGACTTTTAGATTAAGATCATTCACGCCGTTGTATATGCTATACACATTCAGTGAGTGTGATATTCACCTTACGGTATTAACACGCTTGTAATTTGTTTAATGTATTATAAGTTCACAATCAGGGTTACATTACAC